>NZ_JBMDII010000020.1:0-100829 GCF_057808605.1 Comamonas sp. FG99
GGGCCGGCGCGGGCGCCGGGGCCGGCGCGGGCGCCGCAGCAGCGGCCGCACCTTCGGCGGCTTCGAGGCTCAGCACCACCGAGCCTTCGCTGACCTTGTCGCCGATCTTGACCTTCAACTCCTTGACCACGCCGGCATGGCTGGACGGGATCTCCATCGAGGCCTTGTCGGACTCGACGGTGATCAGGGACTGGTCCACGGCCACGGTGTCGCCGGGCTTGACCAGCAACTCGATCACGCCCACTTCTGCAAAGTCGCCAATATCGGGAACCTTGATGTCGATGACTGCCATGTCAGTATTCCTTTCAGAGCAGCACGCGGCGGAAGTCGGCCAGGATCTGGCCCAGGAAGGCGTTGAAGCGCGCGGCAGCGGCGCCGTCGATCACGCGGTGGTCCCAGGTCAGCGACAGCGGCAGCATCAGGCGCGGCTGGAACTGCTTGCCGTCCCACTTGGGTTCGGTCTGGCTCTTGCACACGCCCAGGATGGCCACTTCGGGCGCATTGATGATGGGCGTGAAGTAGCGCCCGCCGATGCCGCCCAGCGACGAGATGGTGAAGGTGGCGCCGCTCATGTCGGCCGGGCCGAGCTTGCCGTCGCGGGCCTTCTTGGCGAGGTCACCCATTTCCTGGCTGATCTGCAGCACGCCCTTCTTGTCGGCGTCCTTGATGACCGGCACGACCAGGCCGTTCGGCGTGTCGGCCGCGAAGCCGATGTGGTAGTACTGCTTGTAGATCAGCGCGTCGCCATCGAGCGAGCTGTTGAACTCGGGGAACTTCTTGAGCGCGGCCACGCTGGCCTTGATCAGGAAGGCGAGCATGGTGACCTTGACGCCGCTCTTCTCGTTCTCCTTGTTGGTGGAGACGCGGAAGGCTTCGAGATCGGTGATGTCGGCGTCGTCGTGGTTGGTGACGGCCGGGATCATGATCGCGTTGCGCGTCAGGTTCGCGCCGCTGATCTTCTTGATGCGCGAGAGCTCCTTGCGCTCGATGGGGCCGAACTTGGCGAAATCCACCTTGGGCCAGGGCAGCAGGTCGAGGCCGACGCCCGAGCCACCACCGGCCGGGGCCTTGGCGGCCTGGGCCTTGGTCTGCACCGCGCCCGCCATCACCTGCTTGGTGAAGCTCTGGATGTCTTCGGCGGTGATGCGGCCCTTCTGGCCGGAGCCCTTGACTTCCTCCAGCGGCACGCCCAGCTCGCGGGCGAACTTGCGCACCGACGGCGAGGCATGCGGCAGCTGGCCCGAAGGCGCCACCGTGGGATTGTGCGCGGGCACGGCTGCGGCGGCCACCGGGGCAGCCGCGGCCTGGGCCGCAGCCGCTGCGGGAGCGGCAGCCGGTGCGGCGGCGGCCGGTGCAGGTGCCGGGGCGGCTGCAGCCGCAGCCGCGGCCACGCCCTGGGCGCTCATCTGGCCGACCACGTCGCCCACGTTGACCTTGTCGCCGATCTTCAGCGTCAGCGCGGTGATGGTGCCGGCGGCCGGCGACGGGATCTCCATCGAGGCCTTGTCGGATTCAACGGTGAACAGCGACTGCTCGGCCGTCACGGTGTCGCCCACCTTGACCAGCAGCTCGATCACGGCCACATCCTTGAAGTCGCCGATGTCGGGCACCTTGATGTCCAGCGGGCCGGCGGCGGCTGCGGGCGCAGCGGCGGCCGGCGCGGGTGCCGGAGCTGCTGCGGCGGGCGCGGGCGCTGCGGCGGGCGCCGCGGCTTCGCCCGCGGCCTCCAGCTTCACGATCACCGAGCCTTCGGATACCTTGTCGCCGATCTTGACCAGAATTTCCTTGATCACGCCAGCATGGCTGGACGGGATTTCCATCGACGCCTTGTCCGACTCCACCGTGATCAGCGACTGCTCCTGGGCCACCGTATCGCCCACGTTGACCAGCAGCTCGATCACGCCCACTTCCGCGAAGTCACCGATATCGGGAACCTGAATGTCAATCAATGCCATTGTCTTGTCTCCTAGCGATCAGGCATACAGCGGGTTGATCTTGTCGGCCTGGATGCCGTACTTGGCGATGGCCTCGGCCACCTTCTGCGCCGGCAGCTTGCCTTCCTTGGCCAGGCAAGTCAGCGCGGCCACCACGATGTAGTGGCGGTCCACCTCGAAATGCTCGCGCAGCTTGCGGCGGAAGTCCGAGCGGCCGAAACCGTCGGTGCCCAGCACCTTGTACTGGCGGCCTTCGGGGATGAAGGGACGGATCTGCTCCGCATAGGCCTTCATGTAGTCGGTCGAGGCGATCACCGGGCCGCTGCTCTTGGCCAGCTGCTGGGTCACGAACGGCACGCGCGGGGTCTCCAGCGGGTGCAGCATGTTCCAGCGCTCGGCGTCCTGGCCGTCGCGGGTCAGCTCGTTGAAGCTCGGGCAGCTCCACACATCGGCGGCAATGCCCCAGTCCTTCTCCAGCAGCTCCTGGGCGAAGAACGATTCGCGCAGGATGGTGCCCGAGCCCAGCAGCTGCACGCGCTCCTTGGCGTCGCCGCCGGCCTTGGACAGGTACATGCCCTTGAGGATCTGCTCCTCGGTGCCGGGCGTGAGGCCGGGCATCGCGTAGTTCTCGTTCAGCAGCGAGATGTAGTAGAAGACGTTTTCCTGGTTCTGCACCATGCGGCGCAGGCCGTCCTGCATGATCACCGCCACCTCGTGCGCGAAGGTCGGGTCGTACGAGATGCAGTTCGGGATGGTGTTGGCCAGGATGTGGCTGTGGCCGTCCTCGTGCTGCAGGCCTTCGCCGTTGAGCGTGGTGCGCCCCGAGGTGCCGCCCAGCAGGAAGCCGCGCGCCTGCAGGTCGCCGGCCGCCCAGGCCAGGTCGCCGATGCGCTGGAACCCGAACATCGAGTAGTAGATGTAGAACGGGATCATGACGCGGTTGCTGTGGCTGTAGCTGGTTGCCGCAGCAATCCAGCTGGACATGCCGCCCGCCTCGTTGATGCCTTCCTGCAGGATCTGGCCTGCCTTGTCCTCCTTGTAGTACATCACCTGGTCCTTGTCGACCGGGGTGTACTGCTGGCCATGGGGGTTGTAGATGCCGATCTGGCGGAACAGGCCTTCCATACCGAAGGTGCGGGCCTCGTCCACCAGGATGGGCACCACGCGCGGGCCGATGGCCTTGTCGCGCAGCAGCTGGGTCAAAAAGCGCACATAGGCCTGCGTGGTCGAGATCTCGCGACCCTCGGGCGTGGGCTCGAGCACGGCCTTGAAGGTATCGAGCGCGGGCGCGGTGAACTGCTCGTCGGCCTTTTCGCGGCGGTGCGGCAGGTAGCCGCCCAGCGCCTTGCGGCGCTCGTGCAGGTACTTCATCTCCGGCGTGTCGTCGGCCGGCTTGTAGAACGGGAGCTCGGCCAGCTGGCTGTCGGGGATCGGGATGTTGAAGCGGTCGCGGAACTCGCGGATCGCGTCGTCGTCCAGCTTCTTGGTCTGGTGCACGTTGTTCTTGCCCTCGCCCACCTTGCCCATGCCGAAGCCCTTGACGGTCTTGACCAGCAGCACCGTGGGCTGGCCCTTGGCGTTGTTGGCTTCGTGGAAGGCCGCGTAGACCTTCTGCGCATCGTGGCCGCCGCGGCGCAGGTTCCAGATCTCGTCGTCGCTCATGTGCTCGACCATCTTCAGCGTGCGCGGATCGCGGCCGAAGAAGTGCTTGCGCACGTAGGCGCCGTCATTGGCCTTGAACGACTGGTAGTCGCCGTCGTTCACGTCCATCATCAGCTTGCGCAGCGCGCCGTCCTTGTCCTTGGCCAGCAGCTCGTCCCAGCCCTTGCCCCACAGCAGCTTGATGACGCTCCAGCCGGCGCCGCGGAATTCGCCTTCCAGCTCCTGGATGATCTTGCCGTTGCCGCGCACCGGGCCGTCCAGGCGCTGCAGGTTGCAGTTGATGACGAAGACCAGGTTGTCGAGGTTCTCGCGCGCCGCCAGGCTGATCGCGCCCAGCGATTCCGGCTCGTCCATCTCGCCGTCGCCGCAGAACACCCAGACCTTGCGGTTCTCGGTGTTGGCGATGCCGCGGGCATGCAGATACTTGAGGAAGCGCGCCTGGTAGATCGCCATCAGCGGGCCCAGGCCCATGGACACCGTGGGGAACTGCCAGAAATTTGGCATCAGCTTGGGGTGCGGGTAGCTGGAGACGCCCTTGCCGTCCACCTCCTGGCGGAAGTTCAGCAGCTGCTCTTCGGAGATGCGGCCTTCGAGGTAGGCGCGGGCATAGATGCCGGGCGAGACGTGGCCCTGGATGTACAGGCAGTCGCCGCCGTGGTTCTCGCTCTCGGCATGCCAGAAGTGGTTGAAGCCGGCGCCGAACATGTTGGCCAGCGAGGCGAACGAGCCGATGTGGCCGCCCAGGTCGCCGCCTTCGGGCGGGTGGATGCGGTTGGCCTTGACCACCATCGCCATCGCGTTCCAGCGCATGTAGGCACGCAGGCGCTGCTCGATCTCGAGGTTGCCGGGGCAGCGCGCCTCCTGGCCAGGCTCGATGGTGTTGACGTAGCCGGTGGTGGCCGAGAACGGCATGTCCACGCTGCTCTGGCGGGCGTGCTCAAGCAGCTCCTCCAGCAGCGCATGGGCATATTCCGCGCCTTCGCGGTCGATCACCGCGGACAGCGCGTCCATCCATTCACGAGTTTCCTGATCATCCGTACGAGGCGCTTGGGCCTGGGGGTTTTGCTCGGGCTGACTAGACATCTTGCACGTCTCCTTTTCACCTTAAGTGTTACATCGAAAACTAGGGGATGCAGGCGAGTTTCGCACAGTTCCGTTAAATTTCAAATAGCGATTTTGATTTTTATAATATGAAATTTTGTTGCGCTCGCACAATGAAGAACAGAGTTTCAATGCGCCACGCTGGCTGGCGCGGATTCGCCGCTCATCTACACTTGCGGCCATGAACCCGCCGGAAAAACCCACTGCCGCAGTTGACCTTTCGGCCGCGCCCCGCACGCCCTGGTGGCGCACCTGGTGGCGCGGGCTCTCGCCATCGCGCCAGGACCGCGTGGCCATGGCGGCGCCGCTGGTGGCGGTGGTGCTGTTCTTGATTGCCATGCTGGCGGTGTTCTGGTACCTGCGCTCGGAAGAGCTGGAGCGCGAGTACGACGCGCTGCGCCGCGACATGGAATACGCCCAGCAGCGCATCGGGCTGCGCCTGCTGGAGCGCCAGGACCAGGTGCTGCGGCTGGCGCGCGACCTGAGCAACCAGGACATCGAGAAAAACGGCTTCGTCGACCGCGCCGACACGCTGATCAGCCAGTACGCCGAGCTGCAGGCGCTGAGCTGGCTCGACAACAAGCGCCAGGTCAAGGCCACGCAGTTCGGCCCCAGCGTGGCCGCCAGCGAGCTGCTGACGGTGGGCGAGATCGTGCGCAAGAAAGAGGTGCTCGACCTGTTCGAGCTCACGCGCAACACCCAGCAGCCCATGTATTCGCAGCCCATGGTGGCGCCGAACGCGGCGCCCATGCTGCTGCTGGAGGTGCCGATCTCGGACCAGGGACGCTTTTCCGGCGTGGTGCTGGCCGAATTCTCGATCGACAACCTGCTGCGCTATGCCACGCCCACCGAGGTGCTGGCGCGCTACGCGGTCACCATGCTGGATGCGCAGGGCCACATCATCGCCGGCACCGCGCTGTCGCGCCGCGCCGCGGGCCAGCTGCTGCCCTGGCGCGCCGCGCCCAACCACTACGAGGTGCGGGTATTGCCGGTGGGCAACGGCCTGATCCTGCGCGCCCAGGCCTACCGCACCTCGCTGGGGCTGGTCGGCAACGGCCTGTTCTGGGTGGTGGGCGTGCTCAGCCTGATGACCGCCTGGCTGCTGGTGGCCACCTGGCGGCACACGCGCCGGCGCATCCGCACCCAGGCCGCGCTGCAAAACGAGATCAATTTCCGCCGCGCGATGGAGAACTCCATCCTCACCGGCATGCGCGCGCTGGACCTGCACGGCCGCATCACCTATGTGAACGCCGCGTTCTGCCAGATGACGGGCTGGAGCGAGCGGGATCTGGTCGGCCAGACCCCGCCCTACCCCTACTGGCCCGAGGGCGACCACAGCACCTACCACGACATGCTGATCGACGAGATGAGCGGCAAGGTGATCCCCGGGGGCTTCCAGCTGCGGGTCAAGCGCAAGAACGGCAGCACCTTCGAGGCGCGGCTCTATGTCTCGCCGCTGATCGACGGCCACGGCCGCCAGACCGGCTGGATGACCTCGATGACCGACATCACCGAGCCCAACCGCATCCGCGAGCAGCTCTCGGCCTCGTACGAGCGCTTCACCATCGTGCTGGAGGCGCTGGACGCCTCGGTCTCGGTGGCGCCGCTGGGCAGCTCCGAGCTGCTGTTCGCCAACAAGCTCTACCGCCAGTGGTTCGGCTCGCAGACCGCCGGCCACCTGCAGCTGGTGGCCCAGGCCGGCGTGCTGCCCGCCGCCACGCCCAGCGGCCCCGACGACGAGGACGGGCTGATGGGCCTGCCCAGCGACTCGCTCACCGCCAGCGTCAGCGGCAACGCCGAGATCTACCTGCCCGAGCTGGACAAGTGGCTGGAGGTGCGCTCGCGCTACCTCAACTGGGTGGACGGGCGCCTGGCGCAGATGGTGATCGCCAATGACATCACGGCGCGTCGCCGGGCCCAGGAGCAGGCCGCGCGCCAGGCCGAGAAGGCCGAGACCGCGAGCCGCCTCATCACCATGGGCGAAATGGCCTCCAGCGTGGCGCACGAGCTGAACCAGCCGCTGTCGGCCATCAGCAACTATTGCAGCGGCATCATCTCGCGCGTGAAGAACGGCCAGATGACCGAGGAGACCCTGCTCGGCGCGCTGGAGAAGACCGCGCACCAGGCGCAGCGCGCCGGCCAGGTGATCCACCGCATCCGCTCCTTCGTCAAGCGCAGCGAGCCCAACCGCACCTCGTCCGACGTGGCCGAGATCGTCGGCGAGGCGCTGGAGCTGGCCAACATCGAGCTCAAGCGCCACAACGTGCGCCTCACCCACCACATCGCCGCGCGCCTGCCGCGCATCATGGCCGACAGCATCCTGATCGAGCAGGTGCTGATCAATTTGATGAAGAACAGCGCCGAGTCCATCGCCAACGCCAGCCGCCCGCCGCACCAGCGCCTGGTGGAGCTGCGCGTGGTGCCCAAGAAAATCAATGGCGCCGATGTGATAGAGTTTTCCGTCCAGGACACCGGGCGGGGCCTCTCGCCCGAAGTGCTGGATCGCCTCTTCCAGGCCTTCTTCTCCACCAAGAGCGAAGGCATGGGCATAGGGCTGAACCTGTGCCGCAGCATTGTCGAGTCCCACCACGGCCGGATGCAGGCCGATAACCTCTACAATGGCGGCGACATCACGGGTTGCCGGTTCAGCTTCTGGCTCCCCGTGGGAAACTAGTCTGAAGGAATAGTGCATGAGCTTGATCCCGAAGAAGGGCACCGTTTACGTAGTGGATGACGACGAGGCAGTCCGCGACTCGCTGCAGTGGCTGCTGGAAGGCAAGGATTACCGGGTGCGCTGCTTTGAATCGGCCGAATCCTTTCTGGCGCGCTACGACCCCCGCGAAGTCGCCTGCCTGATCGCCGACATCCGCATGGGCGGCATGAGCGGTCTGGAGCTGCAGGACCGGCTGATCGAGAACAAATCCCCGCTGCCCATCGTCTTCATCACCGGCCACGGCGATGTGCCCATGGCGGTGGACACCATGAAGAAGGGCGCGCTGGATTTCATCCAGAAACCCTTCGACGAGGCCGCGCTGGTCACCCTGGTGGACCGCATGCTCGACAAGGCGCGCGAAGCCTTCGCCGGCCACCAGCAGGCCGCCAGCCGCGATGCGCTGCTGGCCAAGCTCACCGGGCGCGAATCGCAGGTGCTGGAGCGCATCGTCGCCGGGCGGCTGAACAAGCAGATCGCCGACGACCTGGGCATCAGCATCAAGACCGTGGAGGCGCACCGCGCCAACATCATGGAAAAGCTCAACGCCAACACCGTGGCCGACCTGCTCAAGATCGCGCTGGGCGGCGCCGCCGCCAAGGCCTGAAGCCACGAACATCTACTAATTTCATAGCATCATGCGCTGATACCATCTACGGTACAGCGCATTTTTCATTCAAGGCTCTACATGACCGCACAACTCATCGATGGCAACGCCCTCTCCCGCCAACTGCGCGCCGACGTCAAGACCCGCACCAAAGGCCTGAAGGCCCGGGGAATCACGCCCGGCCTGGCGGTGATCCTGGTCGGCGACAACCCCGCCAGCCAGGTCTATGTGCGCAACAAGGTCAAGGCCTGCGAGGACGTGGGCTTCTACTCGGTGCTGGAGAAGTACGAGGCCACCATGACCGAGGCCGAGCTGCTGGCCCGCGTCGAGGCGCTGAACAACGACCCCGGCATCCACGGCATCCTGGTGCAGCTGCCGCTGCCGGCGCATATCGACGGCCACAAGGTGATCGAGACCATCTCGCCCGCCAAGGACGTGGACGGCTTTCACGTCGCCTCGGCCGGCGCGCTGATGGTGGGCGAGGCCGGCTTCAAGGCCTGCACGCCCTACGGCTGCATGAAGATGCTCGAATCCATCGGCATGCAGGATCTGCGCGGCAAGCACGCGGTGGTGATCGGCCGCTCCAACATCGTCGGCAAGCCCATGGCCATGATGCTGCTGGCGGCCAATGCCACCGTCACCATCACCCATAGCGGCACGGCCGACCTGGCGGCGATGACGCGCCAGGCCGACATCGTGGTCGCGGCGGTGGGCAAGCGCAATGTGCTTACCGCCGACATGTGCAAGCCGGGCGCGGTGGTGATCGACGTGGGCATGAACCGCAACGACGAGGGCAAGCTCTGCGGCGACGTGGATTTCGACGGCGTGAAGCAAGTCGCCGGCTACATCACCCCGGTGCCTGGCGGCGTGGGCCCGATGACCATCACCATGCTGCTGGTCAACACGCTGGAATCCGCCGAGCGCGCCGCCTGAGCGGCAGGGGCGCAGGCGCGGCAGTCGCCATGCAATGCTTTGCACTCGGCACGGCAAAGGCCCATGGCGCGACCCGACAATCGGTTTGCGATCAAGATGCGTGCAGCGCGAACCATTGATTATTTATAGTCTGCAAGCAAGTTGATAGCAGACGATTCGTCTCCAACTACCAGGCACCATGACCCAATTCCAGCCCGCCCAGCCCGTCTTGTCCGCCCTCGCCGCCAATCCCCTGCTCGATTTTTCCGGCCTTCCGCTGTTCGACCAGGTTCGCCCCGAACACATCGCGCCGGCGGTCGACATCCTGCTCGCCGAATCCGAGGCGGCGCTCGCCAAGGTGACCGCGCCCGACTTCCCGGCGCAGTGGAGCGCCATCGCCCAGGTGCTGGACGTGGCCACCGAAAAGCTCGGCCGCGCCTGGGGCATGGTGGGCCACCTGAACTCGGTGGCCGACACGCCCGAGCTGCGCGCCGCCTACAACGCCCAGATGCCCAAGGTCACCGCGTTCTGGACCCGCCTGGGCGCCGACGAGCGCCTGTACGCCAAGTACAAGGCCATAGACCCCGCGAGCCTGAACGCCGAGCAAAGGCAGGCGCTGGCGAATGCGATCCGCAACTTCGTGCTCTCGGGCGCGGAGCTGCAGGGCGCCGACCGCGAGCGCTATGCCGAGCTGCAGGAAAAAATGGCCACCACCTGCCAGAAGTTCAGCGAAAACGCGCTCGACGCCACCGACGGCTTCGCCTACTACGCCCAGCTCGATGAGCTGCAGGGCGTGCCGCAGGACGTGATCAACGCCGCGCGCGCCGCCGCCGAGGCCGACGGCAAGAACGGCTACAAGCTCACGCTGCAATTTCCCTGCTACCTGCCGGTGATGCAGTTCGCCGCCAGCAGCGCGCTGCGCGAAAGGCTCTACCGCGCCTACACCACCCGCGCCAGCGAGCTGGGCGACGCCAAACTCGACAACACGCCGCTGATCGTCGAGATCCTGCGGATGCGCGAGGAAGAAGCCCGCCTGCTCGGCTACCCCAACTTCGGTGAACTCTCGCTCGCGCCCAAGATGGCCCAGTCGGCCCCGCAGGTGCAGGGCTTCCTGCAGGAGCTGGCCGCCAAGGCCAGGCCCCATGGCGAGAAAGACGTGCACGACCTGCGCGAATTCGCCCGCGCCGAGCTCGGCCTGGCCGATCCCCAGCCCTGGGACTGGAGCTATATCGGCGAAAAACTCAAGGAGGCGCGCTACGCCTTCAGCGAGCAGGAAGTCAAGCAGTACTTCACCGCGCCCAAGGTACTGGCCGGGCTGTTCCAGATCGCCGAGACGCTGTTCGACATCCAGATCCGCCGCGACCGGGCACCGGTCTGGAACCCGGCCGTCGAGTTCTACCGCATCGAGCGCCAGGGCCAGCTGCTGGCGCAGTTCTACCTCGACCCGCCCGCGCGCAGCGGCAAGCGCGGCGGCGCCTGGATGGACGACGCCCGCACCCGCTGGCTGCGCCCCGACAACGGCCAGCTGCAGACGCCCATCGCGCACCTGGTGTGCAACTTCGCCGCCGGCGTGGCGGGCAAGCCGCCGCTGCTCACGCATGACGACGTGATCACGCTGTTCCACGAGTTCGGCCATGGCCTGCACCACATGCTCACCCAGGTCAACGAGCGCGACGTCTCGGGCATTGCCGGCGTCGAATGGGACGCGGTCGAGCTGCCCAGCCAGTTCATGGAGAACTTCTGCTGGGAGTGGGAGGTACTGCGCCACATGACCGCGCATGTGGACAGCGGCGAGCCGCTGCCGCGCGCGCTCTACGACAAGATGATCGCCGCGAAGAACTTCCAGTCGGGCATGCAGACGCTGCGCCAGATCGAATTCGCGCTGTTCGACATGCGCATCCACACCGAGCTGCATGGCAGCGGCATCAGTGCCGCATCGGTCTATGGCGTGCTCGGCGAAGTGCGCCGCCAGGTGGCGGTGCTGCCCTCGCCCGCCTTCACCCGCACGCCCAACACCTTCACCCACATCTTCTCGGGCGGCTATGCGGCCGGCTACTACAGCTACAAGTGGGCCGAGGTGCTGTCGGCCGACGCCTTCGCCGCCTTCGAGGAAGCCGCCCAGGCCAAGGGCTGCGCCGACGTGGTGGACCCGGCCATCGGCCGGCAATACCTGCACGCCATCCTCGAAGCCGGCGGCAGCCGCCCGGCGATGGAGTCGTTCAAGGCCTTCCGCGGCCGCGAACCGCAGCTCGAAGCCCTGCTGCGCCACCAGGGCATGGCCGAGCCGGCAGCGGCCTGAGCATGGTGCAAGCCCTGCGCCGCAAGACGGCCGGCTGGGCGGCCGCGCTGGCCCTCGCGCTGAGCGGCTGCGCCACGGCTCCCGCCGATGGCGCGCGCCTCGACGCCACGCCGCGCGTGGCCGTGGTCTCCGCCTTCCAGCCCGAGCTGGCGCTGCTGCTCGGCCAGGTGCAGGGCGCGCGGCAGTACCGCGTCAACGGCGTGGAATTCACCACCGGCACGCTGCAGGGCAAGAACGTGGTGCTGTTCCTCTCGGGCATCAGCATGACCAATGCGGCCATGAACACCCAGCTGGTGCTCGACCGCTTCAAGGTCTCGCACATCGTGTTCTCCGGCATCGCCGGCGGCGTGAATCCCGGGCTGCACATCGGCGACGTGGCGGTGCCGCAGCAATGGGGCCAGTACCTGGAGGTGCTGATGGCGCGCGAGAGCGCGCCGGGCCGCTTCAGCCCGCCCGCGCGGATGAAGGACGCCACCTTCCCGCCATTCGGC
Source organism: Comamonas sp. FG99 (assembly GCF_057808605.1). Lineage (NCBI taxonomy): Bacteria > Pseudomonadati > Pseudomonadota > Betaproteobacteria > Burkholderiales > Comamonadaceae > Comamonas > Comamonas sp. FG99. Next base: position 11,717 of record NZ_JBMDII010000020.1, read on the forward strand.
ATGCTGTACCCGCGCCCGGTCGAAGTGCGCAGCGCCGCCCAGCCCCAGCCCACGCGCCGCTTCTGGTTCGAGGCCGACCCCGGCCTGCTGGCCACCGCGCGCCAGGTGGCCCAGGTGCCGCTGCAGCACTGCGCCGCGGGCCACTGCCTGAGCCACCCGCCGCGCCTGGTGGTCGGCGGCAACGGCGTCTCGGGCCAGGCCTTCATGGACAACAAGGCCTACCGCGAATACACCTACCAGACCTTCCAGGCCAATGTGCTCGACATGGAGACCGCCGCGGTCGCCATGGTGGCCTACAGCAACAGCGTGCCCTACATCGCCTTCCGCTCGCTCAGCGACCTGGCCGGCGGCGGCGAGGGCGAGAACGAGATGAGCACCTTCATGCAGCTCGCGGCCGACAACTCGGCCAAGGTGCTGCTGGCGTTTCTTGCGGCCTGGAAATAGCCCAAGCCAAGAGCACCTCATAAAAAGATAGCTGCTAGCACCTACCCCATAAGGTTTTCAGATATAAAACTATTTGAAAACCTTGTGCAGCAAGCGCTTGCAGCTATGCTTTTCAGAACTCCAGCGTCTGCACGCCCTGCTCGGTGCCCAGCAGGCAGACCGCGGCCTTCTGGTGCGCGAACACGCCCACCGTCACCACGCCCGGCCACTGGTTGACCTCGGATTCGAAGCCCAGCGGATCGGCGATGGCCAGGCCGCTCACGTCCAGGATGTGCTGGCCGTTGTCGGTGACCAGCGGCGCGCCGTCCTTCAGCCGCAGCACCGCCTGGCCGCCCTTGGCCGCGAAGCGGCGCGCGATCTGCGCGGCGGCCATCGGGATCACCTCCACCGGCAGCGGAAAACGCCCCAGCGTCTGCACCTGCTTGGAGGCATCGGCAATGCAGATGAAGCGATCGGCCAGCGCGGCGACGATCTTTTCGCGCGTGAGCGCCGCGCCGCCGCCCTTGAGCATGTGGCCGCGGCCGTCGATCTCGTCGGTGCCGTCGATGTAGACCGACAGGCGCTCGACCTGGTTGGCATCGAGCACCTTCACGCCGATGGCGCGCAGGCGTTCGGTGCTGGCCTCGGAGCTGGAGACCGCGCCCGCGATCTGCTCCTTGATGGCGGCCAGCGCATCGATGAATTTGTTGACCGTGGAGCCCGTGCCCACGCCCACCACCTCGCCGGCTTGCACATATTGCAGGGCTGCGCGGCCCACTTCGGCCTTGAGTTCGTCTTGAGTCATAGGGTTATCAGCGAAAATCGGCAAACTCCGTGATTATCCCATCCCCATGTCCCTGATCCCCTACTCCCTGGCCCGCACCGTGCTTTTCGGCATGGAGCCGGAATCCGCGCACGAGCTGACGATGAACCTGCTGGCCTCGGGCCAGAACTCCGCGCTGGCCTGCGCCTGGCGCAATCCGCGCGTGCACGATCCGCTGACGCTCGCCGGCCTGCGGTTTCCCAACCGCGTGGGCCTGGCCGCCGGGCTGGACAAGAACGCGCGCTGCATCGACGGCCTGGGCGCCATGGGCTTCGGCTTCGTCGAGGTCGGCACCGTCACGCCGCTGGCCCAGCCGGGCAATCCCAAGCCGCGCATGTTCCGCATTCCCGAGAAGAACGCGCTCATCAACCGCCTGGGCTTCAACAACGAGGGGCTGGCCGCCTTTGTCGCCAATGTGCGCAAGGCGCGCTTTCGCCAGCAGCCCCAGCCGCTGCTGCTGGGCCTGAACATCGGCAAGAACGCCGCCACGCCGATCGAGAACGCCACCAGCGACTACCTCCAGTGCCTGGACGGCGTCTACCCGCATGCGGACTACATCACGGTCAACATCAGCTCGCCCAACACCAAGAACCTGCGCGCGCTGCAAAGCGACGCGGCGCTCGATGCGCTGCTGGGCGCGATGGCCGAGCGCCGCGAACAGCTGGCCGCGCAGCACGACCGGCGCAAGCCGGTGTTCGTGAAGATCGCGCCCGACCTCACGCCCGAGCAGGTGGCGGTGATTGCCGCCACGCTCAAGCGCCATGGCATGGACGGCGTGATCGCCACCAACACCACCATCGCCCGCGACGCGGTGGCCGGCCTGGCGCATGCCGAGGAGAGCGGCGGCCTCTCGGGCGCGCCGGTGCTCGAGGCCAGCAACGCGGTGATCCGCCAGCTGCGCGCCGAGCTGGGCGCGGGCTTTCCCATCATCGGCGTGGGCGGCATCCTGAGCGGCGCCGACGCGGTGCGCAAGATCGAGGCCGGCGCCGACGTGGTGCAGATCTACACCGGGCTGATCTACCGCGGCCCCGCGCTGGTGCTGGAGGCGGCGCGCGCGCTGCAGGCGCTCAAGCGCTAATCCTCGCTAAGCGGCGGCGCTGCCGCGCAGCCCGAGCTTGTCCAGCAACTGCCGGTCGGCCTGCACATCGGGGTTGCCGGTGACCAGCAGCTTGTCGCCATAGAAGATGGAGTTGGCGCCGGCCAGGAAGCACAGCGCCTGCACCGCATCGCCGAGCTGCTGGCGGCCGGCCGACAGGCGCACGCGCGCCCGCGGCATCAGGATGCGCGCCACCGCGATCACGCGCACGAAATCCAGCGGATCGACCGGTTCGCTGTCGGCCAGCGGCGTGCCCGGCACGCGCACCAGGCTGTTGATCGGCACCGACTCGGGATAGGGATCGAGGTTGGCCAGCTGCGCCAGCAGGCCGGCGCGGTGCACCGGCGCCTCGCCCATGCCCACGATGCCGCCGCAGCACACGCTGATACCCGCCTGACGCACATGGGCCAGGGTGTCGAGCCGATCCTGGTAGGCGCGGGTGCTGACCACGTCGGTGTAGTACTCGGGCGCGGTGTCGAGATTGTGGTTGTAGTAGTCCAGCCCGGCATCGCGCAGGGCCTCGGCCTGGTGCGCCTGCAGCATGCCCAGCGTGGCGCAGGTCTGCAGGCCCAGGTCCTTGACGGTGGCGATCAGCTCGGCCACGCGCTCGATGTCGCGGTCCTTGGGCGCGCGCCAGGCGGCGCCCATGCAAAAGCGCGTGGCGCCCGCATCCTTGGCGGCCTGCGCGGCCTGACGCACCTCGTCCACCGCCATCAGCTTGTTGGCCTGCACGCCGGTATCAAAAGATGCCGATTGAGGGCAGTAACCGCAGTTCTCGGGGCAGCCGCCGGTCTTCACCGACAGCAGCGTGGCCAGCTCGATATCGCCCTCGGGCCAGTGCTGGCGGTGCACACTCTGGGCCTGGTGCAGCAGGTCGAGGAATGGAAGTTCCAGCAAGGTCTGGACTGCATCGATCGTCCAGGGCCCGGCCACGGCGGGCGGCACTGGCTTGTCGTAGAACTGCAGGGGCTTCATCGTCGCTCCGTAGTGTCGAGAAACGGTGATTGTGCCCGCAACCGTCCTACCTTTCGCGATACCCAGGTTGCAAAACGAGCCAGTCAGGCCGGATCGGCATCCTCGAAGAACACCAGCTTGTTGCCGAACGGATCGTGGAGCCGCAGCTCGCGCATGCCCCAGGGCATGCGCTCCAGCCCCGGCCGGGCATAGCCGTACTGCCTGGCCTGCAGCTCGCGCTGCAAGGCCGGCAGATCCGGGCAGGCCAGGCGCACATTGGCGCCCGGGCAGGCATCGCCGTGGTGCTCCGACAGGTGCAGCACATAGCGCAGCCCGCCCCATTCCCGGCTGATCTGCTGGTACAGCGGCAGCGCCGGCTCGAAGCGGTGCTGCCAGTCCTGCGCGAAGCCCAGGAAGCCGAAGTAGAACTCCTCGGCCTTGCGCTGGTCAAAGCTGCGCAGCACCGGGATGATCGTCTGGCCGGGCGCCATCGCTCAGCCCAGCGCCGCGATCACCTCGGGCGGCGCCTGCACCAGCTCGATCAGCACGCCCTCGCCCGAGACCGGGAACTCGTCATTGCCCTTGGGGTGCAGAAAGCAGATGTCGTAGCCCGCCGCGCCCTTGCGGATGCCGCCGGGCGCAAAGCGCACGCCCTGGGCGCCGAGCCACTCCACCGCCTTGGGCAGGTCGTCGATCCACAGGCCGATGTGGTTCAGCGGCGTGGCATGCACCGCGGGCTTCTTGTCCATGTCGAAGGGCTGCATGATGTCCACCTCGACCGTATGCGCGCCCCGCCCCATGGCGAGGATGTCCTCGTCGACGTTTTCGCGTTCGCTCTGGAAGGTGCCGGTCTGGGCCAGGCCCAGCATATCGACCCACAGGCGCTTGAGGCGATTCTTGTCGGTGCCGCCGATGGCGACCTGCTGCATGCCCAGCACCCTGAACGGGCGCGCTGCTTGGCTCATGGAGTTCTCCTTTTTCCGATGGATGGCGCATTATCGGCAATCCGCCCCGCCCGCAACGGCCCGCAGGCGCACCTGGATGACAGGCGCTACTTCCTGCGCCCCTTGACGCCAGCCCTTGGCGGCAGGCCGGTGTGCTGGGTCAGGATCTGCCCGGGCTTGGGCTGCTCGCGGCGAAAACGCACGTCGCCGGCCGGCTCCTGCGAGGGGCGCCGGGGCGCCAGCGCCACCGGCTTGCCGTCCTTGTTGATGGCGTAGGCCTGGCCACTCCCTCTGGACTTCGCCGCGCCGGGCGTGCTGTTCTTCTTGCGCGCGCTCTGGTAGCCGCCATCCACCAGCGGCTGGAAGGTGGGGATCAGGTGGTGCTTGCCGTTGCCGATCAGGTCGGAGCGGCCCATGGCCTTGAGCGCCTCGCGCAGCAGCGGCCAGTTGTTCGGGTCGTGGTAGCGCAGGAACGCCTTGTGCAGGCGGCGGCGCTTTTCGCCGCGCACGATGTCCACGCTCTCGTCCTGTGCATCGCGCATCTGGCGGCGCACGCGGGTCAAGGGGTTGCGGCCCGAGTGGTACATGGCGGTGGCGGTAGCCATGGGGCTGGGGTAGAAGGTCTGCACCTGGTCGGCGCGAAAACCGTTCTTCTTGAGCCAGATGGCGAGGTTCATCATGTCCTCGTCGCTGGTGCCGGGGTGGGCGGCGATGAAGTACGGAATCAGGTACTGCTTCTTGCCCGCCTCTTCGCTGAACTTCTCGAACAGCTGCTTGAAGCGGTCGTAGCTGCCGATGCCGGGCTTCATCATCTTGGCCAGCGGGCCGGACTCGGTGTGCTCGGGCGCGATCTTGAGATAGCCGCCCACATGGTGCTGCACCAGCTCGCGCACGTATTCGGGCGACTTCACCGCCAGGTCGTAGCGCAGGCCCGAGCCGATCAGGATCTTCTTGATGCCGGGCAGCTTGCGCGCGCGGCGGTAGATCTTGATCAGCGGGCCGTGGTCGGTGTGCAGGTTCTGGCAGATGCCGGGGAAGACGCAGCTGGGCTTGCGGCAGGCGGCTTCGATCGCGGGGCTCTTGCAGCCCAGGCGGTACATGTTGGCGGTGGGGCCGCCCAGGTCGGAGATGGTGCCGGTGAAGCCCTTGACCTTGTCGCGGATGTCCTCGAGCTCCTGGATGATGGAGTCCTCGGAACGGCTCTGGATGATGCGGCCCTCGTGCTCGGTGATGGAGCAGAAGGTGCAGCCGCCAAAGCAACCGCGCATGATGTTGACCGAGGTGCGGATCATCTCCCAGGCCGGGATCTTGGTCGCGCCGTCGTGGCTGCCGCTCTGGTCGGCATAGCTCGGGTGCGGGCTGCGCGCATAGGGCAGGCCGAAAACCCAGTCCATCTCGGCGGTGGTCAGCGGGATCGGCGGCGGGTTCAGCCACACGTCGCGCGCCGTGGCGCCCTCGCCATGCGCCTGCACCAGCGCACGGGCATTGCCGGGGTTGGTCTCCAGGTGCAGCACGCGGTTGGCATGGGCGTAGAGGATGGCGTCGCCCTTGACCTGCTCGTAGCTGGGCAGGCGGATCACCGTCTTGTCGCGCGGCGGCTGCTTGCCCTTGGCGCGCAGCGAAAGATGGGGCACGAACTGAATCGGCTGCACGTCGGTCACCGTGGCGGCGCCGACCTCGTCCTTGGAGCAGGTCTGGCCCTGGGCCTCGGCCTGCTCGCTGGTGGTCATGTAGGGGTTGAGGTGCGGCTCGACCACGCCGGGCTCATCCACCGTGGTGGAGTCGAGCTCGTACCAGCTCGCATCCGAATGCCGGCGGATGAAGGCGGTGCCGCGCACATCGGTGATGCTTTCCACCGGCTCGCGCGCCGCGATGCGGTGCGCCACCTCGACCAGCGCGCGCTCGGCGTTGCCGTACAGCAGGATGTCGCACTTGCTGTCCACCACGATGGAGCGGCGCACCTTGTCGCTCCAGTAGTCGTAGTGGGCGATGCGGCGCAGGCTGCCCTCGATGCCGCCGAGCACGATGGGCACGTCCTTGTAGGCCTCGCGGCAGCGCTGGCTGTAGACGATGGCCGCACGGTCGGGCCGCTTGCCGCCCACATCGCCCGGCGTGTAGGCGTCATCCGAGCGGATCTTGCGGTCGGCCGTGTAGCGGTTGATCATGGAATCCATGTTGCCCGCGGTCACGCCCCAGAACAGGTTGGGCCGGCCCAGGGCCTTGAAGGCCTCGGCGCTTTGCCAGTCGGGCTGGGCGATGATGCCCACGCGAAAGCCCTGCGCCTCCAGCACCCGGCCGATCACCGACATGCCGAAGCTGGGATGGTCGACATAGGCGTCGCCCGTCACCAGGATGATGTCGCAGCTGTCCCAGCCGAGCTGGTCCATCTCGGCCCGGCTCATGGGCAAGAATGGTGCGCTGCCAAAGCGCTTGGCCCAGTACGGGCGGTAGCTGGTCAGCGGCTTGGCGGCGCGCTCGAAAAAGGAGACATCGATGGGAGCGCTCATGGCAAAGGGATCGCAAAGGGATCAGGCAAGAGTGGGCGCACAAGCGCGCGGACCGGCACAAAAAGGGCACAGGCAGGAGGGCCAATAGTTTAGCGGCATGCCCGCTTTGATGTGGGCGCACGGGTATACCCGTAGGCTATAAAGCCAATCGGCGCCGGGTGCAGCACCGGGCGCCGATTCAGATGCAGCGGCGGGTGTCTACCACTCGCCGCCTTCGCGCACGCGCTGCGCGAGGTCGACATAGGCGTTGCTGTCGTTGGCCGGATCGCCCCACTCGGCCGGCGGCAGCATCTGGATCGCATAGCTCGGAGGCTCCATGCCGGAGCGGCCAAATTCATGATCGTTCAGGGCATCGTCGGCGATGAGGCGGTGGGACTGCATGGCTGCTCCGAAAGTAATGCGCGATCGAATGGCAACGAACTTCCGGACAGGTGAGCTTTTGCCACTCGATTGCTGGGTAAGATGTCTTGCTCCGGCTGTGCAACCTGTCCGCCCCGCTATTGAAACAGGGCCATGTGTATAACGCATGACAAAGCCAAATCGTTGACCCGCCAGTTGCAAGAATTTGCTTCCCCGCATGCCCTTTTCCATCGCGCACCCCGTCCACAGCGAATTGACCATCAAGAAGAGCCGCTTCATTGGCTGCGTGCAGCCGGTGCGCGGCCGCCCGCATGCGCAGGAGATCGTGGATGCGCTGCGCGCCGAACACCCCGGCGCCACCCATGTCTGCTGGGCACTGCTGGCCGGCAGCGACGGCGCCGCCAATGACGACGGTGAGCCCAGCGGCACCGCCGGGCGGCCGATGCTGAACGTGCTGCGCCACCAGGATCTGCAGAACGTGCTGGCCACCGTGGTGCGCTACTACGGCGGCGTGAAGCTGGGCGCGGGCGGGCTGGTGCGCGCCTATACCGATGCGGTGGCGCAGGCGCTGCTGGCGGCCGAGAAGCTGCCGGTGCAGTCGTTCAGCGAGCTGGGCTGCCGCTTCGCCTACCCGCACGAGGGCCTGGTGCGCAGGCTGGCGGCCGAGGCGGGGGCCGAGATCCTCGAAGTGCGGCACGCAGCCGACGTGCACCTGCTGCTGCGCGTGAACGACCGCGAGCGCGCCGCGCTGCGCGCCGGCATCAGCAGCGCCACGCAAGGCCAGGCGCGGTTCGACGCCGACCCGGCCCCGGGCTGACGGCCCGCGCCGCGCCCCTTCAAGCACTCAATCCAGCGCGATGCCGGCCTTGGCGGCCAGCGCATTCCAGCGGGCGGCGTCGTCGCGCCAGAACTGGCGCAGCGCCGCCTGCTGCAGCAGATGGGGCTCCGCGCCCTGGGCCTGCATGGCCGAGACGATCTCGGGCGCCGCAACCGAATCGGCCAATACCTGGCGCAGCCGCTCAGCCACCGCGGCCGGCAGCCCGGCAGGCGCGGCGATGCCGAACCAGGCCGTCACGTCGAAGCCCGGCACGCCGGCCTCGATCATGGTCGGCACCTCGGGCAGGGCCGCGCTGCGCTCGCGCGCCGCGACCGCCAGCGCGCGCACCGAGCCCGCGCGGATGTGCGCCAGCGCCGCCGGCAGGTTGTCGAACATCGCATCCACCTCGCCGGCCAGCAGCGCCGTCATCGCGCCGGCCGCGCCGCGGTACGGCACATGGGTGATCTGCGCGCCGCTGATGCTCTTGTACAGCTCCATGCACAGGTGCAGCGAGGTGCCGTTGCCGTTGGAGCCGTAGTTCAGCTGCCCGGGCCTGGCCCCGGCCGCCTCGCCGAGCTGCGCCACCGTGTGCAGCGGGCTGCGTGCATGCACCAGCAGCACGTTCTGCACCCGGCCCAGCAGCGCCACCGGCTCGATCTGCCGTGGCTGGCAAGAGCGTGTTCAAAGTCTTTTCATGATGCCCGTTGCCGGGCAAAGGCCGTGGATGCAAGGCGCACGCCGCAAGCCGGGCTGGCGCCCGGCGAGGACGGGCAACGCCGCAGACGCGGCTTTTGCCCGGCAACCCTTCGGGCAAGGCAGCAAAAAGCCGCACTCGTCGTTGCCCACCTTGCCCAGGCAGTGAGCATGGGCTGCGGCGTGCGCCTAGATTGCGGCCTTTTGCTGCCTTGCGGGCACTATGAAAAGACTTTGAACACGCTCTCAGGCAGGGACTTGTAAACCGCCGGGCTGATGGTCAGCGGCGGCGAGGCCATCAGCAGCACCTGGCCATCCGCCGCCGAGCGGGCCACATCGGCCGCCCCCAGGTTGCCGCCCGCGCCCGGCTTGTTGTCTATCACCACCGGCTGCCCCAGGCTTTGCGCCAGCCGCGGCGCCAGCAGGCGCGCCATGCGGTCTATCAGCCCGCCGGGCGGAAAAGGCACCACCAGCCGTACCGGCCTTGCGGGCCAGCTCTGGCCCCGGGCCTGCGCCATGGCGGCTGCCGCCAGGCCCGCAACAATGCATTCACGTCTGAACACGACCTCGCCTCCTCATCTATGATGAATTAATTTTCATGTGATATTGTCATCATACAAATTTAAGAAGCAATTAAACCAAGGGTTTTCCCTTGCACATGATTTTAAAACAATAGCAGATAGCGCTTTAACTGCAATGAATTCGAATATATTTAATATTGAAACAAAGGTAGTACAAGCGCCAGCAGCTATGCTTTTTAGCGGCAAAGCGGCCGCGCATTCTGAGACAATGGGGCGCCCAGCCTGTCCATATCGCCCCACGCCCAGCCATGACGGTTTCCTTCTCTGCCGTTCAACCCAGCCTCAAGCTGGCCGACCAGGTCGCCCAGCAACTGGAGGCGCAGATCCGCGCCGGGCGCTTCCAGCCCGGCGAGAAGCTGCCGACCGAAGCGGTGCTGGTGCAGCAGCTGGCGGTGAGCCGCACCGTGGTGCGCGAGGCGCTGTCGCGGCTGAAGTCGCGCAACCTGATCGAGTCGCGCCAGGGCAGCGGCGTCTACGTCAGGGCGGTCGGCATCGAGCCGCTGAACTTCGACGGCCTGCCCTCCGCCAGCCAGGAGGCGGTGATCCAGATCGTCGAGGTGCGCCGCGCGCTGGAGTCCGAATTCGCCGAACTGGCCGCGCTGCGCCGCAGCCCGCAGGACCTGCAGCGCATCCGCCAGGCGATGCAGAGCCTGGCGGATGCCGTGCAGCTGGGCCGCGACGGCGTGGACGAGGACATGGCTTTCCACCGCTCCATCGCCCTGGCGGCCGGCAATCCCTTCCTGATCAGCACCTGGGACTACCTGATGCAGTTCCTGCTCAGCGCCATGCGCGTGACGCGCGCCAACGAGGCGCGGCGGCATGATTTCGCGGCCGCGGTCGACCAGGAGCACCTGCGCATCTTCGAGGCGGTTGCCGCTGGCGACGCAGCGGCGGCCCGCGCCGCCGTGGCCAGCCACATGAACAACGCGATCGCCCGCATCCGCAGCGCCGACGCCAGCTTCTGGCAGCAGGACGGCCAGCGCCTGGCGCAGGACATACTCAACCCCAGGCGCTGACGCGCCCGGCCCCGGCCGGCCCCGGCACTCCAGGCACGCCTACAAGGGTTTTTACCTATCTTTGCCGCGCCGTACAATTTGTATGATAACAATATCACATGAAAACTAATGCGCAGGCCGCGCCACGATGGCCACCGCTACAGCCACCGCCGCCGCAGTCACGGCACTTTTGCGGCACTTTTTTTCGGAGACTTTCCATGACCGCCCTTCCCATCGCGGCCGGCACCGCGCCGGCCACCGGCCAGCCCGAGCCGCTGCCAACCACGCGCGCCTATGCCAAGGTGTTCTGGCGCCTGGTACCCTTTCTGATGCTGTGCTATGTGATCGCCTACCTGGACCGCGTGAACGTGGGCTTCGCCAAGCTGCAGATGTCGCAGGACCTGGGCTTCAGCGAAACCGTGTTCGGCCTGGGCGCGGGCGTGTTCTTCATCGGCTACTTCCTCTTCGAGGTGCCCAGCAACCTGCTGATGCACAAGCTGGGCGCGCGCATCTGGATCGCGCGCATCATGCTCACCTGGGGCATGCTGTCGGCCCTGTTCATGTTCGTGGAGACGCCGACGGGCTTTTACATCCTGCGCTTCTTGCTGGGCCTGGCCGAGGCGGGTTTCTATCCCGGCGTGATCCTGTACCTGACCTACTGGTACCCGGCCCACCGGCGCGCGAAGATCGTGGCGCTGTTCATGTCGGCGATTCCGGTGGCCGGCATCTTCGGCAACCCGCTGTCGGGCTGGATCATGCAGGCCTTCCACGGCGACCATGGCCTGGCGGGCTGGCAGTGGATGTTCCTGATCGAGGCCATCCCGGCCCTGCTGATAGGCGTGGCGACCATCTTCTACCTGGACAACGGCATCGCCAGCGCCAAGTGGCTGAGCGACGAGGAAAAGCAGCTGCTGGCGCGCGAGATCGAGCACGACCAGCAGCAGGCCGGCAGCCAGCGGCATTCGCTCAAGGCGGTATTCGCCGACCGGCGCGTATGGTGGATGTGCCTGATCTACTTCGCCTTCGTCGCCGGCCAGTACGGGCTGACCTTCTGGATGCCCACGCTGATCAAGTCCACCGGCGTCACGGGCGCGCTCAATATCGGCCTGCTCAGCGCCATTCCCTTCCTGTGCGCCATCGTGGTGATGAACCTGCTGGGCCACAGCGCCGACCGCCGCCGCGAGCGCCGCTGGCACCTGATCGTGCCCGCGCTGATGGGCGCTGCAGGCTTTGCGATGACCGCCCTGTTCGCCCACAACACCGCCGCGTCGCTGGTGTTCCTGTCGCTGGCCGCTGCCGGCGTGCTGACCTGCGCCCCGCTGTTCTGGTCGCTGCCCACGGCCTTTCTCACCGGCACCGCGGCGGCCGCGGGCATCGCCATCGTCAACTCGGTGGGCAACCTGGCCGGCTTCGCCAGCCCCTACATGATCGGCTACCTCAAGGACCTGACCCAATCCACCCAGGCCGGCATGTTCGTGCTGGCCGCGGTGCTGCTGATCGGGGCCATCGCGGTGTGGCTCACGCCCGCCCGGATGGTGAATCGCTGACCGCTTCTTCAACCTCTGTCACACCGACCCCATGAAAGTACTGATCACCGGCGGCGCCGGATTCCTGGGCCAGCGCCTGGCCGCCAAGCTGCTCGAACAGGGCGGGTTGACGCTCGAAGGCCAGCGCCGCGCCATCACCCGCATCGACCTGCTGGACGTGGCGCGCAACGACGCCATCACCGATCCACGCGCGCATTCGCTGGTGGGCGACATCGCCGACCCGCAGGTGCTGCGCGGCGCCATCGCGCCGGACACGGCCGCGATCTTCCACCTGGCGGCGGTGGTCAGCGGCCAGGCCGAGGCCGATTTCGACCTGGGCATGCACATCAACCTCGACGCCTCGCGCGCGCTGCTGGACACCTGCCGCGCGCTGGGCCACCGGCCGCGCGTGGTGTTCACCAGCTCGGTGGCCGTCTATGGCGGCCAGCTGCCCGGCACCGTGATGGACGACACCGCGCTCAACCCGCAGTCCTCCTACGGCACGCAAAAAGCCATCGCCGAGCTGCTGCTGGCCGACTACACGCGGCGCGGCTTTGTCGACGGCCGCGTGCTGCGCCTGCCCACCATCAGCGTGCGGCCGGGTCAGCCCAACGCGGCCGCCTCGTCGTTTGCCAGCGGCATCATCCGGGAACCGCTCAACGGCGAGACCGCCACCTGCCCGGTGGCGCCGGGCACGCGGCTGTGGCTGCTGTCGCCCCGCCGCGCGGTCGAGGCGCTGGTGGCGGGCTGCGAGCTCGATGCCGCCGCGCTGGCCGACCGCCGCCCCATCAACCTGCCCGGCGTGTCCGTGACCGCGGGCGAGATGGTGCAGGCGCTGCGCGCGGTGGCCGGCAGCGAGGTGGCCGACCGCGTGCGCTGGCAGGCCGACGACAAGGTCGAGCGCATCGTCGGCAGCTGGCCGGGGCGCTGGGACACCACCCGCGCCGAACGGCTCGGCCTGCAGGGCGATGGCGATTTCGCCAGCATCGTCCGCGCCTACATCAGCGATGACCTGACCCCGCACCAGCCATGAAGCACAATAACTTTCCCCCCCGCGCCGTCGGCGTGATCGGCCTGGGCGCCATGGGCGCGGGCATGGCGCAAAGCCTGCGCCGCGCCGGCCACCATGTGCATGTCTACGACATCCGCCCCGAGGCGGCCCGGGGCTTCGCCGCCGCAGGCGGCACGGCCTGCGCCACGCTGGCCGAGATGGCCGCCGCCTGCGACATCGTCGTCAGCGTGGTCGTCAACGCCCAGCAGACCGAGGCCGTGCTGTTCGGCGCGGGCGGCATCGCGGCGGCGCTGCGCCCGGGCACGGTCTTCGTGATGTGTTCCACCGTGGACCCCAACTGGTCCATCGCGCTGGAAGCCCGGCTGCAGGCGCTGGGTGTGCACTACCTCGATGCGCCCATCTCGGGCGGCGCGGCCAGGGCCGCGGCCGGCCAGATGACCATGATGACGGCGGGCCGCCCCGAGGCCTACGCGGCCTGCGCGGGCGTGCTCGACGCCATGGCCGCCAAGGTCTACCGCCTGGGCGACAGCGCGGGCGCGGGTAGCAAGGTGAAGATCATCAACCAGCTGCTGGCCGGCGTGCATATCGCCGTGGCCGCCGAGGCCATGGCGCTGGGCCTGCGCGAAGGCGTCGATGCCGCCGCGCTCTACGAAGTCATCACCCACAGCGCCGGCAACAGCTGGATGTTCGAGAACCGCATGGCCCACGTGCTGGCCGGCGACTACACCCCGCTGTCGGCGGTGGACATCTTCGTCAAGGACCTGGGCCTGGTGCTGGACACCGCGCGCGCCAGCAAATTTCCGCTGCCGCTGGCCTCCACCGCCCACCAGATGTTCATGCAGGCATCGACGGCCGGCCACGGCCGCGAGGACGACAGCGCGGTGATCAAGATCTTTCCCGGCATCACGCTTCCGGAGGCGCCATGAGCATCCTGCTGGGCTGCATAGCCGACGATTTCACCGGCGCCACCGATCTGGCCAACAACCTGGTGCGCGCCGGCATGCGCGTGGTGCAGACCATAGGCGTGCCGCAGCAGCCGCTCGACGCCGAGGCGGATGCGGTGGTGGTCGCGCTCAAGTCGCGCACCATCGCGCCGGCCGAGGCGGTTGCGCAATCGCTGCAGGCGCTGCAATGGCTGCGGGGCCAGGGCCGCGATGGCCGTGCGCCGCAGATCTACTTCAAGTACTGCTCCACCTTCGACAGCACGCCGCAAGGCAACATCGGCCCCGTGGCCGAGGCTCTGATGGATGCCCTGGGCTGCGGCTTCACCATCGCCACGCCTGCCTTCCCCGACAACCAGCGCACGGTCTTCAAGGGCCACCTGTTCGTGGGCGATGTACTGCTCAGCGACAGCGGCATGCGCAACCACCCGCTCACCCCCATGGCCGATGCCAACCTGGTGCGCGTGCTGCAGGCGCAGGCACGGCGCAAGGTGGGCCTGATCGACCATGCAGCCGTGGCGGCTGGCGAAGCGGCCATCCGCGCGCGCATCGCGGCACTCCAGGCCGAGGGCGTGGGCATGGCCATCGTCGATGCCGTCTCCAACGCCGACCTGCTGCGCCTGGGCCCGGCGCTGGCCGACATGCCCCTGGTCACGGCCGGCTCGGGCGTGGCCATCGGCCTGCCCGCGAACCTCGGCATTCAGCCCACGGCCCAGGCCGCTGCCCTGCCACCCGCCACCGGCCTGCAGGCCGCGGTCTCGGGCAGTTGCTCGGTGGCCACCCATGCCCAGGTGGCGCATTTCATCGCCTCGGGCCGCCCGGCGCTGGCGCTCGATCCGCTGCGCATCGCCGCGGGCGAGGACGAAGCCGGCAAGGCCCTGGCCTGGGCCCGCCAGCACATCGCCGGCGGCCCTGTGCTCATCTACTCCACGGCCGAGACCTCGGCGGTGAAGGCCGTGCAGGGCCGGCTGGGCGTGGAGCAAGCCGGCGCCCTGGTGGAGCAGGCCATCGCCGCCATCGCCCGCGGCCTGGTCGAGATGGGCGTGCGCCAGCTCGTCGTGGCCGGCGGAGAAACCTCGGGAGCCTGCGTGCAGGCGCTGGGGATGGAACAGATGCGCATAGGCCCGCAGATAGACCCCGGCGTGCCGTGGTGCCATGCCGCTTCGCCCATGGCGCCGCAAGGCCTGCACATCGCGCTCAAGTCGGGCAACTTCGGCGACGGGGACTTCTTCACCAAAGCCTTTACCATGCTGAACCCATGAGCAGCTTCATGACGGAAAACCAGGCCCGCGACGAGATCGTGCGCGTGGGCCGCTCGCTGTTCGAGCGCGGCTATGTGCATGCCAGCGCCGGCAACATCAGCGTGCGGCTCGCGGATGGCTTTCTCATCACGCCCACCGATGCCTGCCTGGGCACGCTCGCGCCCGAGCGGCTGGCCCGGCTCGACCTGCAAGGTCGCCAGACCGGCGGCGAGCGCGCCAGCAAGACCCTGGCGCTGCACCGGCGCATCTACGAGGCCAGCGGCGCCACCGCCGCGCCCGCGCGCTGCGTGATCCACACGCACAGCACCCACCTCGTGGCCTGCTCGCTGCGCGCCAGCCCCGCCCAGGCCGAGCTGCTGCCGCCGCTCACGCCCTACTTCGTGATGAAGGTGGGCCGCGTGCCGCATATCCCCTACCACCGCCCGGGCGCGCCCGAGGCCGCCGAGGCGGTGGCCCAGGCCATCGCGCGCTATGCCGAGGCCGGCCGCCCGATACGCGCGGTGATGCTGGCGCGCCTGGGGCCCAATGTGTGGCACGACAGCCCGGCCGCCGCGATGGCCGCGCTGGAGGAGCTGGAGGAAACCGCCAGGCTCTGGCTGCTGGCCCCCGCCGGGCCGCTCACCGCGGCGCAGATCGACGAGCTGCGCCACAGCTTCCATGCCCGCTGGTAACACTGGAAAAGGACATCCGCCCCCATGCCCCGCTTTGCCGCCAACCTGTCCATGCTCTACAGCGACCTGGACTTCAGCGCCCGCTTCGCCGCCGCCGCCCGCGACGGCTTCAAGGCGGTCGAATACCTGTTCCCCTATGCCTATGCGCCGGCGCAGCTGGCCGATCTGCTGCGCGAGAACGGCCTGCAGCAGGTGCTGTTCAACGCCCCGCCCGGCGACTGGGACGCGGGCGAGCGCGGCCTGGCCTGCGTGCCGGGGCGCGAGGCAGAATTTGCCGCCGGCATCGCCCAGGCCATCGACTATGCGCTGGCCCTGGGCTGCCCGCGCATCCATGTCATGGCCGGCCTGCTGCCCGAGGCAAGCCAGGGCGCCGATGCGGCCACGGCGCACGCCACCTATGTGGCCAATGTGCGCCATGCGGCCCGGCAGGCGGCGCCGCATGGCCTGCAGATCCTGCTGGAGCCGATCAACCGCCGCGACATGCCCGGCTTCTTCCTCAGCCGCCAGGACCAGGCCCACGCGTTGCTGGCCGAGATCGGCGAGCCCAACGCCAAGGTGCAGATGGATCTGTACCACTGCCAGATCGTGGAGGGCGACCTGGCGATGAAGATCCGCCAGTACCTGCCCGGCGGCAATGTCGGCCACATCCAGATCGCCGGCGTGCCCGAGCGCCATGAACCCGATGTGGGCGAGATCAACTACCCCTACCTGTTCAAGCTGCTCGACAGCCTGGGCTGGGATGGCTGGATCGGCTGCGAATACCGGCCCGCGCGCGGTGCCGCGCCGCATGCCACCAGCGATGGGCTGGGCTGGCTCGGGCCCTGGCTGTAACAACTGCAAAAAGCAGTAAAAGACCCGCGAAAAGCGCCAGAAAAAAGGCTCCCAGCACCGTACATGCGGTGCTGGAAGCCATCTTTTCGCTGCCGGGCCCGTGGCCGGCGTACGGGCTTTACCGGCCTGCCGGCACGGTGTAGCTGTATTCGCGCAGCACGCCGCCGCCACTCACGCTGCCTTCAGCCACGGGCTGGCGCACGCGCTCCACGCAGGCGCGCTGGTCTTCCTGGGTCTTGAAGACCGAGCAGCGGGCCATCGCGTTGCGGCCATAGTCGTCGGGGTTGCCGACCCTGGTGGCCAGGCGGTCGGCATTGGCGGGCTCGCCATTGGGGCCGCTGCGGTCATGGTGGTGGCGCACCGGCGCGGGCTTCTTGGCCGGCGGTGCCGCATTGACTGCGGTGCCCGACAGCACCAGGGCTGCCGCAACAGCAACGGTTTGCGCGGAACGGATCCAGATCTTCTTCATGGCTGACCTCCTTGTTGATGCGATGAATCATACAAGCATGCGTGCCGGCATGCGACAAGCGCGTCGGCCGGGGTTTACAGGCCGCGCCAGATACGGACTACACGGCCGCGCCAAACCACTGCGACACGCCCTCGGCCATGCGCGCGAACACCGTCTCCAGCGTGGGCACCTGCGTGCCGAACAGCGCCTGCAGCACCGCCGGGCATTCGAACCAGCCGTGCATGTAGGTGCCCAGCACCGCCGGGTTGGCGCCCTGCCAGGCCAGGCCCGGCAGCAGCTCGGTGGCCGGGCTGCCGGCCTGCAATGCCTGCTCCTGCATGTCGGCGCGCAGCCGGGTGATGCCATGGTGGATCTCGTAGCCGCCGGCCTGCACGCCGGACAGCGCCGCCCACGGCGGCCGCAGCGCCGGCAGCCGCACGCGGCTGGGCCGCACCGTCTTGGCCGGATCGAACAGCGTGGCCAGCGGCAGCAGGCCCAGGCCCGCGGCATTGCCATCCACGCCATGCAGGTCGATCAGCGCCTCGCCCAGCATCTGTAGGCCGCCGCACACGCCCAGCACCCGCTTGCCGGCCTGGGCATGGGCCACGACCGCCGCATCCAGCCCCTGGGCGCGCATCCAGGCCAGGTCGGCCGCGGTGGCCTTGGAGCCCGGCAGGATCACCCAGTCGGCTGCCGCCAGCTGGGCCGGGCTGCGCGCCCAGACCAGGCGCACACCCGGCACCTGCAGCAGCGGCTGGAATTCGTCGAGGTTGCTGATGCGCGGATAGGCCACGATGGCGACCGTGGTGTGCACCGCCTGGCCCCCGCCGCTGCTGCCGCGCTCGTCGAACACGCCGTCTTCCTCGGGCAGGCCGTGCTGGAACTGCATCGGGATCGTGGCCACGGTGGGCACGCCGGTGCGCTCCTGCAGTAGCTGCGGCGCCGGCGCGAGCAAGGCGGCATCGCCACGGAACTTGTTGAGCACGAAGCCGCGGACCAGCGCCTGCTCCTCGGGCGGCAGCAGCGCCCAGGTGCCATACAGGTGTGCAAACGCGCCGCCGCGGTCGATATCGGCCACCAGCAGGCAATGCGCGCCGCAGTGGCGGGCCACGCGCATGTTGACCACGTCGCTGGCATGCAGGTTGATCTCGGCCGGCGAGCCGGCGCCCTCGATCACCACCACGTCGTTCTCGGCGCGCAGCTCGTCCAGCGCCTGCGCGATCTGCGGCCACACGCGGGCGCTGCGCCCACGCCAGGGCATGGCCGAGAGCTCCTCGCTCACCTGGCCGAACAGCACCACCTGGCTCCTGGTATCGGCCTCGGGCTTGAGCAGCAGCGGGTTCATGCGCACATCGGGCGTACAACCCGCCGCCAGCGCCTGCAGGTACTGGGCGGTGCCGATCTCGCCCCACTGGCCATCGGGCGTGGCCACCACGCGCGCGTTGTTGCTCATGTTCTGCGCCTTGAACGGCGCAACCCGCAAGCCCTGGGCCCGGTACCAGGCGCACAGCGCGGTGGCCACCCAGCTCTTGCCGGCGCCGCTGCTGGTGCCCAGCACCATCACGCACAGCGCCGGGCGCTGGCCGGGCGTGGGCCGCGGCAATCGAATCCTGTCGTTCATGTCCTAGCCCTCGATCTCTTTCCAGGCCCGCTCCAGCGCGGCCTGCGATGCGGGCGGCAGCACGCCCAGGCGCACATGGCCGGGCAGGCCGAAGCTGGCGCAGTCGCGCAGCTTGATGCCCTGCGCCCTGAGCTGCTCCAGGCGCCGCGCCAGCGCCGCGTCGGACAAGGGCATGCGCGCCACGAAGTAATTGGCCAGGTGGCCGGGCAGGACCTGCCAGCCCAACCGCTCGCACAGCGCCAGCTGCAGGCGCTTCCAGCCGCGCAGGGTCTGCAGGCTGTGCTCCAGCCACTGCTGGGCCTCGCCGCCGGCCCAGGCCTGGAGCATGGCCACGCCGTGCGCGCCCACCACCCAGGACGGCGCCAGCTCGCGCAGCGCGTCCAGCTCCGCCGGCGCCGCCAGCGCCGGCGCAATCGCGTAGGCGGCGCGCACGCCGGTCATGCCCAGCGCCTTGTTCGGCGTCCACAGCTGCCACAGGCGGTCCAGATCGCGCGGCGGCGGCCCGCCCTCCAGCCACAGTGGGCGGTAGGCGCAGTCGAGCACCGGCCAGCGCCGCGGGCCGCCGCCGGCCTCTTCGTCCGGGCACTCCTCATCCAGCCGGCCCAGCGGGCTTGATGGCTCGCACAGCCAGTGCAGCTCGCCGCGCGGCTGCGGCTGCAGCCCCCAGATGCGCGCCGCCTGCGCATAGTCGCCATAGTGGTGGCGTGGCAGCGCGACCGTGCCGGCGCCGCTGCGCGCCGCATGCTGGCTGAAGCGGTGGATCAGCTCGCTGCCGCTGCCGCCCACCAGGATGCGCCACTGCGCCACCGCATGGAAGGCCGCCAGCCGCGCGCGCAAGCCGGTGTAGAGCGGATCGGGGTACTGCGCCGCGTGCGCGGCCCGCAGCGCCGCCACGGCCGCGGGGCATGGCCCGCAGGCGTTGCGGTTGGTGGAGAAATCATGCGCCGGCACGCCCAGCGCATCGGTGCCACCGTGCATGGATTCAGCCATGCGCCCTCCAGCCCCATACCGCCAGCGCCAGCAGCGCCGCCAGCGCGCAGGCCACCTGGGCAGCGATCACATGCGCTGCCAGCCGCACCGCCCGCTGCAGATCACCGGCCGTGGGCGCGCGCCCCGGTGGATTGAGCTGGTACACGCCGGGCTTGGACAGGCGCACGCCCAGCGCCAGCGCCATCGCGCCCATGGGCCAGCCGCCATTGGGCGAAGGGGTGGTGCGGGCAGCGCGGCGCAGCGCGTGCCAGGGCAGGCCGCCGGCCAGCAGCAGCAGCCAGCAGGCGGTGAGGCGCGCGGGAATCCAGTTGAGCACATCGTCGGCCCGCGCCGCCCATTTGCCGGCCCACTGCCAGTGGCGGCGCCTGTCGCCCTCGCCGCGCCAGCCGGGATAGCCCCACATGGCGTCGGCCGTGTTGGCCAGCCGGTACAGCGCGGCGCCGGGCAGGCCGGCCACGGCAAACCAGAACAGCGGCGCGATGACCGAATCGCTCAGGTTCTCGGCCAGGCTTTCGATCGCGCTTTCGCGCACCGTGGCCGCATCGAGCTGCGCGGTGTCGCGGCTCACCAGCCAGGACAGGCGCTCGCGCCCCGCGGCCAGCGACTGCTGCAGCGCGGCTTCCACCGCCAGCACCTCGTGCCTGAGCATGCGCCACGACAGCAATGGCTTGAGCAACACGCCCATGAGCGCGCCGGCCAGCCACCAGGGCGCGCCCGGCAGCATGGACTGGAGCACGCCGTAGACAGCAAAAACCATAGCTGCCAGCACACACCAGACAATCATTCCCAATATAAATCTATTCCAATCCTTTTGCTGCTCTACGCAAGGCGCTATGTATTTTCCTGCAGCGCCAAGCAGCCGCCCCATATGGACCACCGGGTGCAACCAGGCCGGCGGCTCGCCCCAGAGGCGGTCCAGCGCCAGGGCCACGAGCAGCGCCAGCGCGGCGCACATCAACGGGCCCAGCCAGAGATGCCCGGCCCCCGGGCCATCGGTGCACAGCCGGTACAGCCAGATCAGCGGGCTGAAGGTCGAGGGCTGCAGCCCTGCGGCAAACTCCGTCATGGAGCGCGCGGCGCCTCGGTCCAGACATCGTCCATCAGCATGTCGGCCAGGGGCGCGCGGCAGGCCCATTTCTCCTGCTGCAGCATGGGCTCGGCATAGTAGGCATCGACCGGGCCCAGGCACAGCACGCCCAGTGGGTGCGCGCCCTCGGGCATGTGCAGCAGTGCCGCCAGCGCCTGCGGCTCGAAGATCGATACCCAGCCCATGCCCAGGCCCTCGGCGCGCACGGCCAGCCACAGGTTCTGGATGGCGCAGGCGGTGCTGGCGATGTCCATCTCGGGCAGGGTGCGGCGGCCGAAGATATGCGCCTCGCGCCCCGGCGGCATGGCCACCACCAGCACTTCGGCCGCATCGAGCACGCCCTGCACCTTGAGTTTCATGAAGTCTTCTTCGCGCTCGCCCAGTGCCTGGGCGGTACGCACGCGCTCTTGCTCGACCAGCGCGTGGATGGCCTGGCGCAGCGCGGGCGTTTTCACGCGGATGAAGCGCCACGGCTGCATGAAGCCCACGCTGGGCGCGTGGTGCGCGGCGCGCAGCAGGCGCAGCATCACCGCTTCGGGCACGCTGCCGCCGGCAAAGTGGCGCATGTCGCGCCGCTCGTAGATGGCGCGGTAGACGGCCGCGCGCTCGGCCTCGGTGAAAGGCGTGGCGGCGACCGTGGCGAGGTGGGGCGGGGTATCGGGCATGCTGCGATTGTGAACCTTTGCCAAGCCTGCGGGGGCGCGGCGGATCAAACGGCGTCGGCGATCCAGTCGCGCTGCGCCGCCCCGCCCTCCAGCGCCAGCAGCGCCTGCTTGCGCGGCAGGCCGCCGCCAAAGCCGGTGAGGCTGCCGTCGCTGCCGATCACGCGGTGGCAGGGCACGACGATGGAGACCTTGTTCTGCCCGTTGGCCGCCGCCACCGCGCGCGTGGCCGTGGGCCGGCCTATGGCGCGCGCCTGCTCGGCGTAGCTGCGCGTGCGGCCATAGGGAATGGCCAGCAGCGCCTGCCAGGCATCGAGCTGGAAGGGCGTGCCCACCAGGTCCAGCGGCACGCCGAAGGCCTGGCGGCGGCCGGCGAAATACTCAGCCAGCTCCAGCGCCAGCTGCCCGGTGGCGGCGTTCATGCCGGCGCGCGCCGGGCCGCCGCGCGCGGCCTCGACCTGGGCCAGCTCGCGCTCCACGCGCTGCTGGCTGTCGAATTCGAGCAGGCACAGGCCGCGCTGCGAGGCCACCGCCAGCATGCCGCCCAGCGGCGTGGGCAGATGGCAGTACAGCAAGGCCATGGATTCAGTCCTCGATGCCGCGCTGGGCCGGAATGCCGGCCTGGAAGGCATGCTTGACCAGGCGCATCTCGGTCACCGTGTCGGCCAGGTCGACGATCTCCTGCGGGCAGCGCCGGCCGGTGAGGCAGACGTGCACGTCCTTAGGCCGCGCGGCCAGCGTGTCGAGCACCTCCTGCAGCGGCAGCCAGCCGTAGATCAGCGGGTAGGTGACCTCGTCGAGCACCACGAGGAAGTACTCGCCCGACAGGATCGCCGCCTTGGCCTTTTGCCAGCCGTCGCGCGCCAGCTGGCCCGATTGCTCCAGGTCCTTGCTTTTCCAGCTGAAACCATCGCCCAGGCCCTCGACCGGCAGGCCCACCTGGTCGGCCAGGCGGTGTTCGCCAAAGCGCGCGCTGGGCACCTTCATGAACTGGAAGACCTTGACTGCCTTGCCCCGGCCGGTGGCGCGGAACGCCAGGCCGAAGGCCGCGGTGCTCTTGCCCTTGCCGTCGCCGGTGTTGACGATGACCAGGCCGCGGCGCTCGCCCTGGGGCTTGTCATAGGGTTTTTCCGTAGGGGCCTGTTCGATCTGCATTGCGTTCCATTTCCTCAAAATCTGCCTGTGCGGCGGCACGCCACTGTAACCGAGGCTGGCGCCAAAACCTGCCGCTAGCTCAGATCGATGCGCCCTTGCCCGCCGCACCACCGCGCCCGGCCGCATCGCGGTAGGCGCGCGGCGTGAGCCCGGTCAGCATCTTGAACTGGCGGGTGAAGGCGCTGTGGTCGGCATAGCCGCACTGCAGCGCGATTTCGGTGATGGGCATGCCGGTGTGCAGCAGGCGGTGCGCGTGCTCCAGCCGCACCTTGTGGATCATCTGCCGCGGCGTCAGGTGGAACACCCGCTTGCAGTAGCGCTCCAGCTGCGCCACCGACATGCCGGCGATGCGCGTCAGCTCCTCCATGCTGACCGGGCGGCTGAAGTGGCGGCGGATGTGCTCGTCCACCGCCGCCAGGCGCTGGTAGGCGGGATGGGCGCCGCTGGCCGCGGGCAGGTCGAGCGAGATGCCCATCAGGCCGATGATGGCGTCGCCGCGATCGCGGATCGGCCGCTTGTAGGTCAGGCACCAGCCGGGCTCGCGGCTGCCGAACAGGTGCAGCTCCAGCTGGTCCTGCAGCACCACGCCCTGCCGCAGCACGCGCCGGTCCTGCTCGGTATAGCCCGGCCCCAGCTGGGTGGGAAATACCTCGGCGCTGGTCTTGCCCAGCAGCGGCGCCAATTGCTTGAGCCCGCAGCGGCGCACCAGCGTGCGGTTGGCAAGAAGATAACGCGCCTGAATATCCTTTATAAATATCGCGGTGGTGGATATTTCATCCAGAATGGGCAGAAACATCAGCATGCCGGACACCACCTGCCCCATATTCTCCGGGCGGCTTGGCACATTTTCTCCATTCAGGATTTCCAACAAAGGCTGAATCATGGCCTTTCCCTCTTTGCTGCACTGCGCCCCTTTGGGCAGGCCAAATTATGCGCATGCGCCGCGCGGCGCGTCAATCTGCAGACCACCCCTTCAGCCGCGCCAGCATTGGAACTATGCCAACTTCGTCGTTCCCGGCAATAAAAAACATCAAGCGCCGCAAGGCCTGCAGGTTCAATAATTCATTCATCCACAAGCCATCAGAGAAATATCGAAAACACGCATCACCAAACCCATGGGTAATTGCGCCAATGAACTACCCACAAAACAAGGAGACAGCATGACAGGAAGAGGCAAGTTCAAAAAACAGCTCTCATTGACCGATCTTACATTTATCGGCCTTGGCGCCATATTCGGCTCGGGCTGGCTATTCGCGGCCAGCCATGTTTCGGCGATCGCGGGGCCGGCGGGCATATTCTCCTGGCTGCTGGGCGGGTTTGCGGTGCTGCTGCTGGGCATCGTCTATTGCGAGCTGGGCGCGGCCTTGCCGCGCGCCGGCGGCGTGGTGCGCTACCCGGTGTATTCGCATGGCCCGCTGCTCGGCTACCTGATGGGCTCGATCACCCTGATCGCGTTCTCCAGCCTGGTGGCGATCGAGGTGGTCGCCTCGCGCCAGTACGCGGCCGCCTGGTTCCCCGGGCTGACCCAGGCCGGCTCCAGCGAGCCCACGCTTGCCGGCTGGCTGGTGCAGTTCGGCCTGCTGTGCCTGTTCTTCCGGCTCAACTACCGCAGCGTGAAGACCTTCGCCAAGGCCAACAACCTGGTCAGCGTGTTCAAGTTCGTGGTGCCGCTGCTGGTGATCGGCGTGCTGTTCAGCTTCTTCAAGCCAGAGAATTTCACGGCTCAGGGCTTCGCCCCCTTCGGCCTCTCGGGCGTGGAGATGGCGGTGTCGGCTGGCGGCATCATCTTCGCCTACCTGGGGCTTACGCCCATCATCTCGGTGGCCAGCGAGGTGAAGAACCCGCAGCGCACCATTCCGATCGCGCTGATCCTGTCGGTGCTGCTGTCCACCGCCATCTACGTGCTGCTGCAGCTGGCTTTTCTGGGCAGCGTGCCCACCGGGATGCTGGCCCATGGCTGGGCCGGCGTCGCCAAGGAGCTGGCCCTGCCCTACCGCGACATCGCGCTGGTGCTGGGCGTGGGCTGGCTGGCCTATCTGGTGGTCGCCGATGCGGTGATCTCCCCCAGCGGCTGCGGCAACATCTACATGAATGCCACGCCGCGCGTGGTCTATGGCTGGGCGCAGAGCGGCACCTTCTTCAAGATATTCACCCGCATCGATGAAGCCTCGGGCATCCCGCGTCCGGCGCTGTGGCTGACCTTCGCGCTGTCGGTCTTCTGGACCCTGCCCTTCCCTTCGTGGGAGGCGCTGATCAACGTGGTCTCGGCCGCCCTGGTGCTGAGCTATGCGGTGGCGCCGATATCGGTGGCCGCGCTGCGCCGCAACGCACCCGGCATGCCCCGGCCGTTTCGGGTGCGCTGGATGGGCGTGCTCGGTCCGCTGTCCTTCATCATCGCCGCGCTGATCGTGTACTGGTCGGGCTGGAACACCGTGTCCTGGCTGCTGGGCCTGCAGATCCTGATGTTCGCGCTGTACCTGCTGTGCGGCCGGTTCGTGCCGACCGCCCACCTGGGCCTGCGCCAGCAGGTGCGCTGCTCGGCCTGGCTGATCGGCTTCTACGCCATCACCATCGCGCTGTCCTGGATTGGCAGCTTCGGCGGCCTGGGTCTGCTCGCGCATCCCTTCGACACGCTGGCGGTGGCGGCCTGCGCGCTGGGCATCTACCACTGGGGCGCGGCAACGGGCGTGCCCGCCCGGCAGCTGCAGCTGGACGAAGACGATGAAAGCGAGGCCGTGGCCGACGGCGCCATGCTCGGCGTGCGCGCCGCGCCCCAGGCCTGCGCCTAGCCCCCTCAAGCAACGAGCATATGAAACACATCCACATCATCGACTCCCATACCGGCGGCGAGCCCACGCGCCTGGTGATGAAGGGCTTTCCCGAGCTGGCGGGCGCCACCATGGCCGACAAGCGCGATGCGCTGCGCGCGCAGCACGACCATTGGCGCCGCGCCTGCCTGCTCGAACCGCGCGGCAGCGAGGTGCTGGTGGGCGCGCTGTACTGCGCGCCGCTATCGCCCGACGCCACCTGCGGCGTGATCTTCTTCAACAACGCCGGCTACCTGGGCATGTGCGGCCACGGCACCATCGGCCTGGTCGCCTCGCTGCGGTATCTGGGGCGGATCGGCCCGGGCGTGCACAAGATCGACACTCCCGTCGGCCCGGTCCATGCCACGCTGCACGAAGACGGCGCGGTGACCGTCGCCAACGTGCCCGCCTACCGCTACCGCCGGCAGGTGCCGCTCGAAGTGCCCGGCCACGGCCGCGTATACGGCGACATCGCCTGGGGCGGCAACTGGTTCTTCCTGGTCTCCGAGCATGGCCAGGATCTCCAGCTGGCCAACACGGCGGCCCTGACCGCTTTCACCTGGGCCATGCTCCAGGCCCTGGAGGCCCAGGGCATACGCGGCGAAGGCGGCGCCCCGATCGACCACATCGAGCTGTTCGGCGACGACGCGCAGGCCGACAGCCGCAACTTCGTCTTGTGCCCGGGCAAGGCCTACGACCGCTCGCCCTGCGGCACCGGCACCAGCGCCAAGCTGGCCTGCCTGGCCGCCGACGGCAAGCTCGCCCCCGGAGCCATCTGGACCCAGGCCAGCATCACCGGCAGCCAATTCCAGGCCCGCTACGAGCCGCTGGGCGAGCGCATTCGCCCCTTCATCACCGGCCGCGCCTACATGAGCGCCGACAGCACCCTGCTGATCGACGAGCAAGACCCCTTCGCGTGGGGCATCTGAGCCCGCGCCCTGTTTTCTTCCAGCCATCCAACCAGGAGCCACCATGAGCAACAACATCTTCACCGGCTGCATCCCCGCGCTGATGACCCCCTGCACCGCCGAGCGCAAGCCCGACTTCAATGCCCTGGTAGCCAAGGGCCGCCAGCTGGTCGATATCGGCATGAGCGCGGTCGTGTACTGCGGCTCCATGGGCGACTGGCCGCTGCTAACCGAAAGCCAGCGCCAAGAAGGCGTGGCCCGCCTGGTCGATGCCGGCATTCCCACCATCGTCGGCACCGGCGCGGTCAACACCCGCGAAGCCGTCTCGCACGCGGCGCACGCCGCCAAGGTGGGCGCCCATGGGCTGATGGTGATTCCGCGCGTGCTCTCGCGCGGTGCCTCGCCGGTGGCGCAGAAGGCGCACTTCTGCGCCATCCTGCAGGCCGCCAGCGCACTGCCGGCCGTGATCTACAACAGCCCCTACTATGGCTTCGCCACCCGCGCCGACCTGTTCTTCGCGCTGCGCCGCGAATTCCCCAACCTGATCGGCTTCAAGGAATTCGGCGGCGCCGCCGACCTGCGCTACGCGGCCGAGAACATCAGCTCGCAGGACGATGCCATCACCCTCATGGTCGGCGTGGACACCCAGGTGGTGCATGGCTTCGTCAACTGCAACGCCACCGGCTGCATCACCGGCATCGGCAATGCCCTGCCGCGCGAAGTGCTGCAACTGGTGGCGCTGAGCAAGCAGGCCGCCAAGGGCGATGCCCGCGCGCGCCGCCTGGCCCACGAGCTGGAGAGCGCACTGGCCGTGCTCTCGTCCTTCGACGAAGGCTGCGACCTGGTGCTGTACTACAAGCACCTGATGGTGCTCAACGGCGACAAGGAGTACACCCTGCACTTCAACGAGAGCGATGCCCTGAGCGAAGCCCAGCGCCGCTACGCCGAGCAGCAATACGCGCTGTTCCGCCAGTGGTACGCCCAGTGGTCGGCCGAGCACCAGCTCGCCTGAGCCGGCGGCCAGCAGCAGGCATGATGCCCGCCCGATCCGAAACCAGCGCCGAGCCCGAGCCGGCGGATATCGCCGTGGTTGGCGCCGGCATCATCGGCGTGGCCTGCGCCCTCGCGCTGGCCCGCCAGGGCCAGCGGGTGGTGCTCATCGACGGCCAGGGGCCGGGCATGGGCGCCTCATACGGCAATGCCGGCCACCTGGCGACCGAGCAGGTGTTTCCCATCGCCGAGCCCACCATCCTGAAGCGGCTACCCGCCATGCTCATGGACCCCATGGGTCCGCTGCGCCTGGACTGGAAATACCTGCCGCATGCCCTGCCCTGGTTCACCCGCCTGCTGCTGAACCTGCGCCCCGCACCTTTTCAGCGCACGGTGGCGGGCCTGCGCCAGCTCAACGCCAACAGCCTCGCTGCCTGGCAGCGCCTGCTGCAATCCATAGGCCATGCCGAACTGCTGCGCCAGCAAGGCTCCCTGCTGGTATTCGAGCAGGCCCATTCGCGCCCGGCCATCGAGGCGCTGCGCGCGCGCCTGCTGCGGCAGCAGGTCGCCGTCGACTGCTGGGATGCCCCGCTGCTGCGCAGCGCGGCGCCGCAGCTGAGCGCGCAGCTGCTTGGCGGCCTGTTCTTTCCCGAGACCGGCCACTTCATCGATCCCCATCAAGTGGTGCGCCACCTGGCCGAGGCCGCCCAGGCCAGCGGCGTGCGCCTGCTGCGCCAGCAGGTGCTGGCAGGGCGCCGGCATGCGGACGGGGTAATGCTGAGCACGCAGCAAGGCCCGCTGCACGCCCGCCGCGTGCTGATTGCCTGTGGCGCCCATTCCGCCAGGCTCACCGCGCAGCTGACCGGAGTCAAGGTGCCGCTGGACACCGAGCGCGGCTACCACCTGATGCTGCCGCGCGAGCACGGGCGGCTGCCATTCGCGGTGACCTCGCTGGAGCGCAAGTTCATCATGACGCCCATGGCCGGCGGGCTGCGGCTGGCGGGCACCGTCGAGTTCGCCGGCCTGCACCGCCCGCCGAACCTGGAGCGCGCCTGGCAGCTGCACCGCCTCAGCCAGGGCTTGTTCCACACGGCGCTCAATGCCGACGGCGCCAGCCCCTGGATGGGCTTTCGCCCCTCGCTACCCGATTCGCTGCCGGTGATCGACCAGACCTGCGACGGCCGGGTACTGCTCGCCTTTGGCCACCAGCACCTGGGCCTCACCCAGGCCGCGATCACCGCCGAATGGATGGCACAGCTGGCCGCGCCGCAGGCTTCGCAGTCGAGCATGCCCGATCTCTCGGCCTATCGGCTGGGCCGCTTCTAAGCGGCGCGGCCGCGCATCAGAGGCTTGATGCGTTTGCCCGCTCAGGAGGAGCCAGCTTCTTGGCCGCCACACCCCGCCGCTCTGGCGTCGATGGGGCGGGCGGCTCCACGGGGTACTGCTTTCGTTCGTAGGCCTCAATCCGCGAGACAAGCGCATCAAATGCCGCACCTTCTTCGGTATTCGGATCAAGCTCGGTTGCCGCATCAAAGCATGCTTCCGCCGCCTTCAAAGCAGCTTGATAGTCAGCCTCTGTGCGAATCGGCTTGAGTTGGAGTTTCATGCTTTGTGGCTCCACGGTTTCCACATCGATCCGGTCGTACTCCTGGTGGGTACCGACGAACTTGAGGTCGGCCATGGGCATCACCGCCCTCCCCCCAGCCTGGGCACCGCCAGCCATTGCCCGTCGAGCTGGCGCACCTGGATGCGGTGCCCGAACACCGCCTCCAGCGCCGCATGGGTGGCGGGGTCGGCGCAGGCGCCATGGTGCACCGCCTGGCCGGCCTGCAGGATCAGCAGGTCGTCGGCCTGCAGCGCCACCGACAGCTCGTGCAGCACGCTGACCACGGTGGTGCCCTGGGCCACCAGCTCGCGCACGATGAGCATCCAGTCGGCCTGGTGCGGCGGATCGAGGTTGGCCAGCGGCTCGTCCATCAGCAGCACCCGGGCCTGCACCGCCAGCGCGCGGGCCAGCAGCACGCGCTGGCGCTCGCCGCCCGAGAGCTCGGCCAGCGGGCGGTGGCGCCAGTCCCAGGCCTGGGTGGCCTGCAGGCTGCGGCGCACCACCGCATGGTCTTCGTCGCTGGGCGAGGCCAGCCAGGCCTGGTGCGGCAGACGGCCCAGCATGGCCACGTCGTAGCTGGTCAGCTCGTCGGTGGCGGTTTCGTTCTGGCCCAGCCAGGCGAGCGTGCGCGCGCGCTGCTGGCGCGGCCAGCGCTGCAGCGGCTTGCCCTGCAGCTGCACCCCGCCCTGCAGCGACTGCGCCGGCCACAAGCCGCACAACACCTTGAGCAGCGAGGACTTGCCCGCGCCATTGGGGCCGACGATGCTGGTCCAGCGCCCCGCGCCAAAGCGCACGCTGATGCCGCGCAATATGGGCCGCTGGTGCACGCTGGCACTGAGCTGCTCTGCGCTCAAGGCGATCTCGGAAGCGATCTCGGTCATGGCATCCTCGCCGAACGCCGGTGCATGCGCCACAGCAGGTAGGTTCCGCCCAGCGCCGCGGTGAGCACGCCCACCGGCAGCTCCTGCGGCGCGATCAGCCAGCGCGCCAGGATGTCGGCGGCCAGCAGCAGCACGCCGCCCATGCCGCTGGCCAGCACCGTGCTGCGGCCGTGGCCCACGCGCACCAGGCTGCGCACCAGGTGCGGCGCGGCCAGGCCGACGAAGGCGATCAGCCCGGTCTGCGCCACCGAGGTGCCGGTGGCCAGCGCCAGCACCAGCACCAGGCCGTAGCGCAGGGGCGCCAGCGGCAGGCCCAGGCTTTGCGCGGTGGCCTCGCCCAGCGTCAGCCCATCGAGCACACGCGAGAAGGCCCAGGCCGCCAGCGAGCACAGCAGCCATACGGCCAGCATCAGCAGGCAGCCGTCCCAGCCCACGAAGGCCGAGGTGCCGAGCACGAAGCTCTGCATGGCCTGCAGGATGTCGGGGTGGCGGATCTCGATCAGGTCGCGCACCGCGCCCAGCACCACGCCAACGATGACGCCCGCCAGCAGCAGGCGCAGCGTGTTCTGTACCTGGCCGGCCAGCGTTACCGTGAGCAGCACCGCGGCCGCCGCGCCGGCAAAGGCCACGCCGGTCATGCCCAGGCGGTGCCAGATATCCAGGCCGGTGAGCGCCGAGCCCATGGCCACCAGGCCGATGGCGCTGCCCAGCGCCGCGCCAGAGGCGCTGCCCAGCAGGTAGGGGTCGGCCAGCGGGTTGCGGAACAGCCCTTGCGCCACCGCGCCCGCCAGCCCGAGCAGCGCGCCGGCCAGCCAGGCGCCGGCCGAGCGCGGCAGGCGGATGTCGGTCACGATCTGCCAGGCCACCGGGTCTGCGCGCATGCGCAGCACGCTTTCCCAGCCGGTGCTGCCCACGCTGGCGCCCACCGCCAGCAGCAGCACGGTCAGCAGCGCCAGCGCGAGCGCCAGCCAGCGGCTGCGGGCCAGGGCTGGGCCCCGGTCGTGCAGTGCGCTCACTTGCGGGGGCCCAGCTTGTTCGCCAGGCAGGCCGCCATCAGCCGCGCGGCCTCGGCCATGCGCGGGCCGGGGCGCACGATGATGTCCGCCTCTTCCTGCGGGAAGATGCATACGCGCCCGGCCTTGACCGCGGCCAGCCGCTCCCAGCCCGGGTACGAGGTGGCCACCTGCATGCTGCGGCTGCCCATCATGATCACGTCGGGGTTGGCGCGCAGCAGGAACTCGGGGCTCAGGCGCGGAAACGGCCCCAGCTCGGCCGGCACCACGTTGCGCACGCCCAGGCGCGCCAGCGTCTCGCCGATGAAGGACTGCGGCCCCGCCGCATACGGCCCGCGGCTCACCTCGAAATACACGCGCGCATCTTTCGCCGCCGCGGGCATGGCCTGCGCCGCCGCGTCCACGCCGGCATTGATCTCGCGCCACACCTGCTGCGCATCGGCCTCGGGCACGCCCAGCAGCCGGGCCAGCCGCAGCAGCGACTGGTGGATGCCGTTTTGCGCATTGACCTCGGTGACCACCACGGTAAGGCCCAATGCTTCGAGCCGGGCGGCCACCTTGACCGCGGCGGCGCGCGACAGCAGCACCACCTCGGGCCGGGCCGCCACGATCGCCTCGACGTTCGGGTCCACCCCGCCGCCCAGCACCGGCAGCCGGCGCACCGCTTCGGGCCAGTTCGAATAGCGGTCCACGCCCACCAGCCGGTCGCACAGCTGCAGCGCGCAGACGCTTTCGGTCAGCGAGGGCACCATGCTCACGATGCGCCGTGGAGTCTGGGGCAGCTGTATGGCGCGGCCGCGGTCGTCGGTGATGGCCTGGGGCGGCACGAGCTGCACCGCGCCGGCCGACGCCGCCGCCGCGCCGGCCAGCGTGCCATGCAGCAGCAGTGCCGCGGCACAGCGCGCCAGCAGGCGCTTGAAGACAGAGTTTTTCATTTCAATTGCAAAGGCAGCCCCGCCGCCATCAAAGTCACCCGGTTGCACACCGCCGCGACACGCTGGTTCAGCGTGCCCAGCGCGTCGACAAAGGCCCGCACCTCGGCGCCCAGCGGAATCACCCCCAGGCCAATCTCGTTGCTCACCAGCACCACCGGCCCGCGCGCCTGCTGCAGCGCCTGCAAGAAAAGCGCCTGCTGTTCGCGCCATGCCTGTGCGGCAGGCGTATTCTGCGGCAAATCCCCTGGCGCCGGCATCAACCAGTTGGTGAGCCACAGCGTGAGGCAGTCGACCACCAGCAGGCGCTGCGGCTCGCTGTGCGCTGCCAGCGCCGCGGCCAGCGCGCGCGGCTCTTCGACGGTGCGCATGCCCGGCACGCGCTCGACGCGGTCGCGCTGGTGGCGGGCGATGCGCGCGCGCATCTCACTATCCCAGGCGGTGGCGGTGGCCAGCAGCACGGCCTCGTGGTCCGGCTGCCGGGCGAGCCATTGCGCCGCCAGCAGTTCGGCCTGGCGCGATTTGCCGCTTTTCTGCCCGCCCAGCAGCAGGGCGCGCAGGCCGGGGGTGATCGTGGTGTCCATGGCCGTCATTGTGGCAAGGCTCCGAGCAAGCCGGCCACCGCCTCGGGGCAAGAGGGAAACCAGGCATGGAAATAGCTGGCATGGATGCTGCCGTGCCGGTACCAGGCCTCGCCCGCATCGGCGCGCGGCGGCTGGCCCGGGCGGCTGGAGCGCGCCAGCACCTGCGCACTGCTGTCCAGGCGCGAATAATGAAAGGTATGCCCGCGCAGCAGACCCCAGGGCGTCTGCAGCTGCTGCATGCCCAGGCCCGCGAGGCGCTTTTGCATGCGTGCCTGCCCGGGCAGCAGGCGCCACAGCGGCCGCCAATGCCCTTCGGCATCGCTCAGGCCTTCGCACAGCGCCACCATGCCGCCACATTCGGCCCACACCGGCCGGCCCTGCTGCACGTGATTCTGCAGGTCGAGCTGCAGGCCCGCGTTGGCCTGCAGCGCCGCCAGGTGCAGCTCGGGATAACCGCCGGGCAGCCATAGTGCATCGCAGGCCGGCAGCCGCTCGCCGGCCAGCGGCGAGAAGAAGTGCAGCTCCGCCCCCATGGCCCGCAGGCAATCGAGGTTGGCGGCGTAGATGAAGCTGAAGGCCGCATCGCGCGCCACCGCCACGCGCCGCCCGGCCAGCAGGCGCGGCGGCGCGGCGGCGGGCTCGGGCGGCGGCGCGAACGCCACCGACCAGTCCGCCCGCCAGGCCGGCCAGGGCTTGCGGCCCAGCGGGGTCTGCGCCAGTGCATCGGCGGCGGCGTCGAGGCGGCGCTCGGCATCGGGCAGCTCCTGCGCGGCCACCAGGCCCAGGTGGCGCTCGGGCAGCAGGCTGGCGCCCTCGTCCACCGACACGCGCGGCAGCGCGCCCAGCCACAGGCCGGGCTCGCGCAGGCCCTGGCGCAGCAGCTCGGCATGGTGCTCGCCGGCCACGCGGTTGGCCAACACGCCGGCCAGCGGCAGGGCCTCGTCGTAGTGGCGCAGGCCGTGCGCCACCGCGCCGAAGCTGCCGGCCATGGCCGAGGCGTCGATCACCGCCAGCACCGGCAGGCCAAGGGCCTTGGCCAGGTCTGCGGCACTGCTCGGGCCGTCGAACAGCCCCATCACGCCTTCGATCAGGATCAGGTCGCAGCTTTGCGCCGCCGCGTGCAGGCGCTGGCGCAAATCGGCCTCGCCAGTCATCCAGCGGTCCAGCGCATGCACCGGCGCGCCGCTGGCCAGCTGCAGCCAGTGCGGATCGAGAAAATCCGGCCCGCACTTGAACACCTGCACCCGCCGCCCCTGGCGCCGGTGCAGGCGCGCCAGCGCGGCGGTAGTCGTGGTCTTGCCCTGGCCCGAGGCCATGGCCCCTACCAGCAGAGCTGCACAAGCTGCCATATCAGTTTTCTTCGAAGCTACGCAACAGCTACACCCCCTGAAACAGGCATGCCCGAGCCGCGGGATGGCCAGCAAGGGCCGCCCCGAAGCAAAGGCCGTCGTCCCCCTCCCAGGGGGAAGGCGCAAAGTGCCTCAGGGGGTAGTACATCTCAGCGCGGGGCCCAGCGCACGCCCACGTAGACCGAGCGGCCCTCGGTGGCATAGGTGCGGGCCAGCTCGTACTTCTTGTCAGCCAGGTTGTTCAGCCGCGCGACCAGGCTGAAGTCGCGGCTCAGCTGCCGGCTGGCCGACAGGTTCAGCAGCGTGTAGCCGCCCAGTACCTTGGTGTTGGCCGCGTCGTCGTAGCGCTTGCCGCTGGCCTGTACCTCGCCGCCCAGCGTCCAGCCCGCCAGCGTGGTGTCGGCCGACAGGCTGGCATGGCGCCGGGCGCGGCGGGCCAGCAGCTTGTCGCTGTCCTGGTCGCGCGGGTCCTGGAAGTCCACCGAGGCGCGCAGGTTGACCATGCCGATGCGGGTGCCGCCGGCCAGGGTCAGGCCCTCGTAGACCGCACGGCCCACGTTGGCATAGCAGCCGCCGTAGGGGCCGCTGTTGCCCACGCAGCTGCCGGTGCCGCCCACCCAGTTGATGAGGTTGCGCACGCGGTTGCGGTAGACGGTGGCCGAGAAGCTGTCGTGCCCGTTGGCCCAACGCAGTCCCAGCTCGGCATTGCGGCCCTCTTCAGGCGTGAGCGAGGGGTCGCCGTACATGCTGAAGCGCTGGTACAGCGTGGGCGCGCGAAAGGCCGTGCCCGCCGCCACGGTGGCACGCCAGTGCGGCACGAACTCGTAGCCGTACGAGGCGCTGCCCGTGGTCTTGCCGCCGAACTCGCTGTCGCTGTCGTGGCGCAGGTTGAGCTGCGCGCTGTGCTTGCCGCTGTGCAGGCCCCAGCCCAGCGCCAGCGCGTTCTGGAAGCGCTGGCGGTTGATGTCGCCGTTCTCCAGCTTGTCCTCGCGGCGCTCCAGCGCGGCGGTGAAGGTGTGGATGCCGAGCCGGTACTCGTTCTGGAACAGGTAGTTCTGCAGCCGCGTGTCGGTGAGGTAGGGCGAGGGGCGCGTCTCATAGCGGTCGCGCGACTGGGTGTACTGCAGCTTGGTGCTGTATTCCTTGGTCCACTGCGCCTGCCAGTTCAGACCCAGGGTCTGCAGCTTGTTGAGGCTGCGGTCGTCGGCGCTGGGGCTGAGGTCGTAGCCGGAGTTGGTGTCGGAGTACAGCATCGTCGCCTCGACGCGCTGCTCGCGGTTGATCTGGTAGCCCAGGCGCCCGGTCACCGAATTGCGGCGGTAGCCATCGTCGTCGGGGTTGGCGGTGGCGGTGGTGCGAGCATTGAAGCCGTGCGACTGCGCGCGCGCCAGGCCGATCGCATAGTCCCAGCCGTCGGAGGCGCCGCTCACGCCGGCTTCGGCGGTGAAGGTGCCGCGGTTGCCCACGCCCAGGCCCACATAGGGCTTGGGCGGCCCTTCGCCCTTCTTGGTGAAGATCTGCACCACGCCGCCCATGGCGTCGGAGCCGTAGACCGCGGCGGCCGGGCCGCGCAGCACCTCGATGCGGTCGATCTGCTCCAGCGGAATGTCCTGCCAGCTGGCACCGCCGGTGGACTGGGAATCGATGCGCACGCCGTCGATGTATACGGCGGTAAAACGTGTATCGGCACCGCGCAGGAACACGCTGGTGGTGGTGCCGGGGCCGCCGTTGCGCGAGATCTCGATGCCGGGCAGGCGGGCGAGCAGGTCGGCCACGCCCACCGCGCCTGCGCGCTCTATGGTCTCGCGGTCGACGATCGACATGTCGGCCACCAGGTCGGCCAGCGGCTGCTCGGTGCGGTTGGCGGTGACCACCATTTCGGACAGGACGGCTGCGCCATCCTGCGCAAGCGCGGGGGAGCAGAGCATCAGGGCGGCCGCGGAAACCGCGGACAGGCGGGCGGACAGGCACAGCGCGGCGCGCGCGTGGGCCGGCAAAGAAATCGAACTCATGGGGCAGAGAAATCCAGGAATGGCCCGTGCCGGCCTCCCCGCCGGCATGTGGGAAACAAGAAAGCGCCACCCCGATCGAGGGCAACCGGGGCGCGTCATTCGCATCGTTGGCCGGTATCCGGGCTGGCGACGTTACAGCACACGCCTTCCCAAGCACTTGTTCAAGGTGTTCAGTGGCTAGAATGTGGCTGCAGATAGCGTCACAACGCTATCAATCGCTTACCGTTGCGGGGGCAGCGCAGGTTGAGGGCATCCGGGCAAAAGGCCGGCGCACTTCCCTGCTTCCCGTTGAACTGCCGCGCTGTGAACCATTGCGGCGAGCACCAACGGATACAATTTTATCGCCGTTCGCGGTTGCTCTTTCTTATTCACTGTCTCCCTATGGTCACCACGTCGTCTTTGGACTTGATACTGGAACGGGTGCAAGCCCTGCTGGCCCGCCACGAAGCCCTGCAGCATGCCCATGCGCAACTGCAGGACAAGCTCGCCTCCCTCACCCAGGAGCGGGACTCCTTACAATCCCGGCTGAACGCGGCTCGCGCGCGCGTCGATGCGATGATCGAGCGCCTGCCCAAGACCTCGGAACAGGATGACGTATGAAGCAGATGGAAGTACACATCATGCAGCAGAGCTACATGCTGGGCTGCCCCGAAGGCCAGGAGGAGCGCCTGCAGTCGGCCGTCAAGCATGTGGACGCGGCCATGTGCGGCATCCGCGACAGCGGCAAGATCCGCGGCCGCGAGAAGATCGCGGTGCTGGCGGCGCTGAACATCGCCTTCGACCTGCTCGAATCTCAGGCCGCAGCGGCGGCCGCAGCGGCAGCGCCCGCCCCCGAGCCCGCACCGGCGGCGCAGGCCTCGCTGGACCTGGACGAGCCGCGCCTGCAGGCACTGCTGGAGCGGCTGGACTCGGCCCTCAAATAAGCAGGTATAGAAATTTAACCAGGCTCACGGCGCTGATAAATGAGTTTGCGCCGACGGCCCCTTTGCAGCGCATACAATGGAGTCGTTCGCAGCGCTGCCGGGCTTTATAGTTCCTTGAACCAATGCTCTACGAGCACGGGCTTGGTACATTGCTCCTCGAGCGTGATCGTCTCGCGTCAGATGAACCCAACGTTGAGCTGCCCTCGCCCACCTGAACCCCCGGTTCAGGATGACGGCCCGGTGGATGTTGCGAACACCTTTTTCCCCTGCAAAGGCCACCGGCAACGGTGGCCTTTGTTCTTTCCAGCCCCGCCATGCCCCTGATCGATCCCCTCACCATCGCCATGCTGGCCTGCCTGGGCCTGGTGGCAGGCTTTCTCGCGGGGCTGCTGGGCATCGGCGGCGGCATGATCCTGGTGCCGTTCATGAGCTACCTGCTCGGGCGCCAGTCGGTCGCGCCCGAGCTGGCCATCAAGATGGCGATCGCCACCTCCATGGCCACCATCGTCTTCACCTCGGCCTCCAGCGTGCGGGCGCACCACCGGCGCGGCGCGGTGCGCTGGGACATCGCCCTGCGCCTGGCGCCCGGCATCGTGCTGGGCGGCCTGGTGGCCAGCCTGGGCATCTTCGCGGTGCTCAAGGGCAGCTACCTGGGCATTTTCTTCGGGCTGTTCGTCGGCTATTCGGCGCTGCGCATGGTCTTCAAGCGCGAGGCCAAGGCCATGCGCTCCATGCCCGGCACGCTGGGCCAACTGGGCGCGGGCGGCTTGATCGGCTGCCTCTCGGGCCTGCTGGGCGCGGGTGGCGCCTTCATCAGCGTGCCGTTCATGACCTGGTGCAACGTGCCGATCCACAACGCGGTGGCCACCAGCGCGGCGCTGGGTTTTCCGATCGCGGTGACGAATGTGCTGGGCTTCATGCTCGCCGGCCTGCACCTGCAGGGCCTGCCGCCGGGCGCGGTGGGCTATATCTGGCTGCCGGGCCTGGTGTCGGTGGCGGCCTGCAGCGTGCTGACCGCGCCGCTGGGCGCCAAGGCCGCGCACCAGCTGCCGGTGGCCCAGCTCAAGAAGGTGTTCGCCGCGCTGCTGCTGTGCCTGGCCAGCTACATGCTCTACAAGAGCGCCGTGGCGCTGGTGCATTGAGATGCAAAAACAAGAGCTTTCAGCGCTCTTCAGGTATTGATCTCCAATACTTTTATACCTGAAAACCTTTAAACATCAGCGCTGGCAGCTCCCTTTTTAGATGCTAACACCACAGCACCGGCCCGTGCTGCATGGCATGCATCCACAGCGCCCAGCCGCTCATCAGCACCAGCACCGCGCCGGCCAGGCGGGTGCCCAGGTCTTGCCGCCAGCGGTTGGCCGCCCGGCCCGCGCGCGCCAGCAGCCACGGGCCCAGCACCAGCCACAGCGTGCCACCCAGGCCAAAGGCCAGCATGGCCGCCGCGCCGCCGGCGGCGCTGCCGGTGAGCGCCGCCACCGCCACCGCCGAATACAGCAGTCCGCAGGGCAGGCAGGCCCAGGCCAGGCCCAGCGCCAGCACCCGGCCGCGGCTCGCCAGGCCTTGCTGCACCCGCGACCACAGGCGCCGGCTGGCCTGTTCCATCCAGGCCGGCTGGCGTGCCCAGGCCAGCAGCGTCAGCCCCCACAGCAACACCAGCAGTTGCACCAGCGCCCACACGGGCCGCAGCGCCGCGGCCCATTGCACGCCCTGGGCAAAGCCGCCGATGGCGCTGGCCGCCAGCGCGCCCAGCGCCGCGTAGCCGGCAAGCCGCCCCGCATGCAGGGCGGCCAGGCGCATGGCATCCACCTGTGCCGCCGGCCATGCGGCGGGAGCGCCGGCGGGCGCCCAGGCAATCGGCTGGCTGCCGCCTTGCGGCGCGGCGATGCGCGCGCAAGGGGCTGCGCACATGGCCAGGCAGTGCGGCCCGCCGGCCAGCCCCATCAGCAAGGCGGTGACGGCTACGCCCCAGAGCATGTTCAGATGATCTTGGAAAACCGCGCGCGGTTGCGGTCGGCCTGCAGGTAGCGGTCGAACACCATCGCGATGCCGCGCACGAAATACCAGCCCATGTCGGTTACCGCGATCTCCTCGCCGCCCAGGCGCACCAGGCCCTGCTCCTGCATCGCGCGCAACTGCTCCAGCTCGGCCGCGAAGTAGCGGCCGAAGTCGATCAGCCAGGCCTGCTCGATGGATTCGATGATCAGGCTGCCCTGGCACATCAGCGCCATGATGACCGCGCGGCGGATCAAGTCGTCGCGCGACAGCGCCAGCCCGCGCACCACCGGGATCTGGCCCTGGTCGATCAGGTCGTAGTACTCCTCCAGCGTCTTGGCGTTCTGGCTGTAGGTGGCGCCGATGCGGCCTATGGCCGATACGCCCAGGGCCAGCAGGTCGCAGTCGGGATAGGTGCTGTAGCCCTGGAAGTTGCGATGCAGCCGGCCCTGGCGCTTGGCCACGGCGAGCGCATCCTGCGGCAGCGCGAAATGGTCCATGCCGATGTAGACATAGCCGCCGGCCTGCAGCGCATCCACCGCCTGGGCCAGCATGGCCAGCTTGTCGGACGGCGCGGGCAGATCCGCGGTGGCGATGCGCCGCTGGGCCTTGAAGCGCTCCGGCAGATGGGCGTAGGCGTAGAGCGCGATGCGGTCGGGGCGCAGCGCGCGCACCTGCTGCATGGTGCGTGCAAAGCTCTGCGGCGTCTGCTTGGGCAGGCCGTAGATCAGGTCGACGTTGATCGATTCGAAGCCCAGCTCGCGCGCCGCCCGCACCAGCTCGAACACCTGTTCGGCCGCCTGCTCGCGGTGCACCGCCTTTTGCACCGCGGGCTCGAAGTCCTGCACGCCGAAGCTCAGCCGGTTGAAGCCGAGCCCGGCCAGCAGCTGCAGGCGCTCGCGGGTGACGGTGCGCGGGTCGATCTCGATCGAATACTCGCCGCCGGGCACCAGGCGCAGGTGGCGGCGCAGCATGTCCATGAGGCGCTGGAGTCCGGTGTCGCTGAGAAAGGTTGGCGTGCCGCCGCCCAGGTGCAGCTGGCTCACCGCCTGGTCGCTGCCGCCGTGGCGCACATGCAGCGCCAGCTCGCGCTCCAGGTAGTCGAGGTACTGGTCGCCGCGCTCGGGGTGGCGGGTGACGATCTTGTTGCAGGCGCAGTAGTAGCACAGCGACTCGCAGAACGGGATGTGCACATAGACCGACAGCGGCTGCGCCCGGCCCGGGTGCGAGCGCCGCTGCTCCAGCGCGATGGCGTAGTCGCTCGCGCCGAAGGCCTCGACGAAGCGGTCGGCGGTCGGGTACGAGGTGTAGCGAGGGCCAGGCACGTCGAAACGGCGCAGCAGCTCGGGAGTCAAGGCAATCATCGCAGCATCTTCCATCAGAAAAACTACTATGCGCCGGCGTGCTCCGGCTGTCCTTGACCCAGATCAAGAAGGATTGGCGGCCCATGGTTCACAATACGGATACACAGGCTCCGGGTCATGCGCCAGCGGAGTTGATGAATGTCAAGCCAACGGAATCACTGCATGTCCACTACCGCCATCAAAGTCGCCTGCTCCAACTGCAACCTGCGCGAGCTGTGCATGCCCGTGGGGCTGCCGAGCGAGCAGATGCAGCGCCTGGACGAGGTCGTCTCCACCCGGCGCAAGCTCAAGCGCGGCGAGGCGCTGTTTCGCAACGGCGAGGCATTCACCTCGCTGTATGCGATCCGTACCGGCTTCTTCAAGACCTGCATCACCACCGAGGACGGGCGCGACCAGGTGACCGGCTTCCAGATGGCTGGCGAGATCATGGGGCTGGACGGCGTGGCCCGCGACCAGCATTCCTGCGACGCGATCGCGCTGGAGGATGCCGAGGTCTGCGTGATGCCCTACGAGCGGCTCGAAGAGCTGTCGCGCGAGGTGAACGCGCTGCAGCACCATGTGCACAAGATCATGAGCCGCGAGATCGTGCGCGAGCACGGCGTGATGCTGCTGCTGGGCAGCATGCGCGCCGAGGAGCGCCTGGCGGCCTTCCTGCTCAACCTGGTGCAGCGCCTGCATGCCCGCGGCTTCTCGCAGACCGAGCTGGTGCTGCGCATGACGCGCGAGGAGATCGGCAGCTACCTCGGCCTCAAGCTGGAGACGGTGAGCCGCACCTTCTCGAAGTTCGTCGACGAGGGCATCGTCGAGGTCAAGCAGCGCCATGTGCGCATCATCGACGCGGCCAAGCTCAAGGGCCTGGTCAACAGCAGCCAGGCGCCCTGCCACTGATTCCACTGCCATGCGCGCCTGAGCCCAAGGCATTTCAGCAGCACTTCTCTTGCGAATCGCCGCGCCGGCAGGCATCGGGCCGGTCGTCGCTCGGCACCGGGCAGCGGTTGACCTCGAACGGCGACAGCGACAGCAGCGTGGTCAGCGCGGTAGCCACCATCATCAGCGCCCAGAACACGAAGAACGCCACCGTGTAGATGCCGGTGCGGCTCAGCGGCAGCGGCTCGCCCGCCCAGGTCAGGTCGTGCGGATCGACCACCGCGAAGACCAGCATTTCCTGCACGCCCGCGAGCAAAAATGCAGGCCAGGCGATCCACATCCATCGTTGCAGCAGCATCTGCGTCTCCCCTTCTTGCTTGCCGCGCTATTGCGGCTGGTCCGATGCCG
This sequence comes from Comamonas sp. FG99, assembly GCF_057808605.1. NCBI lineage: Bacteria > Pseudomonadati > Pseudomonadota > Betaproteobacteria > Burkholderiales > Comamonadaceae > Comamonas > Comamonas sp. FG99. Next base: position 52,755 of record NZ_JBMDII010000020.1, read on the forward strand.
GCGTGGCCGTATGGTTGCGTGCCTTGAGCGCCGGTGCCAGGCTCTTTTGCGGCTGCGCGAGCCGCTGGTTGATGTTCAAGCCATTCTGGTAGTAGTTGTCGTCGACCACCGGGTCCTGGCCACGGACCGCGATCCAGGCCGTGGCCAGCCCGGCCACCACCACCAGGGCCGGCCCGGACAGCAGCAGCCAGACGGAGAGAAACTTCCACCAGGGCTTGCCGGCATCGGCGGCCGGCGCGGTTTGCGGCAGATTGCGGTTCATGGTCAGCTCCTTGCAATGCGATGGGATCGGGCGCGGGGCGCTCAGCGGGGCACGAGGAAGATGGACTTCTCCCGCACCTGCTCGGCATGGCCCTGCGCCTTGATGTCGAAATAAATGGTGTGCGAGCCGGCCTCCTGGCTACCCCAGCTCTCGTGCGGCAGCTGCAGCCGCACGGCCACCCAGCGCGCCTGGGCCGGCTCCACCAGAACCTCCGGCTCCGAGGCCACCTCCAGCCCCGGCAGGCCGCTGGCCGCGATGCGGTAGCTGCGCGCCGCCTCGGTGGCGTTCATGATCTGCAGGCGGTACACGTTCTCCAGCCGGCCGCCGGCCACGATGCGCGCCAGCGCGGCGCGGTCGCGCACCACGTCGACCTTGAGCGGCGTGCGCACATAGAGGCTGGCCACCATGGCCACCGACAGCGCCAGCAACACCGCGCTGTAGATCAGCACCCGCGGGCGCAGCACCCGGCGCATCATCTGCGCCGCACTCCAGCCCCGGGCCACCGCGTTCTGCGTGGAAAAACGGATCAGGCCGCGCGGGTACTGCAGCTTGTCCATCACCGTGTTGCAGGCGTCCACGCACAGGCCGCAGCCAATGCATTCGTATTGCAGGCCGTCGCGGATGTCGATGCCGGTGGGGCAGACCTGCACGCACAGCTTGCAGTCGATGCAGTCGCCCAGGCCCTTGGCGCGGTAGTCCACCGCCTTGGCGCGCGGGCCGCGGCGCTCGCCGCGCTGCGGGTCGTAGCTGACGATCAGCGTGTCCTTGTCGAACATCGCGCTCTGAAAACGTGCATAGGGGCACATGTACTTGCACACTTGCTCGCGCAGGTAGCCGGCATTGCCGTAGGTGGCAAAGCCGTAGAAGCCGACCCAGAACAGCTGCCACGAGCCCTGCAGCGCCATCAGCTCGGCCGCCAGCGTGCGGATGGGCACGAAGTAGCCGACGAAGGTGAAGCCGGTCCACAGCGCGATCGCGATCCACAGCAGCTGCTTGAGGAATTTCTTGCGCAGCTTCTCCAGGCTCCAGCCGCCCTGGTCCAGGCGCAGGCGCGCGCTGCGGTCGCCCTCCACCACCTTCTCGATCCACAGGAAGATCTCGGTGTATACCGTCTGCGGGCAGGCAAAGCCGCACCACAGCCGCCCCGCCACCGCGGTGAACAGGAACAGCGACAGCGCCGAGATCACCAGCAGCCCGGTGAGGTAGATGAAATCCTGCGGGTACAGCACCAGCCCGAAGATGTAGAAGCGCCGCGCGCCCAGGTCGAACAGCACCATCTGCCGCTCGCCCCAGGACAGCCAGGGCAGGCCGTAGAACACCAGCTGGGTGAGCCACACCATCAGCCAGCGCCAGCGCGAGAACAGGCCGCGGATCGAGCGCGGGTAGATCTTCTGGTGCGCCTCGTACAGCGATACCGAGGCGGCATCGTCGGGCGGCGCCGCGGCGATCGGGATCACCCGCTTGCCGGCGGACCCGCCAGGGTGCTCAGAACCGCTCATGGGCCCGCCCTACTTCGCCGCCACCGCGGCCGAGCCATTCGACAGGCCCCACACGTAGGCGGTGAGCACGCCGATCTGCTGCTCGGTCAGCTTGTCTTCCTGCGCGGGCATCTGGTTGGTCTTGCCGTTGTTGATCATGGCCACGATCGCGGCCTCGCCCCAGCCGTGCAGCCAGATGTCGTCGCTCAGGTTGGGCGCGCCCAGGGCCTGGTTGCCCTTGCCGTCCATGCCATGGCAGGCGGCGCAGGCGGTGAACTTGGACTTGCCCAGGCTGGCGCGCAGCGAATCGTGCGGGCTGCCCGAGAGGCTGAGCACATACTGCGCCAGGTTGCGCACGTCCTCGGACGAGCCCACCGCCGCGGCCATCGGCGGCATGGTGCCGATACGGCCCTTGGCGATGGTCTCGTGGATCTTGTCGGGCGTGCCGCCGTGCAGCCAGTCGCCGTCGCTCAGGTTCGGAAAGCCCTTGCTGCCGCGCGCGTCCGAGCCGTGGCACTGCGCACAGTTGTTCATGAACAGGCGCTCGCCAATCGCCATGGCCTGGGCATCCTTGGCCAGGGCCTCGGGCGCCATGCCGTCGAAGCGGGCATAAACGGGGGCCAGCTCCTTGGCGGCCTGCGCCACCTCGTCCTGGTAGCGCTGCGCCGAGGACCAGCCCTTCTGGCCGGCAAAGCTGCCCAGGCCCGGGTACAGCGCCAGATAACCGGCGGCGAACACGATGGTCAGCACGAACAGCCACATCCACCAGCGCGGCATGGGGTTGTTCATCTCGGTCAGGTCGCCGTCCCACACGTGGCCGGTGGTGTTGTCCGCGGTGGCCTGCACCTTCTTGCGCGAGGTGATGATGAGCAGCAGCAGGCAGGCCACGATGCCCACGACGGTGATGACGGTCACATACAGCGACCAGAAATTGCTTGCGAAATCACTCATGGCAGTTCTCGTTGTTGTTGTGGCGGCTCGGATTCGCCGTCCTGGAAGGGCAGCAGCGCATCCTGCTCGAAACGCTGGCGGTTGCGGCCGGCATAGGCCCAGGCGGCGATGCCGATGAAGCAGGCGAACGAAGCCAGGGTGGCGACTATGCGCATCGTGGTGATGTCCATGGCTGTGTCCTTACTTCAGCGTCTTGCCCATGACCTGCAGGTAGGCGATCAGCGCATCCAGGTCGGTCTTGCCCTTGAGCTCGGCGGGCGCGGCGGCGATCTCTTCGTCGCTGTAGGGCACGCCCACCTTGCGCAGCGCGCGCATGCGCGGCTGCACCGCCTCGGCATCGAGCTGGGCCGTGGCCAGCCAGGGATAGGCCGGCATGTTCGACTCGGGCACCAGGTCGCGCGGGTTCAGCAGGTGGATGCGGTGCCACTCGTCGCTGTACTTGCCGCCCACGCGGTGCAGGTCGGGCCCGGTGCGCTTGGAGCCCCACTGGAATGGATGGTCGTAGACGAATTCGCCCGCCACCGAGTAGTGGCCGTAGCGCAGCGTCTCGGCGCGGAAGGGCCGGATCATCTGCGAGTGGCAGTTGTAGCAGCCCTCGCGGATATACACGTCGCGGCCGATCAGCTGGGTCGCGGTATAGGGCTTGAGGCCGGCCACCGGCTCGGTGGTGGATTTCTGGAAATACAGCGGCACGATTTCCACCAGGCCGCCGATCGCCACCACCAGCAAGATGAGCACGATCATCAGGAAGTTGCTGGTCTCGACGCGCTCGTGGGTGAAGCCGCCGCTGCTATGTGCGTTGTTGTTCGCCATGGATAAACCTTTTCTTTCAAGCGGGGGCTCAGGCCTGCGCGGCCTGCACGGCGGGGACCGGCACCTGGACCGAGCGGCCGGAGATCGCCGTCATCCACACGTTCCAGCCCATGACCAGCATGCCGATCAGGTACAGCAGGCCGCCGGTGACGCGCACCACATAGAACGGATAGGTCGCCTTCACGCTTTCGACGAAGGTGTAGGCCAGCGTGCCGTCGGGATTCACCTCGCGCCACATCAGGCCCTGCATCACGCCGGCGATCCACATCGCGGCGATATACAGCACGATGCCCACGGTGGAGAGCCAGAAGTGCAGCTCGATGGCCGGCACCGAATGCATCTTCTCGCGGCCGAACAGGCGCGGCACCAGGTAGTACAGCGAGCCCATGGTCACCAGGCCCACCCAGCCGAGCGCGCCGGCATGCACGTGGCCGATGGTCCAGTCGGTGTAGTGCGAGAGCGCGTTGACGGTCTTGATCGACATCATCGGCCCCTCGAAGGTGGCCATGCCGTAGAACGACAGCGACACGATCAGGAAGCGTAGGATCGGGTCGTCGCGCAGCTTGTGCCAGGCACCCGACAGCGTCATCATGCCGTTGATCATGCCGCCCCAGCTCGGCGCCAGCAGGATCAGCGAGAACACCATGCCGACCGACTGTGTCCAGTCCGGCAGCGCGGTGTAGTGCAGGTGGTGCGGGCCGGCCCACATGTAGGTGAAGATCAGCGCCCAGAAGTGCACGATGGACAGGCGGTAGCTGTACACCGGCCGGCCGGCCTGCTTGGGGATGAAGTAGTACATCATCCCGAGGAAGGCGGTGGTGAGGTAGAAGCCCACCGCGTTGTGGCCGTACCACCACTGCACCATCGCGTCCTGCACGCCGGCATAGGCCGAGTAGCTCTTCATCCAGCTCGCCGGGATGGCCGCGCTGTTGACGATGTGCAGCAGCGCCACCGCGATGATGAAGGCGCCGAAGAACCAGTTGGCCACATAGATGTGCCTGACCTTGCGGATGCCCACGGTGCCGAAGAACACGATCGCATAGGCCACCCAGGTGACCGCGATCAGGATGTCGATCGGCCATTCGAGCTCGGCGTATTCCTTGCCCTGGGTGTAGCCCAGCGGCAGGCTGATGGCGGCCGCCACGATCACCGCCTGCCAGCACCAGAAGGTGAAGCTCGCCAGCTTCGGCAGGAACAGCCGCGTCTGGCAGGTGCGCTGCACCACGTAGTAGCTGGTGGCGAACAGCCCGCAGCCGCCAAAGGCAAAGATCACCGCGTTGGTGTGCAGCGGCCTGAGGCGCCCGTAGCTCAGCCAGGGAATGCCGAAGCCCAGCTCGGGCCAGGCCAGCTGGGCGGCGATGAACACGCCCACCGCCATGCCGACCACACCCCACACCACCGCCATGATGGTGAACTGCCGCACCACGGTGTCGTCATAGTGCACGGCCGGTGCTTGCGCGGCAGCAGCTGCTTGTGAATCTGTCGCAATCATCGTAGTCCTCGTAGATGTTGCAAACAGTGTCAAGCAAATGCCGCCGGGCGGCCTTGACGCATGTCAAGGCTCTTGAAGAATGCGCTCCGCCTCCTGGTCCACGCTCTCGAACTGGCCACGGTACACGGCCCACCACAGCGCCGCCACCACCAGCAGCACCAGCACCACCGACAGCGGAATCAGCAAATACAAGATATCCATCGACTGCCCTTTTTCCTGCTCGCGATTCAAGCAAAGGCTCAGGAAGCCACCAGCGCCGGCTGCGCCGGCGCCACTGCCCCATCGGGCCGAGGGCCCGCCCGCGCGGCCTGCGGCCAACGCGCCAGCCGCGCCGCATTGCCCACCACCAGCAGCGAGCTCAGCGCCATACCCAGGCCGGCGAGCCAGGCGGGCATCCAGCCGGCGATGGCCAGCGGAATGCAGACCGCGTTGTACAGCAAGGCCCAGGCCAGGTTCTCGCGCACCACGCGCAGCGCCCGGCGCGCCTGCGCGAAGGTGTGCAGCAGCTGCCGCAAATCGCCGCTGGGCACGGCCACGTCGGCCTGCGCCTGCGCCAGCGGCACCGCCGTGCCCATGGCGAACGACACATCGGCCCCGGCCAGCACCGGGCCGTCGTTGAGCCCGTCGCCCACCATGGCCACGCGGCGGCCCTGGCGCTGCAGCCCTTGGAGCAGCGCCAGCTTGGCATCCGGCGCGCACTCGCCGCGCGCATTCTCTATACCCAGCTCGGCCGCCAGCTGCTGCACCGCGGCCTCGCGGTCACCCGACAGCAGCCAGACCTGCATGCCCTGCGCCTGCAAGGCCTGCACCAGCGGCCGCGCCTGCGGCCGCTGCGTCTCGGCCAGCTCGAAAAAGGCCCAGGCCTGCCAGGGCTCGCCGGGCCGCGCCCCCCGCCTCCGGCCAGCCAGCACCACACGGGCGGCCTCCCCAGCCTGCTGCGTGAAGGCCGGCGAGCCCAGCCTCAGCTCCCAGGCCGCCACAGACTCGCCCGCGCCGGAGCACTCCAGCGCCACGGCCTGGAGCCCCTGGCCAGCGTGCTCCTGTACATCGCTCAGCCGCCAGTCCCCGGCCTGCGCAAGCTGCCCTGCAGCCGCCAGCGCACATGCCGCGGGATGGCGCGAATGCCGGGCCAGCGCCGCGGCCAATTGCACGGCCTGCTCCTGCGGCAGCGGCCCGCCCTGGGGCAGCCGCACCTGGCGCAGCTGCGGCACCCCGCCGGTCAGGGTGCCGGTCTTGTCGAACACCACGGTATCGACGCCGGCCAATGCCTCCAGCGCCTGCAGGCGCCGCACCAGCACGCCATGGCGGGCCGCGGCGCCGGCCGCGCTCAGCAGCGACACCGGCGCCGCCAGCGACAGTGCGCAGGGGCAGGTCACGATCAGCACCGCCACCGCCGCCATCCAGGCCCGCGCCGGATCGCCCTGGTACAGCCAGCCCCACAGCAGCGCCGCCGCGGCGCACAGCAGCACGCCCCACAAAAAGGGCCGCGCCACGCGGTCGGCCATGCGCACCAGCGCCGGTTTTTGCGTGGCGGCCGCGCGCATCAGCGCCACCATGCCGGCATAGACGGTCTGCTCGCCCAGGCGCTCGACGCGCAGCTCCAGCACGCCGCCGCCGTTGCAGCTGCCGGCCACCACCGCATCGCCCGCGCCCTTGGGCACGGCGGTGGCTTCGCCGGTCAGCAGCGATTCATCCACCTGCGATGCGCCGCGCAGCACGGTGCCGTCGGCGGCAAGGCGCTCGCCCGGCAGCACCCGGAGCACATCGCCCAGGCGCAGCTCGCGCAGCGCCACGGCCTCGGCCGAGCCGTCGGCTTGCACGCGCAGCGCGCTGTCGGGCAGGCGGTTGAGCGCCTGCTCCAGCAGCCCCAGGTTGCGGTGGCGCAGGCGCTGCTCCAGCAGCCGCCCCGACAGCAGGAAGAACACGAACATGGTGAGCGAGTCGAAATACACCTCGCGGCCGAAGATGCCGCCCGGCTCGAAGGTGCCCAGCGTGCTCACCGCGAAGGTGATGCCCATGCCCAGCGCCACCGGCAGGTCCATGCCGATGCGCCGCTGGCGCAGGTCGCGCCAGGCGCCGCGAAAGAACGGCCCGCAGGCGAACAGCACCACCGGCAGCGATATCACCCACGAAGCCCAGCGCAGCAGCGACTCCATCTCGGCGCTCAGGTCGCCGGGCGCTGCCACGTAGGCCGGCCATGCGTACATCATCACCTGCATCATGCAAAAGCCGGCCACCAGCCAGCGCCACAGCGACTGGCGCAACTCGCGCCGCCGCACCTCGCGCAGCGCGGCGTCCATGGCCGGCTGCACCCGGTAGCCGGCGGCTTCGATGGCCGCCATCCATTGCGACGGCAGGACCTGGCGCGCATCCCAGACGACGCGGGCCCGCTCGGCCGCAGCGCTCACCTCGGCCGACTCCACGCCGGGCACCGCCTTGAGCGCCGCCTCGATGGCCAGCGCGCAGGCCGCGCAGTACATGCCGCCCAGCACCACATGCGACTCCCAGCGCGCGCCAGCCTCATCCAGGCTGCGGCCGAAGCGCGGCCATTCCTGCCGATCGTCCAGCAGCAAGGCGCCGCCAGCCGGCGCGGCGAGGCCGGGCTGCGGCGGGGCAAGGGAAGGCGTAGTCTGCATGCTGTACAGGGTAGCCAGCCGGCGGCGAACATGTCTTGACCTGCATCAAACTACGGAATGTGCGTTTTTTCTTACATTGGCAGCACAGCGATGCGGTTACAAGTAAGGTATGACTGCCGGCAGCGCCACGGCGGCGCCCGCATCCCGTTCACTGCAAGAAAGGAGAGTGCCATGTACCAACATATCCTCATCGCCACCGACGGCTCCGAGCTGTCGGAGCGGGCCGTGCAGCACGGCCTGGCGCTGGCCAAGCTCTGCGGCGCCAAGGTCACCGCGCTGAAGATCGCGCCCCACTACCCGCGCAGCTACTACGAGGGCGGCATGACCCAGGGCCCCGACGAGGTGCACCGCATCGAGGCCGAGTGGCGCGCCGAGTCGCAGAAGGTGGTGGACAAGATCGTGCCCCAGGGCGCGCAGCAGCAGGTGCCGGTGACGCCGGTGGTGGAGCAGTCGGACTTCGTGGCCGAGGCTATCCTGCAGGTGGCCGAGCGCGAGCACTGCGACCTGGTGGTGATGGCATCGCACGGCTACCGGGGCCTCAAGCGCCTGCTGCTGGGCAGCGAGACCCAGCATGTGCTGACGCATGCGAAGATTCCGGTGCTGGTGCTGCGCTGATTCCAGCTTTTTCCGGCAAAAAGATGCCCCTCTCGCAGGGGCGTCTTTTTTTGCTGCCGGGCCGCCCCAAGGCAAAAAAGCGCCCCCTTGGGGGGCAGCGGCTACACGCGGTGGGCAAAAGCGTGGAGGCCCTTTTTCGAGTTGTCCCGCGCCTATGCGAACAAGCCCTTGTGCTGCTCGCGCAGCAGGTTCTTCTGTACCTTGCCCATGGTGTTGCGCGGCAGCTCGGTGGCGACGAAGCAGCGCTTGGGGATCTTGAAGTTGGCGAGCTGGCTCTTGAGGGCGGCAACGATCTGCTCGCCGTCGAGCTCGGCGCCGGGCTTGGCGATGACCACGGCCACGCCCACCTCGCCGAAGTCCGGGTGCGGCACACCCACCAGCGCGCTTTCGGCCACGCCGGGCAGCTCGTTGATGTAGCCCTCGACCTCGGCCGGGTAGACGTTGTAGCCGCCGGAGATGATCAGGTCCTTGCTGCGGCCGACGATGGTGACATAGCCGCGCTCGTCGAGCTTGCCCACGTCGCCGGTCTTGAACCAGCGGCCGCCGTGCGCATCGGTGGTGAATTCCTCGGCCGTCTTCTCGGGCATGCGCCAGTAGCCTTGGAACACGTTCGGGCCCTGCACCAGAATGTTGCCGATCTCGCCGGCCGGCATCGGCTGGCCGTCGTCGCCCAGCACGCGCACGCCAACGCCCGGCAGCGCAAAGCCCACGGTGCCGCCGCGGCGCTCGTCCTGGCCGCCGAAGCGCGCATCGGCGGCGTAGGGGTTGGAGGTGAGCATGATGGTCTCGCTCATGCCGTAGCGCTCGAGGATGGTATGGCCGGTGCGCTGCTGCCATTCGCGGAAGGTTTCGATCAGCAGCGGCGCCGAGCCCGAGATGAACAAACGCATGTGGCTGGCGGCCACCCGGGTCAGCGCCTTTTCGGCCAGCATGCGCACATAGAGCGTGGGCACGCCCATGAAGACGGTGGCGCGCTGCATCGCGGCGATCACCGCCTTGGGCTCGAACTTGGCGAACCAGATCATCTTGCTACCGTTGATGAGCGCGCCGTGGATGGCCACGAACAGGCCGTGCACATGGAAGATGGGCAGCGCATGGATGAGCACGTCGCCGCCCTGCTGCGGGCTTCTCCAGCCCCAGTATTCCTTGAGCATGGCGGCGTTGGACAGCAGGTTGCCGTGCGTGAGCATCGCGCCCTTGCTGCGGCCGGTGGTGCCGCTGGTGTAGAGGATGGCGGCGATGTCGTCGGCCGCGCGCAGCGCCGGCTGGTGCTCGTCGCTGCAGTGCAGCGCGCGTTCGAGCAGGCTGCCGTTGCGGTCGTCGCCGAGCGTGAACACATTCTGCGTGCCGCTGGCGAAGGCGATCTTGGACACCCAGCCGAAATTCTCGGGCGTGCACACCACCACGGCCGGCTCGGCGTTGCCGACGAAGTATTCGATCTCGGCGCTTTGGTAGGCGGTGTTCAGCGGCAGGAAGACATAGCCCGCGCGCAGCGTGGCCAGGTACAGCGCCAGCGCCTCGACCGATTTCTCCACCTGCACCGCGACGCGGCTGCCCTCTGGCAGCTTCAGCGAAGCCAGCAGGTTGGCGATGCGGCTGCTGGCGCGGTCCAGGTCGCGCCAGCTGTAGTGCAGCGCCTCGCCCCGGGGCGAGGTGGTTTCGATGGCGATCTGGTCGAGATCGGCGGGGAAGGCGGCGCGCAGCGCGGTGAACAGGTTGCTGTTGGAGCTCATTCGGATATCTCTCTACTCTTTTCGGAAACGGCTGAATTTCTCGGTCCGCGATATTACTGATTTATTGCCTATTCGCGTGTCGCCGCACCAGTGTCGGCGATCAGGAAATCCCGCAGTATGCGTTCCCGGTCGCCGTTTAGCACTGGGGGATTACGCCGTACCACCGGCTGCACCTGGCCAGCGGCGGCTGCCGCGGCCATGAGCGGGTTGGCGGCAACGCGCAGCGCCTGGCCGCCCGGCGCCTGCACGGTCGCGATCATCCCGCGCTGCGCCACCTGCGGATGCTCCATCACCTCGGCCACCGTCTGGTACTCGCCATTGGGGATGCCGTTTTGCGCCAGCAGCTGCAGCCAGTGCGCGCGCGGCTCGCGGCGCAGCCGGGCTTCGAGCAGCGGCTTGAGCTGGGCCTCGTGCGCGCAGCGCTGTGCATTGGTGGCGAAGCGCTCGTCCTGCGCCAGCCCCGGCAGGGCCAGCAGTTCGCACAGGCGCTTGAACTGGGTATCGCTGCCGACGGCGATCACGAACCAACCGTCCTTGGCGGAGAACACGTCGAACGGCGCCATCGACGGATGGCGCGAGCCGATCGGCCCCGGCACGCTGCCGGTCGCGCCCAGCCGGGCGATCGGGTTTTCCAGCAGCGCCAGCTGGCAGTCGAGCATGGACACATCCACGCGCTCGCCGGCGCCGGTGCGCGCCCGGCGGATCAACGCGGACTGCGTGCCGATCACCGCGTACAGCCCCGCGCCCAGGTCGCCGATGGAGACGCCCACCCGGCATGGCCCGGCCTGGGCGTGGCCGGTGACGCTCATCATGCCGCTCATGGCCTGCACGACCATGTCGTAGGCCGGCTTCTCGCGGTACGGGCCGGTCTGCCCGAAGCCCGAGACGGAGACCATGATCAGCCGCGGAAAGCGCCGGTGCAGCTCGTCCCAACCGTAGCCGAGCTTTTCCATGGTGCCGGGGCGGTAGTTCTCGACCAGCACGTCGGCGCGCGCGAGCAGGCTCTCGAAGATGCTGCGCTCCTCGGCGGCCTTCAGGTCCAGCGCGATCGACTCCTTGTTGCGGTTCACCGACATGAAGTACGCCGAGGTGCCGTCGATGAACGGCCCGATGGCGCGCGCGTCGTCCCCCACCCCGGGCTGCTCCACCTTGATCACCCGCGCCCCCAGGTCGCCCAGCATCTGGGTGCACATCGGCCCGGCCAGCACGCGGGTGAGGTCGACCACGGTCACGCCCGCAAGCGGCAAGGGCTGATTGCTGTCCTGCGTCATTTGCCTGCCCCTCCCTCGCTGGCCGAGCGTTCGGTGATGGCCTTGTAGCGCTGGCCGTCGCTGGTCGCCCAGGCCTTGAATGCCTGCGCCGATGCCGACGGCCAGGCAAGGTTGCCCTGCTTTTCGAGCCTGGCCTTCACATCGGGATCGCTCAAGGCCTGCGCGCTGGCTTCGAACAGCCGGCGGCTCACCGGCTCCGGCAGAGCGGCCGGGCCATAGAGGCCGAACCAGAGGCTGAAGTCGTAGTCGCCGATGCCCGACTCCTTCATGCCCGGCAGATCGGGAAACAGCGGCGAGCGCTCGGCGGTGGTGACCGCCAGCAGCCGCAGCTTGCCGCTTTGCACCATGGGCAGCACGGATGGCGGGGTGCCGAAGGTCATGTCCACGTCGCCCGCGCCGACCGCCTGGATAGAAGGCGCGCCGCCCTTGAACGGCACGTGCAGCATGTCGATGCCGGCGGCGTGCGAGAACGAGGCGCCGGCCAGGTGGGTGACCACGCCGGTGCCCGAGGACGAGTAGCTCAGCTTGCCCGGATGCTTGCGTGCCTGCGCGATCAGGCCCGGCACCGTGTTTTCCGGAAAGTCCTTCTTCACCGCCAGCAGCATCGGTGAATTCGTCCAGCGCGCGATCGGGGTGAAGCTTTTCACGCCGTCGTAGCGCGCGCTCTTGTACAGCAGCTGGTCCGAGCCATAGAGGTTGGCGCTGCCCAGCAGCAGCGTGTAGCCATCGGCAGGCGCGCGCGCAACCAGCTCGGAGGCGATGGTGGTGCCGGCGCCGGGGCGGTTGTCGACCACGATGGGCTGCTTCAGCTCGCGCGCCAGCCGCTCGCTGACGATGCGCGCCACCGCATCCGCGCCGCCACCCGGCGGAAAGCCGACGACCAGCGTGATCGGGCGAGAGGGATAGCCGTCGGCGAGCGCGGCAAGGCTTGCGGCGGCGGCAAGCGCCGCCAGTACCATCTTCTTGATCATGTCCTTGTCTCCTTGATGTAGCTCTTGGGTGAATCGGCGGGTGCGGCGGGTGCGCCGTCAGCGCCCCTTGAATACCGGCTTGCGCTTTTCGCGCCAGGCTGCCCCGCCCTCCTTCAGGTCCTCGGAATGGACCGTGCGCAAGACATCGTGCGCAATCGCCTCGGCGTCATGCCGGCCGCGCGCGATCAGGTTCAGGTGTTTCTTCATGCCGAAAAGCGGCAGCGGCGCCATGGCGCTGAGCGTGTCGGCGAGGGCCGCGACCGTCTCCTCCAACGCCTCCGGCTCCACCAGGTGCGTGAGAAAGCCGCAGGACTTCATCTCGGCGGCATCGAGGCGCTCGCAGGTGAGGAAGAGCCGCTTGGCGGTATCCACGCCCAGGCGAGTCACATAGCGCTCCAGCCCCGCCTGGTAGAAATGCAGCCCGAGGCGCGCCGCCGGCATGAACATCTCGGCCGCGCTTGAGCCGACGCGGAAATCGCAGGCCAGCGCCATGTCGGTGGCGCCGCCATAGACGCCGCCATGGATGGCGGCAATGGTCACTGCGCGGCATTGCTCGATGGCATCCACCATTTCGCCGAAGCTGCTGCCTTCTTTCTGGCTGCCCTGAACCTCTGATATATCATAACCACTGCAAAAATACTTGCCCTCGCCACGCAGCACCACGACGCGCACGCCATCCAGCCCGTTGACATGTTGGATGTGCCCGATGATCGCCGGCAGGTCTTCCGGCGCCAGGCGGTTGGCCACGCCGGGCCGCTGGAAGGTGATGGTGGCAACGGGTTCTTGCAGATGCAGTGAAGGCTTCATATGTATCATTCTTCATAATAGATATATCTATAATTAGAAAATGAATCAGCATTCGCCACAAACAGAGAAAACCCTAGGGTTGCAGAGCATGCAGGACCGGATTCGCCTGGCGCTGGAGCAGGACTTGCGCAGCGGCGCCCTGCTGCCGGGCGCGCCGATCGACGAGCAGCAGCTTTGCGAACGCTTCCAGGCTTCGCGCACGCCGGTGCGCGAAGCGCTGCTGCTGCTGTCCGCCAAGGGCATGGTCAGCATCGTGCCGCGGGCCGGCATCTATGTGCGCCAGTTCAAGGTGCGCGAGCTGATTGCGATGATGGAAGCCCTCGCCGAGCTGGAGGGCGTGGTTGCGCGGCTGGCCGCCAGCCGCATCACCGAGCCGCAGGTCACGCTGCTGCAGCAGGCCCTGAAGCAGACCGCAGGCTGCGCAGCCCGCGCCGACTCCGGCGGCTACGAGCGGGGCAACGTGGTGCTGCACGATCTGATATATCAATCATGCGGAAACGACTATCTGGTCGAGCAAACGCGCGAGGCCCGGCTGCGGGTTGCACCCTACCGCGGCAAGATGTTCGAGAAGCCCGAGCGGCTGCTGCGCTCGCAGGCCGAGCACGAGGCCGTGGTCCAGGCCATCATCCAGGGCGACAGCGAGGGCGCGGCGGAGGCGATGCGCAACCACATCTCCGCAGGCGGGCGGGCGTTTGCCGACATGGTGCTGGGCGCGCCGCCGCTGGCACCACTGCAGCCGCGCAGGCGCCGGCGCAAGGCATAGGAACGCAGGGCGCCCCCGGGGCTATTCGAGCTTCACATTGGCCGCCTTGACCACCTGGGCCCAGCGGCGCACCTCGTCGTGCACGAAGGCGGTGAACTGCGGCTGGGTCAGGTTGCCGTACTCGGCGCCGTTCTTGGCCCAGACCGCGCGGATATCGGGTGCTTCGCCCATTTTGCGCACCTCTTCCAGCATGCGGTCTTGCAGCGGCTGCGGCGTGCCCTTGATGGCCCACAGGCCATACCAGGTAGCGACGTTGTAGTCCGGCAGGCCGACCTCGGCGGCGCAGGGCACCTCGGGCAGCGAGGGATTGCGCTGGCCGCCCGCCACCATCAGCGCCTTGATGCGCCCGGCCGCGATGTGCGCGGCGGACGAGCCCAGGCCGTCGAACAGCATGTCCACCTCGCCCGCGATCAGCGCCTGCAGCGCCGGCCCGGCGCCCTTGTAGGGCACGTGCAGGATGTCGGTCTTGGTCTGGATCTTGAACAGCTCGCCCGCGAGGTGGTGGCTGCTGCCGGTGCCGGCCGAAGCGTAGGTGAGCTTGCCGGGGTTGGCGCGGATCTGCGCCAGCAGCTCCTGGTAGCTGGCGGCCTTGGTCTTTCTGGGGTTGACCACGATCACCTGCGGCACATTGGCCAGCAGCGCCAGCGGCACCAGGTCTTTCTCGATGTCGTAGTCCAGCTTGGGGTAGACCGAGGGCGCGATCACATGGTGCGCGCCGCCCATGAAGAAGTGGTAGCCGTCGGCCGGCTGGCGGGCCGCATAGCTCGCGCCCAGCGTGCCGCCTGCGCCGCCCTTGTTGTCGATGACCAGGGTCTTGCCGGCGGTCTTGGCGAACTGCGAGGACAGCGGCCGGGCGAACGCATCGGTGCCGCCGCCCGCGGGAAAGGGCACGACCCAGGTCACCGGTTTGCTGGGCCATTCCCTGGCGCTCTCGGCCTGGGCCCAGGGCCCTGCCAGCGCCAGTCCGGCCCCGGCGGCGGCCCGGGTGAGAAAATGCCTGCGGCCGCGCTGCGGCATAGCGGATGGGTGCATGCTTGTCTCCTTGGTTGTGATGCGCCGAGCCGCTCATGCATGCGGCGCCGGCAGGGATATGCCTCGATCAGCCTCTTTTTAAAAAGTGAGCACCCTGCGCTCACCCATCAATGATTTCAATTACTTTTCACATTGAAATCAATGCACGGCAAGCGCCAACTGCTCTCTTTTTTATCGCCGGGCCGCCCCAAGATAAAAAGCCCCCCTCTCGGAGGGGCAGCGACCCAACGCAGTGGGAAGCGTGGGGTGCCATTTTTTATCGCCGGGCCGCCCCAAGATAAAAAGCGCCCCCTCTCGGAGTGGCAGCGACCCAACGCAGTGGGGAGCGTGGGGTGCCATTTTTTATCGCCGGGCCGCCCCAAGATAAAAAGCCCCCCTCTCGGAGGGGTAGCGACCCAACGCAGTGGGGAGCGTGGGGAGCCATTTTTATTACTCACGGTTTGAGCAGCGCCTCGACCGCCGATGATACGGGGATCTTGCCCTGCGCCAGC
Organism: Comamonas sp. FG99; assembly: GCF_057808605.1. Lineage (NCBI taxonomy): Bacteria > Pseudomonadati > Pseudomonadota > Betaproteobacteria > Burkholderiales > Comamonadaceae > Comamonas > Comamonas sp. FG99. Next base: position 68,070 of record NZ_JBMDII010000020.1, read on the forward strand.
TGTGCGCGGTGGCGGTCCAGGCGCTTGAGGTCGTAGAGGTAGTTCACCATCAGCCCGAACGACTGCTTCATGCCCTTGGCGGACGGGTCGCCGGCCCAGTTCAGTCGCTCCACCCGGGCGCCGTTGCCCAGGTGAAAGCGCGCCACCGCATCCAGCGGCCGGCCGCTATCGAGGCCCCGCCCCAGGTACAGCGCCGCCGCATGCAGCAGCGCGCGGCTGGCCGGCTCGTCGACCTGCAGCGACAGCGCCGACTCGGCCGCGGCCAGCCAGTCGGCCGCGCCGGCCTCGGGCTGGCCCAGCGCCTTGGACAGCTCTTCCTTGCGCCGCTTGTCCATGCCCTCCCACACGCTGGCCGCGTTCTTGCCCAGCCAGCTGCGAAAGCCCGGAATCGGCGACAGCGTGGCGAACTGGCGCAGCTTGGGAAAGTCCTGCAGCAGCGTGTCGACCACATGCTTGATCAGCGAGTCGCCGAAGCTCACGCCGCGCAGCCCCACCTGGGTGTTGCTGATCGAGTAGAAAATGGCCGTGGTGGCGCGCGCCAGGTCGGCATCGGCGGCCGATTCGTCCAGCAGCGGCGTGATGCTGTCGGACATCTTGTCCACCAGCGCCACCTCGACGAAGATCAGCGGCTCGTTGGGCAGGCGCGGATGGAAGAACCCGTAGCAGCGGCGGTCGCTGTCCAGGCGGTTCTTCAGGTCGGACCAGCTGCGGATATCGTGCACCGCCTCGTACTTGATGAGCTTTTCGAGCAGCGATGCGGGCGAATCCCAGGACAGGCGCCTAAGTTCGAGGAAGGCCACGTCGAACCAGTTGGAGAACAGGTACTCCAGCTCGGCATCCAGCGCCAGCAGGCGCTTGTCGCCCTTGAGCTGGGGCAGCATCTCGGCACGCATATCGAGCAGAAAGCGCATGCCCTGCGCCGGCACCGCAAAGCGCTGCAGCAGCCGGGTGCGCGGCGTGGCCAGGGTCTGGCGCAGCTGGCGCTCGGCGGCGCCGGCCTCGGCGGTGCCCAGCGCCTGCTCGTATTTCTGCCGCGCCGCGCGGATCTGCTCCACGTCGGGCACGAACTGCTCGCACATCAGCAGCCAGAAATCCTTGCGCTCGGGCGCTTTGGCGGCCGCATACCACTGCATCAGCTGCTCGGCCAGCCGGCCACCCTCCACATCGCTGAGCTCGCCGGCGCTGGCCGCCTGCATCTCGGCCAGCAGGCGGCGCAGCTCGCGCGGCGACAAGGCCTCGGCGCCGCGGCGCAGCGTGGCCTTGAGCCGCTCGCCGGTCGCCCGTTCAGGTTCGGCCGCGGCCTTCTTCGCACCGCCACGCTCGGTGTTGATGCCCACGGAGCGCAGCAGCGCGGAGCTGCGCTCCAGCCAGGATGCGGTGGGGGAGGTGGTTTCAGTCATCGGGCTATCCTCGACAAGGTCAACGAAGTCATGCGCTGCAGGGCGCGGCGCTGCTGCAGCAAGTGGTTGCGCATGGCGGCTTCGGCAGCCTCGGGGCTGCCCGCGCACATGGCGGCGTAGATCTCCTGGTGTTCGCGCAGGCTGTGCAGCAGCCGGCCCGGCTCGCTGAGCTGCTGCTGGCGCGCCAGCCGCAGGATGCGGCGCAGATCGGCGATGGTCTGGGCCAGCCAGCGGTTGTCGGCCAGGGTGATGAAGGCCTCGTGGATCTGGTGGTTCATGCGGTAGTAGGCCTCGATGTCGCCGGCAGCGGCATACTGCGCGAGCTGCTCGTGCATCACATCCAGCACGACCTGGTCGGCGGCCGTCATCTTGCTGGCGGCCTCATGGGCCGCCCGCCCCTCCAGCAGCGCGATCACCGGAAAGATCTCGTCCAGGTCGCGCTCGGTGACCTCCTCGACAAAGCAGCCGCGCCGCGGCTCGTGGCGCAGCAGCCCCTCGGCCACCAGGATCTTCAAGGCCTCGCGCAGCGGCGTGCGCGACACGCACAGCCGGTCGCACAGCGCCTTCTCGTCAAGAAACTGCCCCGGACGCAGGCCGCCGCCGAAGATCAGCTCGCGCAGCTGCGCGGCGGCTTCGTTGTGCAATGGCTGTATGGACGCTGTCACCGCAACTCCTTGCATCGCAATCGGCACCAAGGCGGACCGGCCCCCGGCATTCGCCACCACCTGGGACTCTACCCTGGCCTTGATTCTGGCATCCAGCCTGGCTTTCGCACTGGGCTAGGAATGGATTATTCTGCATTCCTACGCATAATTATGGGAAATAATTTGATCTCCAAGGCTGGTGTTTCTACCGACTTGCATCACCGCCCTATCACACGCCCCATCACCTGCCCAAAAAGAAAGAGCATGCCTGTCGCATGCTCTCGAAGCGCGGCGGGCAAGCCCGCTCAGACTGGCCGCCCGCGCCACCACAGGTACAGGCCGGCGAGCACCATCGGCACGCACAGCCACTGGCCCATGCTCAGGCCCAGCGACAGCAGGCCCAGAAAATCGTCGGGCTCGCGGAAATACTCGGCCGCGAAGCGCAGCAGGCCATAGCCGATCAGGAACACGCCGGCCACCTGCCCCTGCCCGCGCGGCTTGCGCGCATACAGCCACATCACCACGAACAGCAGCAGCCCCTCCATCAGGAACTGGTAGATCTGCGACGGATGGCGCGGCAGCATCGATCCGCTTTGCGGAAATACCATTCCCCAGGGCAGGTCCACCGGTGCAAAACGGCCCCACAGCTCGCCATTGATGAAGTTGCCGACACGCCCCGCCGCCAGGCCCAGCGGAATGCAGGGTGCCACGAAATCAGCCACCTGCAGCCAGGGACGGCGGCGCCAGCGGGCGTACAGCACCATCGCGGCGATCACGCCGAGCAGGCCGCCGTGAAAGCTCATGCCGCCCTGCCATACCGCGAAGATTTCCAGCGGATGGCTGAGGTAGAAGCCCGGCTTGTAGAACAGGCAGTAGCCCAACCGGCCGCCGAGGATCACGCCCAGCACGCCGTAGAACAGGATGTCCTCGACATCCTTGCGCGTCCATGGCGCGGGATCGGTCACCGAGGCGAAGGGCTGGTGCCTGAGCCGGCGCACACCCAGCAGCATGAACAGCGCAAAGCCCGCCAGATAGGTCAGGCCATACCAGTGCACAGACAAAGGACCGATCTTCACGGCCACCGGATCAATGTGGGGATACATCAACATGCCCGGCATTGTGCCCGAGTTCACCATGCCTCCATGGGCTTTACCTGCCGTGCGGCATGCAGAAACATTCGCTACATGCCAGGCCCAAGTTCCTCCTCAATTGATCACTACAGTGAAGGCTCAGGCACCGAAAACACACTCCAGTGAATTTGCTCCTGAACCGGCATCGCCCCCTGCCACGAGGGTGGCGATGCCAACTTCGATTTAACAACCATCTTTTGGAGGATCCGCATGCACCGAAGCATCCATTCCACCGCATTCCTGGGCACCCTGGCGGTCAGCGCCGCCATGCTGCTGGTTGGCCACAGCCAAGCTGCCACAGCGGCATCGACCGAGGCTGCTGCGCCATCGGCGCAGGCCATCGCCACCTGCACCGGCAAAAAGGAAGGGGCAGAAGTGAAGATCACCTTGAAAAATGGCCAGCCCGGCGACGGCATCTGCGTGATGCGCGGCAATACCCTGGTTGCGATACCCAAGCCCCCTATCGGCTCCGGGCCGTGACAAAGGCTACCATCCAGCCAGCCGCCAGCATTGGCACAATCCTGTGAATACCTGACGCCCACGCCAGCCAGAGCTTGCCCGCGCGCAAGCCCTGGCGCGACTCTGCCCCGGAGCCCATGCCCTCACCTCGACTGCGAACCCGTATCTTTGTCGCGCTGACCCTGCTGTTGCTGGGGCTGCTGCTGGGGTTTGGTGTTTTTTCCTACTGGAGCCTGCTGCGCGGGCTGGGGCCCTATGTGGCCCAGATCGAACTCGGGCGCCTGGAGTATCTGGAAAGCCAGTTGCGGCAGGACTATCTCGCGCGGCAAAACTGGGAATCCATAACCCCGGAAAGATGGCAGCGCCTCATTTCGGAAGGCAAGAGTGGCAGCAGCAGCTGGGTTTCCGATGCGCCGTCCGAACCGATGAAGATAGCGGCCGGCCCGGGAGGCGGCCAGTTGCACCCCATCGACCGCTATCCGATACAGGAACGCCTGGGCCTGCTGGACAAGAACGGTAATCTGGTGGCCGGTGTGCCGATGGCGCCAGGAAGCGCACGCAACCCCTTGCTGGATTCCAAGCGCCAGCTGATAGGCACCCTGCTGCTGCGGCCGCCGCCGGTCATGAAAAACCAGATCGACAGCGCCTTCCTGCGTGAATACCTGGTGTTTCTGCTCGCGGCCGGCGCCTTGGGCCTGCTGGCGGCCATGGCGCTGTCGTGGCGGCTGAGCCGGCGCTGGATGCAGCCCATAGACGCCCTCTCCCAGGGCGCGCAGTCCTTTGCCGCGGGCCAGCTGGGCTACCGCATCCCGGTACGCGGCAATGACGAGCTGGCCCAGCTGGCCATGCGCTACAACCATATGGCCGAGCAACTGCAATATGCCCAGGAGCAGCAGATGGACTGGCTCAGCCAGGTGGCCCACGAGTTGCGCACGCCACTGGCCGCGATACGCGCCGAGATCGAGGCGCTGCAAGATGGCATACGGCGCTTCGACGACAAGACCGCCGACCGGCTCCATGGCCAGACCATGCGCCTGACCCGCCTGGTCGAAGACCTGCGCGCCAGCCTGAACGCGAACGGCGCCGGTGCCGCCGCATCGCCGCCGCATACCCAGGAGCTGGACATCCGCGCCCTGGTCATGGACAGCGTCGATGGCATGCGGGCCCGCTACGAACGCGGCCATATCGGGCTGCCCCCTGCGGCCGCGCTGGAGCAGCGCATCATGCCGGCCACGGTGCAGGGCAATGCCGAGCAGCTGCACCAGGTATTTGCCAACGTGCTGGAAAACAGCCTGCGCTATACCGATGCCGGCGGGCAGCTCGACCTCCATGCGCGGCTGGTGACCGAGCCTGCCGCCGCCGCGCCACGCTCCTGGTGGGAAATCATCGTGGACGACACCGCCCCCGCGGTGGCCGATCCGCATCTGCCGCGCCTGTTCGAACGGTTCTTCCGCGCCGACGACTCGCGCAGCCGCGCCAGCGGCGGCTCCGGGCTGGGGCTTGCGATCTGCCGCAGCATCGTGCAGGCACACGGCGGCGACATCCTGGCCGCGCACTCCCCGCTCGGCGGCCTGCGCATCTGCATCCGGCTGCCACTGGCGGCCATACAGACACCGACCCCATGAGCATGCCCACGCCACGCATTGTCCTCGCCGAAGACGAGGCCGACATCGCCTCCGTCATCGTCGACTACCTGCGCCACGCCGGCTACCGGGTGGAGCACTTCAGCGACGGCAGCCAGGCACTGGATGCCCTGCGCGAATCCCCTCCCGAGCTGGCGATCCTCGATCTGATGCTGCCCGGAACCAACGGCCTGGCCATCCTGGAGGCCTGCCAGCAGGAGCGGCTGTGCCCGGTGATCTGCGTCACCGCCAAGGTCGAGGAAGTGGACCGGCTGATCGGCCTGGAGATGGGCGCGGACGACTATGTGTGCAAGCCATTTTCTCCGCGTGAACTGGTGGCGCGAGTCAAGGCCGTGCTGCGCCGTGCCACGCCGGCCCGCGCGCCGCAGCCCGGCGCGCCCGGCGCCACGTGGCTGCTGGACGAAGACAGCTTCCAGGCCAGCTGGAAGGGCCAGCTGCTGCCGCTGACCCGGCGCGAATTCACGCTGCTGCGCATCCTGCGCTCCAAGCCCGGCAAGATCTATTCGCGCAGCCAGCTGCTGGACCTGGCCTATGCCGACACGCTGGACGTCAGCGACCGCGCCATCGACAGCCATGTCAAGAACCTGCGCAAGAAGCTGCGCGCCGCCATGGGCGAGGACACCGACTGCATCCGCTCGGTATACGGCGTCGGCTTCGTTTTTGAAGAAACGCCCTGAGCCTCGGCCCGCCCGGCTATTGCAAGGTCTGCTTGGCGGATTCCGGCAGCCACAGCGGCATGACCTCGATACCCTCGTCGGCCAACGCCGCATGCTCGGAGCCGGACAAGGTGCCGCGGATCGCGCGCTGCTCCAGCTCGCCGCGGTGCATCTGGCGCGCCTGCTCGGCGAACTCCGCCCCCACATCGTCGCTGTGGGCCACCACCTGCCGCGACCATTCCAGCCAGCGGCGCATCACCTCCTGGGAGGCAGCGGCGGCGGACGGCGCGGGTTGCGGCTCGGCCCTGGGGCCTTTGAGGTTCAGGCGGGGGGCGCTCAAGCCCTTGGCGATCTCGCCCGCACCGCAGATGGGGCAAGTCAACAAGCCACGCTGCTGCTGGTCTGCGAAATCCGCTTCGGATGCAAACCATCCCTCGAAGACATGCTGCAAAGGACAGACGAGGTTGAATACTTTCATGGATCGCGGCCCCGGCGCAGGCCCTGCGCCTGAGCAACCTATCTTAATTGGATCCTGAATGCCTGGACCGGCGCAGCAGATACTGGTAGGTGAAGCCTGGAAATGCCAAGGTCAGGAACAAGGCCGCGGTGATCGCATAGAACTCCCAACCCTGGGCGCTGCGCTGGCTCAGCCGCCCCTCCAGCAAGCCGGCCACCAGGCCGACCGCGACATACAGCACCAGCATTTCCAGCAGCCGCCAGGCCAGCGCCTTGCGCCTGCCCGGCTGCCGGGGGCCAGGGCCTATGGCAAACCAGCGCTGGTTGATGAAGGGCAGGTTCGCCGCCACCAGCGCCAGCACGATCACCAGCCAGACCGAGGCCGTCATGCCAACATCCCGCCAACAGCGCAGCCGATAAGCATCAGGTGGCCAGCGCGCGCAGCACTGCGTCGGCGCACAGGCTCATCAGGCTGCCGGGCATGATGCCCAGCACCAGCACCAGGGCGCCATTGACCACCAGCACGGCGCGCACATCCAGCGATGCCGACACCTGGGTGGCGGTGATGGGTGCATCGAAATACATCACCTTCACCACGCGCAGGTAGTAGAAGGCGCCGATCAGCGACATCAGCACCGCGAACACCGCCAGCGCCACGTGCAGCCCGCTGCCCGAGGCCACCAGCGCCTGCAGCACCGACAGCTTGGCGTAGAAGCCCACCAGCGGCGGAATGCCGGCCATCGAGAACAGGCAGATGGCCATCACCGCAGCGTACAGCGGGCTGCGCTGGTTCAGGCCGGCGAAGTCGGCGATCTCCTCGCTCTCGAAACCCTCGCGCGCCAGCAGCAGGATCACGCCGAAGGCGGCGAGCGTGGTCAGCACATAGCTCACCACATAGAACATCGCCGAGCTGTAGGCGTTGCCTGCCGCCATGGCCTCGACATTGCCGTTGACCACGCCCGACATCAGGCCCAGCAGCACGAAGCCCATCTGCGAAATGGTCGAGTACGCCAGCATGCGCTTGAGGTTGCTCTGGGCGATGGCGGCCAGGTTGCCGATCAGCAGCGAGCCGATGGCCAGCACCGCCAGCATCTGCTGCCAGTCGATGGCCAGCGGCAGCAGGCCATCCACCAGCAGCCGGATGGCGATCGCGAAGGCGGCGAACTTGGGTGCGCCGCCGACGATGGCGGTCACCGCGGTGGGCGCGCCCTGGTACACGTCGGGAATCCACATGTGGAACGGCACCACGCCCAGCTTGAAGGCCAGGCCGGCCACCACGAACACCAGGCCGAACACCAGCACCTGGTGGCGGATCTGGCCGGAATTGACCGCCTTGAACACCTCGCCCAGGTCCAGCGAACCGGTGGCGCCATAGATCATCGACAGGCCGTAGAGCAGGAAGCCGCTGGCCATCGCGCCCAGCACGAAGTACTTCATGCCGGCCTCGGTGGACACGGCATGGTCGCGGCGCAGCGCCACCAGTGCATAGCTCGACAGCGTGAGCAGCTCCAGGCCCAGGTAGATCACCAGGAAGTTGTTGCCCGAGATCATGATGTTCATGCCCAGCAGCGCGAACATCGACAGCGAGAAGTACTCGCCGCCGCGCAGCATGTCGCGGTCCGCGGCATAGGGGCGGCCATAGATCAGCGTGACCGCCATCGCAATGGCGGAGAAGCACTTGAGCCAGTTGCCCATGGCGTCGCTGACGACCATGTTGCCGAAGGCATAGAAGGTGTTGCCATTGCTGGCGTACATGCCTTCGAGCACCGCCACCAGGAGCAGGGTCAACAGGGTCAGCACATAGGTCAGGGTGCGGCCCTTGCTGCGCACGCCCAGGTCGACCAGCGTGATGACGCAGGCCATGACAAGCAGAACAATTTCTGGATAGATAGCCAGCCAGCTGATGTTATCAATCATCTCGAGTCTCTCAATTCGTTCTGCGCATCACAGCTTGGAAACGGCCACATGCTTGAGCAGATCCGCCACCGAAGCGTTCATCACGTCGGTGAACGGCGCCGGATACACGCCCATGACCAGCACCGCGACCGCCAGGATGGCCAGGATCAGGAATTCGCGGCAGCCGATATCGGACAGCTCCTTCACATGGTCGTTGGCGACCGGGCCCAGGTAGACCCGCTTGTACATCCACAGCGTGTAGGCTGCGCCCAGGATCAGCGCCGTGGCCGAGGCCACGCCGATCCAGAAGTTGAACTGCGTCGCGCCCAGGATCACCATCCACTCGCCCACGAAACCGGCGGTCGCCGGCAGGCCGCAGTTGGCCATCGAGAACAGCAGCGCGAAGGCAGCGAACTTCGGCATGGTGTTGACCACGCCGCCGTAGGCGGCGATCTCGCGGGAATGCACGCGGTCGTACAGCACGCCGATGCACAGGAACATCGCGCCCGAGACGAAGCCGTGCGCAATCATCTGCACCAGGCCACCGGCGATGCCGATGTCGTTGAAGATGAAGAAGCCCAGCGTCACGAAGCCCATGTGCGCCACGGACGAATAGGCCACCAGCTTCTTCATGTCCTTTTGCACCAGGGCCACCAGGCCCACGTAGATCACCGCGATCAGCGACAGCGCGATGATCAGCCAGGCCCAGTGGTGCGAGGCGTCGGGCGCGATCGGCATCGAAAAACGCAGGAAGCCGTAGGCGCCGAGCTTCAGCATGATGGCCGCCAGCACGGCCGAGCCGCCGGTGGGTGCCTCCACGTGCACATCGGGCAGCCAGGTATGCACCGGGAACATCGGCACCTTGACCGCGAAGGCCGCGAAGAAGGCGAAGAAGATCAGCGTCTGCTCTTGCATCGACAGCTTGAGCTGGTGCCAGGCCAGGATGTCGAAGCTGCCGGCCTTGTTGTACAGGTAGATGATCGCGATCAGCGTCAGCAGCGAACCCAGCAGCGTGTACAGGAAGAACTTGAACGCGGCATAGATGCGGTTCGGGCCGCCCCAGATGCCGATGATCAGGTACATCGGGATCAGCGTGGCTTCGAAGAACACGTAGAACAGCAGGCCGTCCAGCGCGCTGAACACGCCGATCATCAGGCCCGACAGGATCAGGAACGCGCCCATGTACTGGTTGACGCGCTCGGTGATGGACTCCCACGACGCCAGCACCACGATCACCGTGATGAAGGCGGTCAGCGGCACGAACCAGAACGAGATGCCGTCCACGCCCAGGTAGTACTGGATGCCGAAACGCGGAATCCACGAGGCCTTCTCGACGAACTGCATGGCCGAGGTGCCGAGCTCAAAGCCCTGGTACAGCGGCAGCGTCACCAGCAGCCCGACGATGGCGCCGATCAGCGCGATCCAGCGCACCAGCCTGGCCTGCTCCTGCTTGCCGAATGCCAGGACCACCACGCCGAAGACGATCGGGGTCCAGATTGCAAGACTCAACAATCCCATTTTTCTTCTTCCTTACTTGTTGAGCAGCACGAAGTAGGTCATGAGCAGGAAGATGCCCAGAATCATGACCAGTGCGTAGTGGTAGACATAACCCGACTGCAGCCAGCGGATCACCGAGGCGATGCGGCCCACGATCTTCCAGGAGCCGTTGACCACCAGGCCATCGATCAGGGTCTGGTCGCCAGCCTTCCAGAACACCGTGCCCAGCGCGCGGCCGCCGCGGGCGAAGATGTTCTCGTACACCCAGTCCACGCCGTACTTGCCTTCGAGGGCCTGGTAGATGCCGACCTTTTCCATGGCGCGCTTGATCGCCGCCGGCCATTCGGGCTTGAGCATGTAGAACACGTACGAGAGTACGACACCGGCCAGCGCCAGCCAGAACGGCAGCGCGGTGAAGCCGTGCAGCGCCATCGACACCCAGTCGTGGATCTCCTCGCCCAGCTCGGCCATTGCATGGTGCTTGCTGCCGTCCACCGTGATCACGCCCTTGAAGAAGTCGCCCAGCACCATCGGCGCCAGCGCCAGCGCGCCGATCACCACCGAGGGAATCGCCAGCAGCATCAGCGGGCCGGTGACCACCAGCGGCGACTCGTGCGGCTTGGCATCATGGCCATGGCCGTGGTGGTCGTCGTGGCCATGGTGATGGTCGTCATGGTGCGCATCCGGGTTCTGGTCGTAGCGCTCCTTGCCGTGGAAGACGATGAAGTACAGGCGGAACGAGTAGAACGCGGTGATGAACACGCCCGCCAGCACGGAAAAGCTGGCAAAGCCGGCGGCCGGCAGGTGCGAGGCGTGCACCGCCTCGATGATCGCATCCTTGGAATAGAAGCCGGCGAAGAACGGCGTGCCGATCAGCGCCAGGTTGCCCAGCAGGAAGGTGATCCAGGTGATGGGCATGTACTTGCGCACGCCGCCCATCCAGCGGATGTCCTGGTTGTGGTGCATGCCCATGATGACCGAGCCGGCGCCCAGGAACAGCAGCGCCTTGAAGAACGCGTGGGTCATCAGGTGGAACACCGACACCGAGTAGGCCGACACGCCGAGCGCCACCGTCATGTAGCCCAGCTGCGACAGCGTCGAATACGCGATCACGCGCTTGATGTCGTTCTGGATGATGCCCAGGATGCCCATGAACAGTGCCGTGATCGAACCGATCACCAGTATGAAGTTCAGCGCGGTGTCCGACAGCTCGTACAGCGGCGACATGCGGCTGACCATGAAGATGCCGGCGGTCACCATGGTGGCCGCGTGGATCAGCGCCGAGATCGGGGTCGGGCCCTCCATCGAGTCGGGCAGCCAGGCGTGCAGCGGGAACTGGGCCGACTTGCCCATCGCGCCGATGAACAGGCAGATGCCGATCACGGTCACCAGCATCCAGCCGGTGCCCGGCATGGTCGCGGCCTGCAGCTCGGGCAGCTTGGCGAAGATCTCGCCGTAGTTCAGCGTGCCGGTGTAGGCGGCAATCAGGCCGATGCCCAGGATGAAGCCGAAGTCGCCGACCCGGTTCACCAGGAAGGCCTTCATGTTCGCGAAGATCGCCGATTCCTTCTTGAAGTAGAAGCCGATCAGCAGGTACGACACCAGGCCCACCGCTTCCCAGCCGAAGAACAGCTGCAGCAGGTTGTTGCTCATCACCAGCATCAGCATCGAGAAGGTGAACAGCGAGATGTACGAGAAGAAGCGGTCGTAGCCGTCGTCTTCGGCCATGTAGCCGATGGTGTAGATGTGCACCATCAGCGACACGAAGGTCACCACGCACATCATCATCGCGGTCAGGCTGTCGATCAGGAAGCCGATTTCCATCTTCAGCGTGCCGACCTGCATCCATTGGTAGATGGTCTGGTTGAAGGTCGCGCCTTCGAAGACCACCTGCTGGAACGTCAGCGCAGACAAGATGAACGCGATCAGCACGCTGCCGATGGTGAGGGTGTGGCTGCCCACGCGGCCGATGCGGTTGCCACCGAACGCCGTACCGAAAATGCCCGCCAGCGCGGAGCCCACCAGCGGTGCCAGGGGGACCGCCAGCAGTGTTGAAGCAGAGAGGGTTTGACTCATTCTTCTGGACCTTGCAATTACTGGTGCCTCAACCCTTCAGGGCATTGAGATCTTCCGCATCGATGCTGGACTTGTTGCGGAACAGCAGCACCAGGATCGCGAGACCGATGGCCGATTCCGCGGCAGCGACCGTGAGGATGAAGAACACGAAGATCTGGCCGTGCATGTCGCCCAGGTAGTGGGAGAAGGCCACGAAGTTCATGTTGACCGCCAGCAGCATCAGCTCGATGGCCATCAGCAGCACGATCAGGTTTCTGCGGTTCAGGAAGATGCCGACGACGGCCATGGCAAACAGCATGGCCCCCAGCGTCAGGAAATGGCCGAGTGTCAGTGTCATGCTTGCTTCTCCTCCACCGCCGGCGCGGGCGCCACCGCGGCGGCCACCTTCACCAGCGCAACACGGTCCGCGGCGCGCACGCGCACCTGGTCGGACGGATCCACCGTCTTCGTATCCTTGCGCTGGCGCAGGGTCAGCGCGATCGCGGCGATCATCGCCACCAGCAGGATCACCGCGGCGATTTCCACCGGGTACAGGTATTCGGTATACAGCAGGGTGCCCAGCGCCTTCACGTTGCTGAACGGCACCACCTGGCCTGCGCTGTCGACGACGGTCGCCACCGGCTTGGCCTCGTCGATGGAGCCGAAGCCGCCGATCAGCACCAGGCCCATCTCGAAGGCCACGATCGCGAAGATCACCGCCGCCATCGGGAAGTACTTCCAGAAGCTGCGGCGCAGCGCATCGATGCGGATGTCCAGCATCATCACCACGAACAGGAACAGCACCATCACCGCTCCCAGGTAGACCATCACCAGCACGATGGCCAGGAATTCAGCCTTCAGGATCAGCCAGATGCCGGCTGCCTGCGAGAAGGCCAGAATCAGATGCAGCACGGCATGCACAGGGTTCTGCGCCGTGATGACCCGGAATGCCGCGTACAGCAGCACGACCGAGAACAGATAGAAAAAACCAGTTGTAACGTCCATGTGGGGCTCTTTTCAATCCATCTGCGCCGGTTCAGCGGTACTTGGCATCCGCGGCCTTGGCCGCAGCGATTTCCTTCTCGTAGCGGTCGCCCACTGCGAGCAGCATTTCCTTGGTGAAATACAGATCGCCACGCTTCTCGCCGTGGTACTCCAGGATCTGGGTTTCCACGATGGAGTCGACCGGGCAGCTTTCCTCGCAGAAGCCGCAGAAGATGCACTTGGTCAGGTCGATGTCGTAGCGCGTGGTGCGGCGGCTGCCATCCTCGCGCACATCGGACTCGATGGTGATCGCCATGGCGGGGCACACGGCCTCGCACAGCTTGCAGGCGATGCAGCGCTCTTCGCCATTGTCATAGCGGCGCAGCGCATGCAGGCCACGGAAACGCGGCGACAGCGGCGTCTTCTCTTCCGGGAACTGCACGGTGACCTTGCGCGCGAATGCGTAGCGGCCGGTCAGCGCCATACCCTTGAAGAGCTCCCACAGCATGAAGCTCTTGATGAAATCCTTTACCGAAAAGGCACGAGCAGCAGCAACAGTCATGGTATGTGTCCTCCCGCTTACTTCCAGATATTCCATGGCGACAGCAGCCAGCCGCCCACCAGGATCAACCACACAAGGGTCACGGGGATGAAAATCTTCCAGCCCAGGCGCATGATCTGGTCATAGCGAAAGCGCGGGAAGGTGGCGCGAATCCAGATGAACATCGACACCACGACAAAGGTCTTGATCGCCAGCCAGATCCAGCCGGGGATGAAGCCCAGGAACTCGAACGGAGGCAGCCAGCCGCCGAGGAACATGATCACCGCCAGGATCGACACCAGCCACATGCTGGCGTACTCGGCCAGGAAGAAGATGGCGAAGCCCATGCCCGAGTACTCGACCATGTGGCCGGCCACGATCTCGGCCTCGCCCTCCACCACGTCGAACGGGTGGCGGTTGGTTTCGGCCACGCCCGAGATCAGGTACACCAGGAACATCGGCAGCAGCGGCAGCCAGTTCCACGACAGGATGCCGGCGCCCGCGCTGGCAAACATGCCCTTGCCCTGGCCCAGGACGATCTCGGTCAGGTTCATGCTGCCGGTGACCATGATGACCACCAGGAAGCAAAAGCCCATCGCGATTTCGTAGCTCACCATCTGGGCCGACGCGCGCAGCGCGCCCAGGAAGGCGTACTTGGAATTCGAGGCCCAGCCCGCGATGATCACGCCATAGACCTCGATCGAGGTGATGGCCATCACCAGCAGCAGGCCCACGTTCACGTTGGACAGCGCCACATCGGGGCCGAAGGGAATCACCACCCAGGCGGCCAGGGCCGGCATGATGGCCATGATCGGCCCGAGGCGGAACAGCCCGGGGCTGGCAGCCGACGGCGAGATGATTTCCTTGGTCAGCAGCTTCAGGCCGTCGGCCAGCGGCTGCAGCAGGCCGAACGGGCCCACGCGGTTGGGGCCGTGGCGCACCTGCATGAAGCCTAGCAGCTTGCGCTCCCACAGCGTCAGGTAGGCGACCGCACCCATCAGCGGCGCAATGATGCAGACGATCTTGATCAGGTTCCAGATCACCGGCCAGATGATGGACGCCCACCAGCTGGCGGCCACCAGGTTCAGACCACCGTTGTAAATCGCGTCGATCATGGTGCGACGGCCTCCAGGGATTGGCGGGCATCCGCCGTCAATTGCAACGAAGAGGCGCGGCGCACGATGCCATCGAGCTGGTAGATGGCAGCCACCATCGGCGCCTGCGCTGCAGCTGCCGAGACCGCCATGTTGGTCTTGGTGGCATTGCTCAGCACCGTGGCCGGCACCTGGGTCTGCGAGCCCACGGCCTTGGCCAGCACGTCCTGCGACGATTCAAACGCCATGTCGGGCAGGTTCAGCAGATTGCCCAGCACGCGCAGCACCTTCCAGGCCGGACGCGCCTCGCCCTGCGGTTTGACCACCGCGTGGAAGCTCTGCAGCCGGCCCTCGGCATTGACGAACGAGCCCGAGGTCTCGGTGAAAGGCGCGATCGGCAGCAACACATCGCTGAACGCCATGTTGGCCTTGAACGGACTGAGCGTGACCACCATCTCCGCGGACTCCAGCGCCGCGGCCGCATGGGCGCCGGCGGCCGAGTCGAACTCGGGCTCGTTGTTCAGCAGGATGGCGGCCTTCAGCTCGCCAGCCAGCATCTGGCCGGCATTCAGGCCGTTCGCGCCGGGCATGGCGCGCACCCACTGGGCGCCCACGGTATTCGCGGCCTCGGTCAGGAAGCCGACGCTGGCGCCGGTCTGGCCCGCGATCCACTGGGCGATGGCCAGCAAGGTGCCGGCCTGCGCATGGTGGGCCACGGCATTGCCCAGCAAGATGGCCTTCCTGTCGCCGTTTTGCAGCGCACGGGCGATCTCGGTGGCCTGCTCGCTCACGCTGCCGGCATTGTTCGGCGCCGCGATGCCCTTGGACTGGGCGACCGCCGCGGCAATCGACGACAGCGCATAGGTCCACTGCTCGGCCGGTGCCAGCAGCTCATGGGCCACCGGCATGGCCAGGTCGTGGTGGCTGGCATTGAGCGTGGTCACCACGCAGCCCCTGCGGGTCGCGGCCTGGCGAATGCGCTGGGCAAACAGTGGGTGTTCCTTGCGGATGTTCGAGCCCACCACCAGGGCGGCGTTCAGGTTCGACAGCTCGGCGATGCTGCAGCCGAGCCAGCGCACACCATCATGGCTCTCGAACTCGGCATGGCGCAGGCGGTAGTCGATGTTCTCGCTGCCCAGGCCGCGCACCAGGGCGCCGGCCAGGTATAGCTCCTCCAGCGTGCTGTGCGGGCTGACCAGGGCGCCGATGCTGGCCGCGCCATGGTCGCGCTGCACGCTCTTGAGGCCGTTGGCCACGTATTCGAGCGCGACCTGCCAGCTGACCTCGGTCCACTGGCCGCCTTGCTTGATCATCGGCTGGGTCAGGCGCTCTTCGCTGTTCAGCGCTTCGTAGGAGAAGCGGTCGCGATCGGCGATCCAGCATTCGTTGACCGCATCGTTCTCGAACGGTACGACACGCATCACGCGGTTGTTCTTGACCTGCACCACCAGGTTCGCGCCGGTGGAGTCGTGCGGGCTGACCGACTTGCGGCGCGACAGCTCCCAGGTGCGGGCGCTGTAGCGGAAGGGCTTGCTGGTCAGCGCACCGACCGGGCAGATGTCGATCATGTTGCCCGACAGCTCGGAGTCCACCGTGTCGCCGAGCACCGTGGTGATCTCGGAGTGCTCGCCGCGGTTGATCATGCCCAGCTCCATCACGCCGGCGATCTCCTGGCCGAAGCGCACGCAGCGGGTGCAGTGGATGCAGCGGCTCATCTCTTCCATCGAGATCAGCGGGCCCACGTTCTTGTGGAACACCACGCGCTTTTCTTCCTCGTAGCGCGAGGCCGAGCCGCCGTAGCCCACGGCCAAGTCCTGCAGCTGGCATTCGCCGCCCTGGTCGCAGATGGGGCAGTCCAGCGGATGGTTGATGAGCAGGAACTCCATCACCGATTGCTGGGCCTTGACCGCCTTGTCGGAGGCGGTGCGCACGATCATGCCCTGCGTCACCGGGGTGGCGCAGGCGGGCAGCGGCTTGGGCGCCTTTTCCACGTCAACCAGGCACATGCGGCAGTTGGCCGCGATCGACAGTTTCTTGTGGTAGCAGAAATGAGGAATGTACTTGCCTGCAGCCTCGGCCGCATGCATCACCATGCTGCCTTCGGCAACCTCGACCTTCTGACCGTCTAATTCAATTTCAACCATATGCTCTCTCGCGATCAGGAGGACAGCGCACCCTGCTTGGCAGCAGCGTTGATCTTGGCTTCGAACTCATGGCGGAAGTGCTTGATCATGGCGCGCACCGGCATCGCTGCCGCATCGCCCAGCGCACAGATCGTGCGCCCCATGATGTTGCCCGCCACCGAATCCAGCGTGTTCAGGTCTTCCGCGCGACCCTCGCCGCGGTTGATGCGGTCCACCATGCGCCACAGCCAGCCCGTGCCTTCACGGCACGGCGTGCACTGGCCGCAGGATTCGTGCTGGTAGAAGTACGACAGCCGCAGCAGCGATTCCACCATGTCGCGCGAATCGTCCATCACGATCACCGCGCCCGAGCCCAGCATCGAGCCGGCCTTGGAGATGGAGTCGTAGTCCATCGTGCATTCCATCATGATGGCAGCCGGCAGCACCGGGGCGGACGAGCCGCCGGGGATCACCGCCTTGAGCTGGCGGCCGGTGCGCACGCCGCCGGCAAGCTCCAGCAGCTTGGAAAACGGCGTGCCCAGCGGTACCTCGTAGTTGCCGGGCTGGTTCACATCGCCGCTCACCGAGAAGATCTTGGTGCCGCCGTTGTTGGGCTTGCCGCACTCCAGGTACGCAGCGCCGCCGTTGCGGATGATCCAGGGCACCGCCGCGAAGGTCTCGGTGTTGTTGATGGTGGTCGGCTTGCCGTAGAGGCCGAAGCTGGCCGGGAACGGCGGCTTGAAGCGCGGCTGGCCCTTCTTGCCTTCCAGCGATTCGAGCAGTGCAGTCTCTTCGCCGCAGATATAGGCGCCGAAGCCATGGTGCGCATGCAGCTGGAAGCTGAACTTGCTGCCCATGATGCTGTCGCCCAGGTAGCCCGCGGCACGGGCCTCTTCCAGCGCGGCCTCGAAGCGCTCGTAGACCTGGAAGATCTCGCCGTGGATGTAGTTGTAGCCCACCGAGATGCCCATGGCATAGGCGGCAATCGCCATGCCCTCGATCACGATGTGCGGGTTGAACATCAGGATGTCGCGGTCCTTGCAGGTGCCCGGCTCGCCCTCGTCCGAATTGCAGACCAGGTGCTTCTGGCCCGGGAACTGGCGCGGCATGAAGCTCCACTTCAGGCCGGTCGGGAAGCCCGCGCCGCCGCGGCCGCGCAGGCCCGACTCCTTGACGATGGCGATCACCTGGTCTTGCGTCAGGCCTTCGCCGCCGTCCTGGCCCAGGATCTTGCGCAGCGCCTGGTAGCCGCCACGGGCCTCGTAGTCCTTGATGGACCAGTTGCGCCCGTTCAGCTCGGCATAGATCTGCGGCGTGATGTGGCGGTCATGGAAGCAGGTCTCCAGGCCGGTGGCCTGGAACTGGTTCAGGATCTGTGCGGATGTAGTCACTTGCTGTCCTCCGCTGCGCGCAGGCCGTCCACCAGCTGGTCGAGCTTGTCGTTGTCCATGAAGCTGCACATGTGGCGGTCGTTGACCAGCATCACCGGCGCATCGGCGCAGGCGCCCAGGCATTCGGACTGCTGCAGCGTGAACACGCCGTCGGCCGTGGTCTCGCCCATGTGGATGCCCAGCTTGGCCTCCAGGTGCTTGAGCGCCTCCTGGCCGCGGCGCAGCTGGCACGGCAGGTTGGTGCAGACGTTCAGCTTGTACTTGCCCACCGGATGCTGGTTGTACATGTTGTAGAACGTGGTCACTTCGTGCACCGCGATCTCGGGCATGCCCAGGTACTCGGCAATCACCGCCTCGCTCTCCTGGCTCACATGGCCCTGCTCCTGCTGCACGATGGACAGGCATGCCATCACCGCCGACTGCTTCTGCTCGGGCGGGTATTTGGCCACTTCGCGTGCAAAGCGCGCTTTGGTCGCTTCGGTAATCATCGGTCAATCTCTCCGAACACGATGTCCATGGTGCCAATGATGGCCACCGCATCGGCCAGCATGTGGCCGCGGGACATTTCATTGAGGGCTGCCAGGTGCACGAACCCCGGAGGACGGATCTTCAGGCGGTACGGCTTGTTGGCGCCATCGCTGACCATGTAGATGCCGAACTCGCCCTTGGGGTGCTCGACGGCGGCATAGGCCTCGCCCTCGGGCACGCGGAAGCCCTCGGTGAAGAGCTTGAAGTGGTGGATCAGCTCTTCCATGTTGGACTTCATCGACTCGCGCGACGGCGGCGCCACCTTGTGGTTGTCGGTGATCACCGGGCCGGGGTTGGCGCGCAGCCAGTCCACGCACTGCTTGATGATGCGGTTGGACTGGCGCATCTCCTGCACGCGCACCAGGTAGCGGTCGTAGCTGTCGCCGGTCTTGCCCACCGGGATGTCGAAATCCATCTTGGCGTAGCAGTCGTAGGGCTGCTTCTTGCGCAGGTCCCAGGCCACGCCGGAGCCGCGCAGCATCGGGCCGGTCAGGCCCAGGTTCAGCGCGCGCTCGGCTTCCATCACGCCGATGCCGACGGTGCGCTGCTTCCAGATGCGGTTGTCGGTCAGCAGGGTCTCGTATTCGTCCACGCACTTGGGGAAGCGCTGCACGAAGTCGTCGATGAAGTCCAGCATCGAGCCCTGGCGGTTGCGGTTCAGCAGCTCGACGCCCTTGGCGTTGCGCACCTTGCTGGCACGGTACTGCGGCATGCTCTCGGGCAGGTCGCGGTACACGCCGCCCGGACGGAAGTAGGCCGCGTGCATGCGGGCGCCGGAAACCGCCTCGTACATGTCGAACAGGTCTTCGCGCTCGCGGAAGGTGTAGATCAGGATGGTGGAGCTGCCGCAGTCGTTGCCGTGCGAGCCCAGCCACATCAGGTGGTTCAGCAGGCGCGTGATTTCGGAGAACATCACGCGGATGTACTGCGCGCGGATCGGCACCTCGATGCCCAGCAGCTTCTCGATGGCCAGGCAGTAGGCGTGCTCGTTGCACATCATCGACACGTAGTCCAGGCGGTCCATGTAGGGCAGCGCCTGGATGTAGGTCTTGTATTCGGCCAGCTTCTCGGTGGCGCGATGCAGCAGGCCGATATGCGGGTCGGCGCGCTGCACCACCTCGCCGTCGAGCTCCAGCACAAGACGCAGCACCCCGTGTGCCGCGGGGTGTTGGGGACCGAAGTTGAGTGAGTAGTTCTTGATTTCAGCCATGGTGTTTCATCGTGAGGACCTTGAGCCTCAGTGCAGGCCTCCGTAGTGATCTTCACGGATGATACGGGGGGTGATCTCGCGCGGCTCGATCGACACCGGCTCGTAGATCACGCGACGCTGCTCGGCGTCGTAGCGCATCTCCACATGGCCCGACAGAGGGAAGTCCTTGCGGAACGGATGGCCGATGAAGCCGTAGTCGGTGAGGATGCGGCGCAAGTCCTGGTGCCCGTCGAACACCACGCCATACAGATCGAAGGCCTCGCGCTCGAACCAGTCGGCCGAGCTCCACAGCCCGGTCACCGAAGCCATCACCGGGAAATCGTCGTCCTGGCAGAACACCTTGACGCGCACGCGCTGGTTCAGGCTCACCGACAGCAGGTGCGACACCACCGCGAAGCGCGGCCCATCGGTGCCCACTTCCTTGTAGGCCGAATAGTCCACCGCGCACAAATCGATCAGCTGCTCGAAGCGGCACTCGGCATGCTCGCGCAGCATCTGCATCGCGGCCAGATAGTTCTCGGCGCCCACCTCGACCGTCACTTCATCCAGCGCCAGCGTGACCTTGCGGGCCAGCTCGCCCAGGACGCGCGCGACATTGTCTTGCAGCGCGGAAGGCTGTATCAGTTCAACACTCATGCGGACTCCTAGGCGCGCGCGATGGTATGGGTGCGGCGGATCTTCTGCTGCAGCTGGATGATGCCGTAGATCAGCGCCTCCGCGGTCGGAGGGCAGCCCGGCACATAGACATCGACCGGCACGATGCGGTCGCAGCCCCGCACCACCGAGTAGCTGTAGTGGTAGTAGCCGCCGCCGTTCGCGCACGAGCCCATGGACAGCACCCAGCGCGGCTCGGCCATCTGGTCGTAGACCTTGCGCAGGGCCGGCGCCATCTTGTTGCACAGCGTGCCGGCCACGATCATCAGATCGGACTGGCGCGGGCTGGCCCGAAACACCTCGGCGCCAAAGCGGCCGATGTCGTAGCGCGCCGCCGCGGCATGCATCATCTCCACCGCGCAGCAAGCCAGGCCGAACGTCATGGGCCACAGCGACCCGGTCTTGGCCCAGTTCACCACCGCATCATAGCTGGTGGTGACGAAGCCCTTTTCCATCACGCCTTCAATCATCGTGCACCTTTGTGATGTCTGGTTATTCCCAGTTCAACGCGCCCTTTTTCCATTCGTAGGCAAAGCCCACGACCAGCACGGCCAGGAAAATCAGCACGGCGACAAACCCGGTCACGCCCACTTCCTGCAGCGATACCGCCCAGGGGAAGAGGAAAGCGATTTCCAGGTCGAACAGGATGAACAGGATGGCCACGAGGTAGTAGCGCACATCGAACTTCATGCGCGCGTCTTCAAATGCCTCGAAGCCGCATTCGTAGGGAGAATTCTTGGCCGCATCCGGGCGATTGGGCCCGAGGATATACCCCAGCACCAGCGGGGCCAGGCCGACTGCGGCGCCCACCAGAATGAACAGAAGGACTGGGAGGTATTGATTGAGGTTCATCTTGAGGTCACTCACCGCAGAAGGCCAACCCGAGTAACCACACAATGTAACCCAGGCAGCCCTGATTTGTGCTGGTGCCGTCGGCGAGACTCGAACTCGCACAGCTTTCGCCACTACCCCCTCAAGATAGCGTGTCTACCAATTTCACCACGACGGCAATTTGCTATTTGTCTTAGAGACAGGAGGCATAGAGATTTGCAACTACATGCTTCCTGACAGACTCAGATTCTACTCTGTAAAAACCCTAGTATTCGAGCACTTGAAAAAATAGTTGCGTTATTTGGCCACCGGCTCAGGCGCCGCCGACCCCGCCGCAGCAGGAGCGTCGGCAGCCGCCGGCGCCGGGGCAGCCGCGCCGGCAGCGGGCGAAGATGCCGGCGAAGACGCAGGCGCGGCGGCCGGTGCGGGCACCGATTCCGCGGCCGGAGCAGGCGCCGGGGCCGCGGGCGCGGCGGCCGGCGGAATCGTGCTGTCCACCGGCGCCGACGACTGGGGAATCGCCGCCGCGGGCGACTCCAGCACGCTGCCGGCCGTGTTGGGACGGGCATTGCCGAAATACGCCAGCGCCAGGGTTGCCACGAAGAACACCGTGGCCAGCACCGCCGTGGTGCGCGACAGGAAGTTGGCGCTGCCGCTGGCACCGAACAGGCTGCCGGAGCTACCGCTGCCAAAGGCCGCGCCCGCATCCGCACCCTTGCCGTGCTGCACCAGAATCAGGCCAATCATGCCCAGTGCCGCCAGCATCTGGACTGCCAGAATAATCGTAACCATCATTGATCCTTCTATGAATGAGATAGCAAGCAGTCCGCCTTTTTATTGGGCTGCATCAATAATCTTCAAAAAATCCTGCGGCTTGAGCGCTGCCCCGCCGATCAAGCCTCCGCCGATGTCGGGCTGGGCCAGCAGCTCGGCCGCGTTGGCCGCGTTCATGCTGCCGCCATACAGCACCGGCACCTTGGCCGCATGCGTGGTGGCCGCGGCCAGCTGCGCCCGCAGCACCGCATGCACCTGCTGCGCCTGCTCGGGCGTCGCGGTCTTGCCGGTGCCGATCGCCCACACCGGCTCGTAGGCCACGACGATCTCGCTCACGCACTGCCCCACCTGGTGGATCACCGCGGCCAGCTGCCGACGCACCACCGCCTCGGTCTCACCCGCCTCGCGCTGCGCCAGCGTCTCGCCCACGCACACGATGGGCGCGATGCCCGCATTCAGCGCCTTCTGCGCCTTGGCCGCCACCACGGCATCGGTCTCGCCGTGGTACTGGCGCCGCTCCGAGTGGCCGACCAGCACATGGCGCACGCCAAAATCGCACAGCATGGCGGCCGACACCTCGCCGGTATAGGCGCCCGCGTCGTGGGCCGACACGTCCTGGGCCGCCAGCTGCACCGGCGAGCCCTGCAGCAGGCCGCGCACCTGGGCCAGGTAGACCGCCGGCACCGCCACGGCAACCGCGCATGCCGGCTGCCCCAAACCATCGGCAATCCCCTTCAGCAGGGCCTCGTTGGCCGCGAGGCTGCCGTTCATCTTCCAATTGCCCGCAATCAGCTTTTTCATTGATCTTCCCATGTCAGCACGATCTTGCCGATGTGCTGGTTACTCTCCATCAACGCATGCGCCTGGGCGGCCTGCGCGGCGGGGAAGCGGCTGTGCACCAGCACCTTCACCCGGCCGTCGGCCAGCAGCGGCCACACCTTGGCCTGCAGCGCCCGCGCGATCTCGGCCTTGAAGGCCACCGGGCGCGGCCGCAGCGTCGAGCCGGTGATCACCAGGCGCTTGCGCAGCACCAGGCCGGCATTGAACTCCGCCTTCACCCCGCCCTGCACCGCAATGATGACCAGGCGGCCATCGTCGGCCAGCGACTCCACCTCGCGCGCCACATAGTCCCCGGCCACCATGTCCAGGATGACGTCCACCCCTTTGCCAGCGGTGATGCGCTTGAGCTCGGCAACGAAGTCCAGCGCCTTGTAGTTGATGGCGTGGTCCGCCCCCAGCTCCACGCAGGCCCGGCATTTCTCGTCCGAGCCGGCGGTGGCGATGACCACGGCGCCATGCGCCTTGGCCAGCTGGATCGCGGTAACGCCGATGCCGCTGGTGCCGCCCTGGATCAGGATGGTCTCGCCCGCGCGCAGCTGGCCGCGGTCGAATACATTGCTCCAGACGGTGAAAAAGGTCTCCGGCAGGCAAGCCGCCTCCACATCCGACAGCCCTTCGGGCACCGGCAGACACTGGGCCACCGGCGCCACGCAGAACTGCGCATAGCCGCCGCCAGCCACCAGCGCGCACACGCGCGCGCCGATGCGCAAGCCCCGCTCCTGCATCGCCGCCTCGTCGCCAGAGACGACGACGCCCGCCACCTCCAGCCCCGGCAGGTCGGATGCGCCGGGCGGAGGCGCGTAGTGCCCCTTGCGCTGCAGCACGTCCGGGCGATTCACGCCACTGGCCGCCACCCGAATGCACAGCTCGCCCTTGCCCGCGACGGGCATGGGACGGCTGGCGAGCTGCAGCCCCTCGGGCGCACCAAAGGAGGCGATTTCCACGGCTTGCATCATTTCCACACCAACATCCTTTGCACCGGCGAAACCGCCGGCAAAAACGCCAGGCCGCGGACGGTTTGCCCGCGCCTGGCCGCTTCACTTGCAGCGCTTATTGCTGCTGCTGTTGCTGCTGCTGGTCGGGGGCCGCCTCCTGGCTGCGGCGTTCGCGACGCTCGCCGCGCTCGGCGGGAGCAGGACGATCACCCGCCGGACGGTCCAGCAGCGCCTTCATCGACAGCTTGACGCGGCCCTTGTCGTCGGTCTCCAGCACCTTGACTTTCACGACCTGGCCTTCGGTAAGGTAGTCCGACACCCTCTCGACGCGCTCGTGCGCGATCTGGCTGATGTGCAGCAGGCCGTCCTTGCCGGGCAGCAGGTTGATCAGCGCGCCGAAGTCGAGGATCTTGACCACCGGGCCTTCGTAGACCTTGCCGATCTCCACCTCGGCGGTGATTTCCTCGATGCGGCGCTTGGCTTCGTCAGCCTTGGCGCTGTCGGTTGCGGCGATGGTGATCGTGCCGTCTTCGGCGATGTCGATCTGGGTGCCGGTTTCCTCGGTCAGCGCACGGATGGTGGCGCCGCCCTTGCCGATCACGTCGCGGATCTTCTCGGGATTGATCTTGACGGTGTAGAGCTTGGGCGCGAAGCTGGACACCTCGGTCTTGGCCTCGCCCACAGCCTCCTGCATCTTGCCCAGGATGTGCATGCGCGCTTCCTTGGCCTGGGCCAGCGCCACCTGCATGATTTCCTTGGTGATGCCCTGGATCTTGATGTCCATCTGCAGTGCGGTGATGCCGTTGGTGGTGCCGGCCACCTTGAAGTCCATGTCGCCCAGGTGGTCCTCGTCGCCCAGGATGTCGGTCAGCACCGCGAACTTGTTGTCCTCCTTGATCAGGCCCATGGCAATACCCGCCACATGCGCCTTCATCGGCACGCCGGCATCCATCATCGACAGGCAGCCGCCGCACACCGAAGCCATCGACGAGGAGCCGTTGGACTCGGTGATTTCCGACACCACGCGGATGGTGTAGGGAAACTCGTCCTTGCTCGGCAGGCAGGCCACCAGGGCGCGCTTGGCCAGGCGGCCGTGGCCGACCTCGCGGCGCTTGGTCGAGCCCATGCGGCCCACTTCGCCAGTGGCGAAGGGAGGCATGTTGTAGTGAAACAGGAAGCGGTCTTCGTATTCGCCGGCCAGCGCGTCGATGCGCTGCGCATCGCGCTCGGTGCCCAGCGTGGACACCACCAGCGCCTGCGTTTCACCACGGGTGAACAGGGCCGAGCCATGGGTGCGCGGCAGCACCGAGGAGCGGATCTCGATCGGGCGCACGGTGCGCGTGTCGCGGCCGTCGATGCGGGGCTCGCCCGCCAGGATCTGGCTGCGCACGATACGCGCCTCGATGTCGAACAGCATGGCATCGACCTTCACGCCATCGAACTCCACCCCCTGCTCGGCCAGGCCCGCCTTGACTGCCGCATAGGCTTCGCGGCAGGCCTGCGTGCGGCTTTGCTTGTTGCGGATCTGGTAGGCGTCGCGCAGCTTGGCCTCGCCCAGCTCGGACACCTTGGCGATCAGCGGCTCGTCCTTGGCGGGCGGCTGCCAGTCCCACACCGGCTTGCCGGCATCGCGCACCAGCTCGTGGATGGCGTTGATCGCCACCTTGCCCTGCTCGTGGCCGTACACCACGGCGCCCAGCATCACTTCCTCGGGCAGCTGCAGCGCCTCGGACTCCACCATCAGCACGGCCGCCTCGGTGCCGGCGACCACCAGGTCCATCTGGCTGTTCTTGCGCTCGGTCTGGCCGGGGTTGAGCACGTATTCGCCGTTGATGTAGCCCACGCGCGCGGCGCCGATCGGGCCGTTGAAAGGAATGCCGGAAACCGACAGCGCGGCAGACACGGCAATCATCGCGGCGATGTCGGCATCCACCTCGGGGTTCAGCGAGACGGTGTGGATGACCACATGCACCTCGTTGTAGAAACCCTCGGGAAACAGCGGGCGGATCGGGCGGTCGATCAGGCGGCTGGTCAGCGTCTCCAGCTCGCTGGGCTTGGCTTCGCGCTTGAAGAAGCTGCCGGGAATCTTGCCGGCGGCATAGGTCTTCTCGATGTAGTCGACGGTCAGCGGGAAGAAGTCCTGGCCGGGCTTGGCCGACTTCGAAGCCACCACCGTGGCCAGCACCACGGTATCGTCGATGTTCACCAGCACGGCGCCGGAGGCCTGGCGGGCGATCTCGCCCGTCTCCATGGTCACCTGGTGCTTGCCCCACTGGAAGGTCTTGGTTACTTTGTTGAACATGCTCATTTCAGCTCCTCGATGAATAGCTGGATGCACTCATCCAGCTTGGTTTTGGAGGACAAACAGAACACGATGCCATTCCAGTGCTGCACTTGCAGCTACAAATTTCGCAGCACTGGAATGACACAGCTTCGCTCTGCCGTATACCCTCCGAAGTAAAAAACGCCTGAGCTAGCGTGCTAACTCAGGCGTTCCCATTAAATACCAGGCTTACTTGCGCAGGCCCAGCTTGGCGATCAGCGCGGTGTAACGGTCAGCGTCCTTGGACTTGAGGTAGTCCAGCAGCTTGCGACGACGGCTCACCATGCGCAGCAGGCCGCGGCGACCGTGGTGGTCCTTGGCGTGTTGCTTGAAGTGAGGGGTCAGTTCGTTGATGCGTGCGGTCAGCAGTGCGACCTGCACTTCCGGGCTGCCCGTGTCGCTAGCGGAACGTGCGTTGGCCTTGACGACTTCGGCCTTGATGGAAGAGGCGATCATTGGTTTTTCCTTGTTGGAACGCAGCGCGCCGCGTTCATGTTACTTGCGCCAGCGCTGGAAAAGCGTCTGGCGTGCGTCTTGCACCATGCAAAACCCAATGATTATAAACGATCGCGCCACGGCCGCCGCCCAGGCCGCCCTGCCGCAGATATCCCTATGCCCAGCACAGGCATTGCTTGCCCCATAAATGAGAACTATTATCATTATCGAAAATCTTTTGCCACCTACCCAGCCATGAACGCCATGCACACCTCTCCCAGCGCGCTTTCGGCCACAGGCAGCCGCCAGGGCCATGCCGCCAACCATGCGCCCGCGCTGCCGCAGCTGCTCGACAGCCAGGACCTGCTGCGCGGCAACAAGGCCGTGACCATCCAGCACAACGGCTCCATCTACCGCCTGCAGGCCACCAAGCTCGGCAAGCTGATCCTGACCAAATAGAGTTTCATCGTGGGGCGACCTCAAGGTCGCATTGGCCAGCCAACGGATTGGCCGCACAGCCAAGCCTTTTTTGCCGCCGGGCCGCCCCAAGGAAAAAAGCAACCCCCTCGGGGGGCACCCGGCGTAGGGGCAGCGGCTACACGCAGTGGGCAAGCGTGGAGGCATTTTTAAACCCACGCGCATGGCGCCCCCGGCACGTGCCTAAAATGGGGGCTGCGAGACCTGCCGCGCTTACAGCCCGCACCGCTCTTGCACAGCTACCCTCCGCCGCATCCACGCGCCTTCAAGACTCAAACCCATTTGATTTCCGCGCCGGCTGTGGCCACAGCCTGAAAGGAGCTTATGAGTTTGGTTCGACCGCTGCCCGAGGGGCCCCTGGACATCGTTGGCGACATCCACGGCGAATATGGCGCATTGATGCAATTGCTGCATCACCTGGGCTATGACGCCGATGCGCACCACCCCGAGCAGCGCACGCTGGTCTTCGTCGGCGATTTCTGCGACCGCGGCCCCGACAGCCCGGCCGTGCTGCACAAGATCGGGCAATGGGTCGATGCCGGCAGGGCGGCCGCCGTGCTCGGCAACCACGAAATCAACCTGCTGCGCGGCGATGCCAAGGATGGCGCCGGCTGGTACTTCGACGAGCGAGTGGAATCCGACAACCACAAATACGCCCCCTACGTGCGCACCACCCAGACCGAGCGGCTCGCCATCCCGGCCTTCCTGCAGCAGTTGCCGCTGGCCCTGGAGCGCGACGACCTGCGCGTGGTGCATGCCGCCTGGATAGATTCAAAGATCGCCACTGCCCGCATGCTCACGCCCGGCAGCATCGCCAGCGACTATGACGCGCTCGAGGAAGCCGCGGCCGCCCATGCGCGCATGCTCGGCATCCGTGAGCGCATGGACGGCGAGAAGGCCGCCTGGCCGCACAGCATCGAAGACGAGCAGTTCGCCCCGCCCTTCATGGCAGCCCATGCGGACAACGAGCTCAACAAGTCGATGTTCAACCCCCTCAAGGTGCTGACCTGTGGCGTGGAGCGGCGCGGGCGCGAGCCCTTCTTTGCCGGCGGCAAGTGGCGCTTCGTCGAACGCGTGGCTTGGTGGGACGAATACGCCGACCCCACGCCCGTGGTGGTGGGCCACTACTGGCGCCGGGTGCAGCCGGTGGACCGCAAGCTGCTGGGCAAGGGCGACATGGACATGTTCGCCCACATCGCCCCGTTTGCCTGGCATGGCAAGCGCCACAATGTGTTTTGCGTCGACTACTCGGTCGGCGCCCGCTGGACCGCCCGGCGCGCCGGCCGCGCGCCGGAGCTGGACTTCAAGCTCGCCGCGCTGCGCTGGCCCGAGCGCCAGCTCATGTTCGACGACGGCCGGCTGGTGGACACCTCCAGCTTCGCGGCCGACAGCGCGCTGGCCACGGCAAAATAGGCATCCGGCGCGCCTGGCGGCTGCGCCGGATGCCCGTTCATATCCAACCCGAAAGGCACATAAATGCACACAACTCGCCGTTCACTCATCGCCTGCGCGGCCCTGGCCGCCACGGCCTGCATCGCCGCGCTGCCGGCCCAGGCGGCCGATGCATGGCCGGACAGGCCCATCCGCTTCGTCGTCCCCTTCTCGGCCGGCGGCGCCAATGACCTGATGGCGCGCGCCGCCGCCGAAGGCGCCTCCAAGGTACTGGGCCAGCCCATCGTGGTGGACAACAAGCCCGGCGCCGGCGCGGTGCTGGGCACCGACATCGTCGCCAAGGCCAAGCCCGACGGCTACACCTTCCTGATCAGCGCGGCTGGCGTGGTCTCCAACAGCATGATCCGCAAGGTGCCCTACAAGGACGGCGACCTCACCCCAGTGGCGATGATCGGCCTGGCGCCGTCGGTCATCATCGTGCCGGCCAACTCGCCCTACAAGGACCTGAAGGACTTCGTCGAGAAATCCAAGGCCGGCCAGGGCCTGCACTTCGGCACCGCCGGCATCGGCAGCACGCCGCATTTCGTCGAAGGCATACTCGCATCCCAATATGGCGCCAAGCTCGACCTGGTGCCCTACAAGAGCGGCTCCGAGTCGGTGGCCGCCGTGCTGGGCAACCAGATCGAGGCCACCTCCGAAGCCAGCATCGTCGTGCTGCCCTACCTCAAGAGCGGCAAGCTCAAGGCGCTGGCCACCACCTGGTCGCAGCGCATCTCCGCCTATCCGCAGCTGTCCACCGCCGGCGAGCAGGGTTTTGGCAACCTGAAGATCGCCCACTGGGCCGGCGTGCACGCGCCGGCCGGCACACCGGCCGCCATTCTCGACAAGATGGCCACGGCGGTGGACAAGGCGATGAAAGACCCGGCAACCGTCGAACGCCTCAAGGGCGTGGGCATCGAGCCCATCGGCGGTGACCGCGCCGCCTTCGTCAAATTCGTCGACGAGGAGCGCGCCCGCCTGGGGGCGGTGGTCAAGGCCACCGGCATGAAGGAAGACTGATACCGGCCGGCAAGTGCCCCGCCCATCTGAGGCCAGGCTTAAAGAAGTGCAAAGCCCGGGTGAAACCGAACTTGCCTGACGCCGCATCGTCAACCGCAGCAGCACCATTCCGTTGAGCAAGCAGGGCGGCGCCGGCAAGCGGGCCGCCACCATCTGCCTGCCCTCAGGAGAGCACCATGCTTCATGCCGTTGACCGCTGCGCCGCCCCGGGCGCCGCAGCCCCCTCCCCCCGTCCCGCCCGCGGCGGCTTCCGTATCGGGCTCGTGGCGCTGGCCGCGGCGCTGGCCCTGGCCGGATGCCATGACGACAGCGCAGGCAAGGCCGCCAGCGCCCCGGCCGAACCCGCCGCCGCCAGCCCGGCCCCCGCGGCGCAGCCCGCCGTGGTGCAGGCGGCCTACACCCCGCCCTCGGCCGAGGTGCTCTACCAGATGGTGGCGCCCATCGCGCTGTACCCCGACAAGCTGGTCGCGCAGATCCTGGCCGGCTCCACCTACCCCGACCAGGTCAGCGCCGCCGAGGCCTGGCTGGCGCAGAACCCCGGGCTCAAGGCCGCCGCGCTGAGCGACGCCGCCAACGCCCAGCCCTGGGATCCATCGATCAAATCGCTCACGCTGTTTCCCAACGTGCTGGGGCAGATGGCATCGAACCTGCCCTGGACCACCGCGCTGGGCAAGGCCTACTACAACGACCCGGCCGATGTGATGAACGCCATCCAGGTGATGCGCGGCCGTGCCTACAAGGCCGGCTCGCTCAAGGACTCCAGCCATCTGAAGGTCAAGCTCGTCAGCGATGCCCAGCCGGTAGAAAGCTATACGCCCTCCGACGCCACGCCCGCCCTGCCGGTGAGCGCACCGGTGATTGCGCCGCCGCCGCAATTCTTCGAGATCGCGCCCAGCGAGCCGTCCACCGTCTACGTGCCGCAGTACAACCCGGCCGTGGTCTATGGCGACCCCATGCCGGTCTACGGCGGCTACAGCTATATCGCCGCCCCGCCTCCGCCCGTGCTGGCCGGCGGCATCGCCACGCCGGTGGTGGCCGGGCTGATCGGCTTTGGCGTGGGCGTGGCGGTCACCCAGGTGATCGACCACCCCCGCCCCTGGGGCTGGGATTCGTGGCGCATGCACTGGGGCGAGCCGGGCCGGCCCGGCTACTGGCGCCAGGGCGAGCGCCCGCCGCCGCCATTGGCCCGCCCCGCCGTGGTCTACAACCACCAGACCTATGTATCGAACTCCACCACCGTGGTGGAAAACATCCACAACATCAACAACGTACGGGTGAACAACCACGGCGCCGACGCGGGCCGCCCGGCCCAGGCGCTGGCCGAGCCCCCCGGCCATGGGCCCGCGATCAACGCCGCTGCTGCCGCGGCGGCGGCTGCCGGCGTAATGGGCGGCTCCGCGCTGGCCCAGCGCCACCCGCCGCAACCGGCCGCGGCGCCCCCCATGCAGGCCGCCCCCGGCGCCCAGCCGCCGCGCGGCCTGAGCATGGCGCAGCAGCTGCAGCGCCAGCAGCCCTCCGCCATGCCGCCAGACCAGGCGCGCCAGCAGCATCTGATGCAGCAGCAGGCCCGCGACCAGGGCCGCCAACAGCAGATGGCGCAGCAGCATGCCCAGCAAGATCAGATACGCCAGCAGCAAATGGCCCAGCAGCGCGCCCAACAAGAGCAGATGCGCCAGCAGCAAATGGAGCAGCAGCGTGCCCAGCAAGAGCAGATGCACCAGCAGCAAATGGCCCAGCAGCATGCTCAGCAGGATCAGATGCACCAGCAGCAGATGGCACAGCAGCGTGCCCAGCAAGAGCAAATGCGCCAGCAGCAAATGGCACAGCAACGTGCCCAGCAAGAGCAGATGCACCAGCAGCAGATGGCCCAGCAACACGCTCAGCAGCAGGCCATGCAACAGGCCCAGCAGCAGCAGATGCGCCAACAGCAGATGAACCAGCAGGCCCACCAGCAGCAGGCCTTCCACCAGCAGCCGCGCGAAGGCCGGCGCGGCGACCGCCACGAGCGCTAGGCCACGGCTACCACCACCGCAGCACGGCGGCGGCGGCCGCGCCCAGCACCACCACCGCCAGGAACGGCAGGCGCGCCCACAGGGCCAGCGCCGCCGCCGCGAGGGCCGCCAGCCGGGCATCGGCCACCACGCGCTGGCCGTCGGCCATGGTGTTCAGCGCGGTCAAGGCCGCCAGCAGCGCCACCGTCAGCGCCCCGGCCATGCGGGCCATGCGCGGGCTGTGCAGCCAGCGCGCCGGCAGCAGGTAGCCCAGCATCTTGGTGCCCCAGGCCACCAGGGCCGCCAGCACGATCCACCACCACAGGCCGGCGCCGCTCATGGCCGGCCTCCAGCGCTGGAGTGGGCCGCGGCCTTTTCGCCATTCGAGCAGCAGCCCCATATGGCACCAGCGAGTGCCGCTATCAATATAGGCATCCCTGGTGCCACCCAGGGTACGGCCAGCACGGCGATCGTGGCGCTCAGCACCGCCAGGGCCACCGGCTCGCGCGAGCGCAGCCGCGGCCACAGCAGGCCCAGGAAAGCGGCTACCGCCGCGCCGTCGAGCCCGAACCGGCGTGGATCGCCCAGCGCGTCGCCGGCCAACGCGCCCAGCGCGGTGAACAGATTCCACAGCAGGTACACGCCCACGCCGGCCGTCCAGAAGCCCCGGCGCCGCTCCTCGGGCGTGGCCTGGCCGGCCGCGGTGGCGGCAGACTCGTCGATGCTCAGCTGCGCGGCCAGCAGCCGGGCCAGGCCCCGGGGGCCCAGCAGCGCGGCCATCTGCATGCCGTAGACCGCATTGCGCACGCCCAGCAGGCTGGCGGCCGACAGCGCCGCGGCGCCGCCCCCGCCGCCGCCGATCACGCCGATGAAGGCAAACTGCGAGCCGCCGGTGAACATCAGCAGGCTCAGCGCGCAGGCCTGCCACACCGACAGGCCCGAGGCCACGGCCAGCGCGCCGAACGAAATGCCATACAGCCCGGTGGCCACGCTGATGGACACCCCCATGCGAAACGCGGGGGACTGCCGCCACAGCGCCCCGATCCGTGCCGGCGCGATCACCGCGGCACCAGCAATTGCAGGCGCTGCCGCGCCTGGGCGGCCAGCGCCGCATCGCCCTGCTTCTGCGCAAGGCGCTGCTGGTTGAGCAGCCATGCCATCAGCGGCCGGCTCCAGCCCTGGGCCGAAGCGGTGTCCACCGCCTGCTGCACCACCGCCATGGCGACCGGGCCGCGCGCAGCCAGCGCGCCGGCCGCCACCAGGCGCGCCAGCGGATCGGCCATGCCGGCCAGTGCCGCTGCCGCCGCCTGCGGCCCCGCACCCGCTGCCGCGGCCACGGCCT
>NZ_JBMDII010000021.1:0-98339 GCF_057808605.1 Comamonas sp. FG99
CGTGTGAAAGTAGGTCATCGTCAGGCTTCTACAACCGCAATACCCCCCGCGCCTCTCCGGCCGGGGGGTTTTGTCTTTGGAGCCAGGAGTCATTTGCCCGCCGAGGCATCAAGGCGCGGAATGCGCTCGTCGGGAACATCGAAGGTCTGCGCAAGCCGTCCGGCGACATCCCGCAGCCGGGGCGTCCAGGCCAGCAGTTCGGCCATGCTGACCTGCCGGGCGCTGGCCTGGATGGCGACGGCAGCGCTGGCCTTGTGCGGGGTGAGCATGACCGGTACCGCGATGGCGATGATGCCGCTGATGTATTCGCCGCGATTCACCCCCAGGCGCTTCCTGCGTGTCTCATCCAGCTCCGCGCGCAGTTGCGTGGCATCGGAGATGGTGAGCTCGGTCCAATGCCGCAGCGGCAGGCGGCGCAAAAGCCTTTCGCGCTGTTGCTTGGGCAGCAGGCTCATGAGCAGCTTGCCGCTGGCGGTGCAATGGAAGGGCACGCGCGTGCCAGGCGTGAGCTTGGTATTCGCGCTCCAGTTGGCCTCCACCCGGTCCAGATAGACCACGGCATCGCCGCTGGAGATGGCCAGGTTGCAACTGGCCTGGACCTTGTCGGCCAGCTCCTGCAGGATGGCGCGCCGCTCGGCGGCCGGCCCTATGGTCATCAGCAGGTCGATGGCCATCTGCCGCACCCGGCTGGAGCAGACATAGCGGTGCTGGCCGGGCCCGTCGCGATTGACCAGCCACGCCGATTCCAGCTGCTTGAGCAGCCGGTGCACCGATTGCCTGGGCAGGTCCATGCGTGTGCTGATGTCGCTGAGCGCCAGCGGCTCGCGGGCCTGTGCCAGCAGTTCGATGATGCGAAATGCGCGAATGGCGGCGGCATTGGATTGGGTGGATGTCATGGGGGCTGACCTGGTTGGCATGGCGGCATGCGGCCATCTTGTCCCGAAATCCGCACTTTTGCATCGGTGTTCGCTGGGGTATCGCGCAAAACGCAAAAAACGGGACACCTGTTTTTCTCCAGCCCCTAGCCTTTGCAACAGACCAGCCCGAGGGTGGCAACGCGATGGCCAGAGCTTCGCGGCTGCCATGTCTGTTGGCTCGGTTGATTTCAGCAAAGGAGCAAACGATGGAAGTCCGGGAGATTTCGACAGCGCAGCCACCCAGCGCGCAGCAGGTGGTTGCCGCCCTCGTGCGGCGGGCGCGCACGGCGCAGGCAAGCCTTGCCGGCCTTGGGCAGCAGGGCATGGACGATGCGGTCGCGGCGGTGGGCTGGGCCATCATGGAGCCGGGCCGCAACCGGCGCCTGGCGGAGCTGGCCGTGGCGCAGACGGGGCTGGGCAATGTGGGCGACAAGATCACCAAGAACCACCGCAAGACCCTGGGCCTGCTGCGCGACCTCAAGGGCGTGCGCACGCACGGCATGATCGCCGACAGCAAGTCCACGGGCATCACCGAGTTTGCCCGTCCCGTGGGGGTGGTCGCGGCGGTCACTCCGTCGACCAATCCGGGCGCGACGCCGGCGAACAACATCATCAATGCGCTCAAGTGCGGCAATGCGGTGATCGTCGCCCCTTCGCCCAAGGGCCTGGCGGTGAGCCGGATGCTGCTGGACTTCATCCATGCACAGCTGCGCAAATGCGGCTTGCCCGCGGACCTGGTGCAGGTGCTGCCCGGGCCGATCAGCAAGGCATTGAGCGCCGAGCTCATGCAGCAGGCGGACTTGGTGATCGCCACCGGCTCGCAGGCGAATGTGCGCATGGCCTATACCTGCGGTACCCCGGCGTTTGGTGTGGGCGCGGGGAATGTGGCATCCATCGTGGATGGCTCGGCCGATGTGAGGCAGGCCGCCAGCCTGATCGTGGCGTCCAAGGCCTTCGACCACGCGACAAGCTGCTCGTCGGAGAACAGCCTGGTGCTGCTGGACGATGTTTGGGAGGCGATGCTGCAGGCCTTGCGCGAGCAGGGCGCGCTGCTGCTGGACAGCGCGGAGAAGGCGCGCCTGCAGGCCATCATGTGGCGCCATGGCAAGCTGAGCGATGCGGTCACCGGCAAGTCTGCGCGGCATATTGCCGAGCTGGCGGGCGTGGACTGGCGCGGCCGCATTGCGCAGGAGGCGCCTGCCGTGCTGATGGTGGAGGAGGGCGGCATCGGCGAGGCGCATCCATTCTCCGGCGAGAAGCTGTCGCCGGTGCTGGCCATCTACCGCGCCGCGGACTTCGGCCAGGCCTGCGCCACGGTGCGCAGCATCTATGGCTACATGGGCGCGGGGCATTCGGTGAGCCTGCATTCGGCGCATGAGGAGCAGGCGCTCCACCTGGCGCAGCACCTGCCGGTGGCGCGGGTCATCGTCAACCAGGCGCATTGCTTTGCCACGGGGGGCAACTTCGACAACGGCCTGCCGTTTTCGCTTTCCATGGGCTGCGGCACCTGGGGCGGCAACAATTTCTCGGACAACCTGAACTACCGTTTCTACATGAACGTGACGCGCATCGCGCGCACGATCGCCGAGCGCCGGCCCGCTGTCGAAGACGTCCTGGGCGACTACTTCCAAAGGTGGGGAGCATGAGCGCGGACCGGGACATCCGCAGCATGGCCGAGCTGATCGACTGCCGAGCCAGGGAGCGTGGCGCGGCGCCCTTCATGATCAATGCGCAGAGCGGCCAGGAGCTGTCGTTCGCACGCCTGCGCGAGCAGGTGGCTCACCTGCGCAATCGCCTGGATGCCGCCGGGCTGCAGCCGGGCGACAAGGTTTCGGTCTACATGCCCAATGGGCCGCTGCCCGCACTGCTGCTGCTCGGCATCATGGCCGGCGGGCTGGTCGTCAACCCGATCAACCTGCTCAGCCAGCCGTCGCAGCTGGCCTATGTGCTGGGCCATTCGGATACGCGGCTGGTTTTCACCTGCCAGGAGCATTTGCCGGCCCTGCAGCAGGCGTTGGCGCAGGTGGAGCGCGAGGTGGGCGTGGCGCTGTGCGATCCGGAGTCCATGCGGGTGCCACCGGTTCCCGTGCTGGCCGGCGGTGCCAGCCCGGGGCAGCTGCTCGCCCATCGCATCCAGCCCGGCGAGCCGGCGCTGATCATGTACACCTCGGGCACCACCGGGGTCCCGAAGGGCGTGTTGCTCAGCCATGCGAACCTGATCGCGAACGCGGGCAGCACCAGCGATGTGCACCAGCTGGCCGAGCGCGACCGGGTGATGGTGTCGCTGCCGCTCTACCACATCAATGCGCTGGTGGTGGCGCTGGTGACGCCGCTGTTCCATGGCGGCTCGCTGGTGATGGTGCCCAGGTTCTCGGCCAGCACCTTCTGGGCGGACGTGTGCAGGTTTGGCTGCACCTGGATCAATGTGGTGCCCACCATCATCGCCTACCTGCTCAACGACGCGGCGGGCGCCGCTGGCCTTGGCCTGCAAGGCATACGGTTTTGCCGCTCCGCCTCGGCCGCGCTGGCGCCCGAGCACCATCGCGCCTTCGAGGCGCGTTTCGGCCTGGGCATCATCGAGACCATGGGGCTGACCGAGACCGCGGCACCCGCGTTCAGCAATCCGCTGGATGCGAAGCAGCGCCGCGTCGGCAGCGTGGGGCGGCCCGCCGGAACCCGGGCGGCGGTGATCGGCCCGGACGGCCGTCCCGCTCCCACCGGCGAGCGCGGCGAGATCGTGCTGCAGGGGCCGAACGTGATGCAAGGCTACTACAAGGACCCGGAGCGCACGCGCGAGGCCTTCACTCCGGACGGCTGGCTGCGCACCGGAGACATCGGCTACCAGGATGCGGACGGCTTCTTCTACGTTACCGGGCGCTCGAAGGAGCTGATCATCAAGGGCGGCGAGAACATCGCGCCGCGTGAGATCGACGAGGCCGTGCTGCGGCACCCGGGCGTGCTGGAGGCCGCGGCGGTGGGGGTGCCCCATGCCGAGTACGGCCAGGACATCGCCGTCTACCTGGTGATGCGGCAAGGCGTGGCATTCGATGCGGCCGAGTTGCGCCGCCACTGCCTTGCCGAGCTGGGCAGCTACAAGTGCCCGAGCCGCTTCGTGCCGATGGCCGAGCTGCCGCGCGGGCCGTCCGGCAAGCTGCAGCGCCTGAAGCTGCTGCAGCAGGCTGTCTGAAAGGGCCGCGCCGCAGGCGCGGGCCGGCGCTGCGCCGTGCCCCCGGCCATCTGCAGAAAGGAGGAGCTGCTGCTTTCGTCCGCGCGCGGCGCGCATTCCAAGGCGCTGCCGCCCATGCAATGAAACAAGACCCCCCGGCGCATGCGCCGAGGCACGGGTCCAAGGAGACAAAGATGCAACGCAGGGTCAAGACCCATCACATGATTCTGGGCGTGATGTGCCTGATGTACTTCATCGCCTATATCGATCGGGTGAACATGTCGGTTGCCGCCCCGATGATCAAGGAGGAAATGGGCCTGAGCAATCTGCAGCTGGGCCTGGTGTTCTCGGCCTTCGCCTATCCGTATGCGGCGATGCAGATCATGGGCGGCTGGCTGGCCGACCGTTTCGGGCCGCACAAGGTGCTGGCGGTGCTGTCGCTGATCTGGGGCGCGGCCACCTTGCTGACCGGCTTTGTCGGTTCGCTGGCGGCCCTGCTGGTGCTGCGTCTGGCGCTTGGCCTGGGCGAGGGCGGCGCGTTTCCCACCGCCACGCGGGCGTTCACCTACTGGATTCCAGTGGCGCAGCGCGGTTTTGCGCAGGGCATCACGCACTCGTTCTCGCGCCTGGGCGGCGCGGTCACGCCGCCGCTGGTTGTAGCCATCATCGCGATTGCGGGCTGGCGCGAATCCTTTGTGGTGCTGGGCGTGGTGAGCCTGGGCTGGACCGTGCTGTACTGGTTCAGCTTCCGCGATACGCCGCAGCAGCACCCGCGCATCACAGCCGAGGAACTGGCCGAGATCAACGTGGGCCGCAGCGACAAGCCCAAGGCCGACAAGGGTCCGACGCCATGGCGGCGCCTGATCGGCGGCATGTGGAAGGTCACCCTGGTGGATTTCTGCTATGGCTGGACGCTGTGGGTGTTCCTCACCTGGCTGCCTTCGTACCTGAAGGATGCTCGCGGCTTCAACCTCAAGGAGATGGCGCTGTACACCGCGCTGCCGCTGCTCGCCGGCGTGGTCGGTGATACGCTGGGCGGCATCGTCTCCGACCGGCTGTTCACCCGCACCGGCAACCTGCGCCTGGCACGCATCTCGGTACTGGTGTTCGGCCTGGTGGGGGCGCTGGTGTTCATGGTGCCGATGATCTCGGTGGACAGCGCCATGGCGGCCGTGCTGCTGCTGTCGGCCTCGTTCTTCTGCCTGGAGCTGACCAATGCGGTGCTGTGGAGCTTGCCGATCGACATCGCCGGCGACTATGCCGGCACCGCATCGGGCATGATGAACACCGGCTTTGGCGTTGCCGGCATGGTCTCTCCGGTGGTCTTCGGCTACCTGATCCAGACCACCGGCAGCTATTCGCTGCCCTTCATGATATCTGCCGGCCTGCTGGGGTTTGGCGCGGTAATGGCGCTGTTCATCAATCCGTTGCGCACGGTCAGGCGGCTGCCGCCGAATCCGACCGTGGGCATGCACTGGTCGGGTGCCGGCTCCAGCTAGCCCGGCCGGGGCCGCTCAGCCCTTCTCCACCGGCCGGCCGGGGTCGCTGCACCATTCGCTCCAGCTGCCGGCAAACAGCGCACTGGGTGCATAGCCGGCGATTTCCATGGCGATGAGGTTGGGCAGCGCACTGACGCCGCTGCCGCACTGGTGGACCACGCCGGAGGTGTCATGCCCCGCCAGCAGCTGCTCGAATTCGGCGCGCAGCTCGGCTGCCGGCTTGAAGCGGCCGCTGGCCGCGATGTTGGCGGTGAACGGGCGATTCAAGGCGCCGGGAATGTGGCCGGCGACCGGGTCCAGCGGCTCCACCTCGCCGCGATAGCGCGCCGGCGCGCGGGCGTCGACCACCGTCTGGCCGGGCTGGCCCAGCGCCGCCTGCACCTGGGCGGCGCTGCGCAGCTCGCGCAGCGGCGGCCCGAGTTCGAAGTTCGACTGGAAATGGGCGGCGGGCGCGCCGGCCTCTGCCGGGCCGCCCGCGGCCTGCCAGGCCTGCCAGCCGCCGTCGAGCACCGCAACCGCATCGTGGCCCAGCCATTTGAGCATCCACCACAGGCGACCGGCGTAGTTGACGCCGTTGCGGTCGTAGACGACGGCTTGCATGTCGTTGCGCAAGCCGGTTTGCGACAGCCAGATCGCAAAGCGCTCGCGGCTGGGCAGCGGGTGGCGGCCGCCCGAGGCGGTGGGCGGCGCCTCGGTGCCAATGGCGTGGACGCTCAGGTCCTTGTCGAGGTCGGCATGGATCGCGCCGGGGATATGGGCCTCAAGGTACTGCTCGCGGCCGGCGGCCGGATGGGCGAGGTCGAAGCTGCAGTCGAAAACCATCAGCGACTGGGGGGCGCTTGCCTGCAGCTGCTGCAGCTGGGCAACGGAAACGAGGTGGGTGTAAGGCATGTTGGCTGATCTCCTGTCCTGGCCACCTTATTTTGCACGCCGGCGAAGCCCTATCTGCGCAAGGTGGTGGCCACGATGCCGCTGCCCACGATCAAGGCCA
Source organism: Comamonas sp. FG99 (assembly GCF_057808605.1). NCBI lineage: Bacteria > Pseudomonadati > Pseudomonadota > Betaproteobacteria > Burkholderiales > Comamonadaceae > Comamonas > Comamonas sp. FG99. Next base: position 6,574 of record NZ_JBMDII010000021.1, read on the forward strand.
TGCCCAGCCAGCCGATGAGCGGGATCTGGTCGCCGAAGATCGCGATGCTGTAGATGCTGGCAAAGACGATGCCCGAGTACTGCAGCGTGGCGACGGTGAGCGTTGCGCGGCGGGTGGTGGCGCTGGCGTAGGCCTTGGTCATGCACAGCTGGCCGCCGGTGGCAAAGAGGCCCACGGGAATGAGCCACAGCGTCGGCCAGCCGGGAAAGGGCGAAGCGCCGAGGAAGCCCATGAGGATGGCCCCGGCGATCACCGAGCCCACCGAGAAGTAGAACACCACCCGCTCCTCGGGCTCGCCCAGGCGCGAGAGCGCCACCACCTGCATGTAGGCCAGTGCGGACAGCATGCCCGAGAGCAGCCCGAGCAGGCCGGCGAACATTTGCTCGTGGTCGAGGCTGGGGCGCAGCAGCAGCACCACGCCGGCGAAGCCGGCCAGCAGGGTCAGCACCATCGGGATCTGCAGGTCGGGCAGCGGCTGCTCGGGGCGCGGGCGCCATTGCAGCAGCACGCTGCCCACCACGAACAGGCCCACCCACAGGCTGCTCATGTAGTTCAGCGTCATGCCGGTGGCCAGGGGCAGCTTGCTCACGGTGTAGAACCACATGCCCATGGAGCAGGTGCCGACAAAGCTGCGCCAGACATGCATCATCGGGTAGCGGGTGCGCAGCCGTATCTGTTGCTTGCGCGCCAGCAGCCACAGCAGCACCATGCTGACCAGCCCGCGGTAGAAGATCACTTCGCCGGTATGGAAGTAGGCGGATGCATACTTGATGCAGACCCCCATGGTGGCGAACATGAAGGCGGCAACGACCATCCAGAGGGCTTGCATGGATCTGACTTTGGAATGAAAAAGCTGCTAGCGCTGATGAATGAAGCGCTAGCAGCTATTGATTTTATAGTTTTCGGATGTCAGCGCAGCGCAACTGCGTCGCCCATGTTACTGCGGTACCACTCGTGGAAATGCTGCATGCCGTCTTCCATGGGGCTCTGGTAGGGGCCGACCTCGTTGTCGCCGCGCTCGTACAGCGCGCGCCGGCCGGCGTCCATGCGCTCGGCGATCTCGTCGTCCTCGATGCAGGTCTCCATGTAGGCGGCGCGCTGGGCCTCGACGAACTCGGGCTCGAAGGCGCTGATTTCCTCGGGGTAGTAGAACTCCACCATGTTCAGCGTCTTTTCGGGGCTGATCGGGTGCAGCGTGGAGACGGTGAGCACATGCGGGTACCACTCGACCATGATGTGCGGGTAGTAGGTGAGCCAGATCGCACCGCGCTCGGGCATGGCGCCGCCGCGGTAGTTCAGCAGCACCTCGTGCCACTTCCTGTAGATATCGGAGCCGGGGCGGCCGAAGGTCGGGGCCACGCCCACGGTCTGCACCGAGTATTCCTTGCCGAACTCCCAGGTCAGATCGTCGCAGGTGACGAAGTTGCCCAGGCCGGGGTGGAAGGGGCCGACGTGGTAGTCCTCCAGATAGACCTCGATGAAGGTCTTCCAGTTGTAGTTGCACTCGTGCAGCTCGACATGGTTGAGCACGAAGCCGTCAAAGCTCAGCGCCGCGCGCGGGCCCATGCCGGCGAGGTCGGCGGCGATGTCGCGGCCGTTGTCCTCGAACAGCAGGCCGTTCCACTCGCGCAGCGGGTAGTTGTTCAGGTTCAGGCAGGGGTCGTGGGCGAAGTGCGGCGCGCCCAGCAGCTCGCCGCTGGGGCTGTAGGTCCAGCGGTGCAGCGGGCAGACGATATTGCCGCCGGCGCTGCCCTTTTGCTGGTGGTTCAGCGAGCCGCGGCCCTTGAGCATCACCGCCTGGCGGTGGCGGCACACGTTGGAGACCAGCTCTGCCTGGCCCTGGGCGTTGCGCACCAGGGCACGGCCTTCGCGCTCCTGCGGCAGCGCGAAATACTCGCCCGGCTCGGGAATCGCAAGCTGGTGCCCCACGTAGCGGGGGCCGGCCTTGAAGATGGTTTCCATCTCGCGCTCGAAGAGCTGCGGATCGAAGTAGCTTGAAACTGGAAGTTGGCTTGCGGCCTGCTGCAGTTGAAGACTTAAATCAGACATGGGTGACCTGACCTAAAGACTCCCCACAGGGAGGGTGCGCGTGCGCACGGAATAGAAAAAATGAAACCGGCGACATGCGGCCGGTTCAGCGAGGAATGGGATTATAGGCAGTGGGGTTATTCCCATGCGAATTTTGCGTGAATTGCAGCCATGGAGGCAAGCCAGCGCCGGCATCTGTGGCACACGGCCTAAAATCCCCCTTTTTACCCTGGCGACAGAACACAGCCCATGCCCAAGGCCGCGAGCAAGCAAACCCCCGACGAACCCGGCAGCTACGAAGCAGCCCTGCAGGAGCTGGAGGGCCTGGTCGCGCAGATCGAGTCCGGCCAGCTGCCGCTGGAGCAGATGCTGAGCAGCTACCAGCGCGGCGCGGCCCTGCTGGCCTATTGCCGTGGCAAGCTGGAGGCCGTGCAAGACCAGATCAAGCTGCTGGAAGATGGCCAGCTCAAGGCCTGGACCACTGAAGAATGACCGTGATGGATGCTATCGCCGCGCAAGCCGGCTTCGATACCTGGTGCCGCGAGGAACTCGCGCGCGTGGAGCGCGCGCTCGCCGAATGGATTGCCGCGGATGCGCCCGCCGGGCTGGGCGACCCGATGCGCTACGCGGTGCTCGACGGCGGCAAGCGCCTGCGGCCGCTGCTGGTGCTGGCTGCGGCGCAGTCGGGCGGCGGGCCGGATGCGCCCGGCAGCGAGGCCAGCCTGCGCGCGGCCTGCGCGGTGGAGCTGATCCATGCCTACTCGCTGGTGCACGACGACATGCCCTGCATGGACAACGATGTGCTGCGCCGCGGCAAGCCGACGGTGCATGTGCAGTTCGGCGAGGCGCGGGCGCTGCTGGCGGGCGATGCGCTGCAGGCGCTGGCGTTCGAGCTGCTCACGCCCGAGCACCTGCAGATCCCGGCCGCGCTGCAGGCCCGGCTGTGCCGCCAGCTGGCGCTGGCCGCGGGCTACAACGGCATGGCGGGCGGCCAGGCGATCGACCTGGCCAGCGTCGGCAAGCAGCTGAGCCGGACGCAGCTGCAGCAGATGCACCGGCTCAAGACGGGCGCGCTGCTGCAGGCCAGCGTCGAGATGGGCGCGGCCTGCGCCGGCATCCAGGGCGCGGCCTTCGAGGCGCTGCGCCGCTATGGCGCCAGCCTTGGGCTGGCCTTCCAGGTGATCGACGACGTGCTCGACGTGGTGGCCGATTCCGCCACGCTGGGCAAGACCGCGGGCAAGGATGCGGCGAGCGACAAGCCCACCTACGTGTCGCTGATGGGGCTGGACGCCGCGCGCGCCTACGCCGGCGAACTGCTGGCCGAGGCGCAGGCGGCGCTGGCCGAAAGCGGCCTGCCATCGGTGCAGCACCTGTCCGCGCTGGCGGACATGGTGGTGCGGCGCAGCCACTGAGCGTGGGCGCAGACCTTGAATACCCCGTGATACCCGATTGATTTCAGAATAGAGCGCTATGCCCACGAACCACTATCCCCTGCTCAGCCAGATCGACGATCCGGCCGATCTGCGCAAACTCTCGCGTGCCGAGCTCAAGAGCCTGGCCAAGGAGTTGCGGGAGTTCGTGCTGGAGAGCGTCTCCAAGACCGGCGGCCACCTGAGTTCCAACCTCGGCACGGTGGAGCTGACCATCGCCTTGCACGCGGTCTACCACACGCCGCGCGACCGCTTCGTGTGGGACGTGGGCCACCAGACCTACCCGCACAAGATCCTCACCGGCCGGCGCGACCGCATGCCGGGGCTGCGCCAGCTGGGCGGCATCTCCGGCTTTCCGCTGCGCAGCGAGAGCGAGTACGACGCCTTCGGCACCGCGCACTCCAGCACCAGCATCTCCGCAGCGCTGGGCATGGCCGAGGCCTCGCGGCTCAAGGGCGAGGAGCGGCAGGCGGTGGCCATCATCGGCGACGGCGCGATGACGGCCGGCATGGCCTTCGAGGCGCTGAACAACGCCGGCGTCTCCCAGGCGAACCTGCTCGTCATCTTGAACGACAACGACATGAGCATCAGCCCGCCGGTGGGCGCGCTCAACCGCTACCTGGCGCAGCTGATGAGCGGGCAGTTCTACTCCAAGGCGCGCGACGTGGGCAAGAGCGTGCTGCGCCAGGTGCCGCCGCTGCTGGAGCTGGCCAAGCGCCTGGAGCAGCAGGCCAAGGGCATGGTGGTGCCGGCCACGCTGTTCGAGAACTTCGGCTTCAACTACATCGGCCCCATCGATGGCCACGATCTCGATTCGCTGATCCCTACGCTGGAGAACATCCGCCAGCTCAAGGGCCCGCAGTTCCTGCATGTGGTCACCAAGAAAGGGCAGGGCTACAAGCTGGCCGAGGCCGATCCGGTGGCCTACCACGGCCCAGGCAAGTTCGATCCGCACATCGGCCTGGTCAAGCCCGCCACGCCGCCGAAGCAGACCTTCACCCAGGTCTTCGGCCAGTGGCTGTGCGACATGGCGGCCAAGGACGAGCGGCTGATCGGCATCACGCCCGCGATGCGCGAGGGCTCGGGCCTGGTGGAATTCGAGAAGCGCTTTCCCGCGCGCTATTTCGACGTCGGCATTGCCGAGCAGCATGCGGTCACCTTTGCCGCGGGCCTGGCCTGCGAGGGGCTCAAGCCGGTCGTCGCGATCTACTCCACCTTCCTGCAGCGCGCCTACGACCAGCTGATCCACGACGTGGCGCTGCAGAACCTGCCGGTGGTGTTCGCGCTCGACCGCGCGGGCCTGGTGGGCGCCGACGGCGCCACGCATGCCGGCAACTACGACATCCCCTTCGTGCGCTGCATTCCCAACATGAGCGTGGCCTGCCCGGCCGACGAGCGCGAATGCCGGCAGCTGCTGAGCAGCGCCTACGAGCAGGACCACCCGGTGACCGTGCGCTACCCGCGCGGCGCGGGCGTGGGCATCGCGCCCGAGGCCGGCCTGGCGGGCCTGCCGCTGGGCAAGGGCGAGATCCGCCGCCAGGCCAAGGGCCAAGGCGCCGGCCTGCCGCGCATCGCGATCCTGGCCTTCGGCACCCTGCTGTACCCGGCGCTGCAGGCCGCCGAGCGGCTGGATGCCAGCGTGGCCAACATGCGCTGGGCCAAGCCGCTCGATACCGAGCTGCTGCGGCAGATCGCGCAGTCGCACGATGCGCTGGTCACCGTCGAGGACGGCGCCATCATGGGCGGCGCGGGCAGCGCCGCGATGGAGGCGCTGCAGGCCATGGGCCTGGCCTTGCCGGTGCTGCAGCTGGGCTTTGCCGACGTGTTCATCGAGCATGGCGACCCGGCCAAGCTGCTGGCGCTGCAGGGGCTGGATGCGGCGGGCATCGAGGCCGCCATCCGCCGGCGCTTCGAGGCGGCCGGCAGGCAGTCGGCGGCCGCCTGAGGGGCTGGCCTTGCGTAGGATTGCGAAAGGGTTAACCCCCTTCTGTCATCTGCGCAACCATTTCTACAATTTCCCAGCTTCGTTGTGATGTAAAGTTTTGCGTCACAACGAACTGTGTTTATTTTTTAGGAGTGTGGATTCATGGACCGTCGTTCCCTGATCAAAAATGCCGGTATCGCTGGCGTGTTGGCCGCTGGCGTCGCGCCTGCCGTGCATGCCCAGGCCACGGTGCGCTGGCGCCTGGCTTCCAGCTTTCCGAAGTCGCTGGACACGATCTTTGGCTCGGCCGAAAAACTGTCCCAGGTGGTGAAGGAGATGTCCGGCGGCAAGTTCGAAATCTCGGTGCACCCGGCCGGCGAGCTGATGCCCGCCTTCGGCGTGGTGGATGCCTTGCAGAACGACACCATCGACATCGCCGAGACCGCCGCCTACTACTTCACCGGCAAGGACCCGATCTTCGCGTTCAGCTGTGCCGTGCCCTTCGGCCTGACCACGCTGCAGATCAACGCCTGGAAGGACCATGGCAACGGCCGCAAGCTGCTCGATGCCTTCTTCGCCAAGTACAACTTCAAGACGGCCAGCGCGGGCAACACCACCACCCAGATGGGCGGCTGGTACCGCAAGGAGATCAAGGCCGTCGCCGACCTGAAGGGCCTGAAGATGCGCCTGGGCGGCGGCGTGTTCGGCGAGGCCATGGCCAAGCTGGGCGTGGTGGCGCAGAACATGCCTGCTGGCGACGTGTACCAGGCGCTGGAGAAGGGCACGCTGGATGCTGCCGAATTCGTCGGCCCGTACGACGATGAAAAGCTCGGCTTCAACAAGGTCGCACCGTACTACTACTACCCCGGCTGGTGGGAAGGCAGCGCCGACCTGGAATTCTTCATCAACGTCAAGAAGTACAACGCGCTGTCGCCCGAGTTCAAGGCCATCCTCGACGCCGGCACGCGCGTGGCGGCGGCCGACATGACCTCCAAGTACCAGTTCGTCAACCCGCAGTCGCTCAAGCGCCTGGTGGCGAACAAGACCCAGCTGAAGATGTTCCCCAAGGCCGTGATGGACGCGGGCTTCAAGGCATCGATGGAGGTGTTCGCCGAGCACGAGGCCAAGTCGCCCGAGTTCAAGAAGATCCACCAGGACATGCGCGCCTTCCAGCGCGACCAGATCCTCTGGAACCGCTTCTCCGAGTTCCCGTTCAACCAGTACATGAACTCGGTCAAGATCTGACCGGCAGGCACAGGCGCCGCGCGGCGCCTTCCCGGTGCGAGAAGCCGCGGTGGTTGCCGCGGCTTTTCTTTTTCCGCGGCAGCCGCCGCGGCCTTTTCTTGGCGCGGCGGGAAAGATTCAAGCGCAAGGATCAGGGTGGCAACCCGGCCGTGGCTTTCTACACTGGCAGCAATATTGCACTTGTCCTGGCTTGTACCGCTATGCACCAGCCCTCTCTTGCCGCATTCGAGAACGCAGCGCCCCAGGCCGGCTGGGCGGGTATCGAGCACGCGCTCGACGCCCGTGGCCATGCGGTGCTGCCAGGGCTGCTGTCCGGGCCGCAGTGCGCCGGGATCGCCGCGCTCTATGCGCAGCCGCAGCACTTTCGCTCCCGCGTGGTGATGGCCCGCCATGGCTTCGGGCGCGGCGAGTACCAGTACTTCGCCTATCCGCTGCCGCCGCTGCTGGAGCGGCTGCGGCATGCGCTGTATCCGCGCCTCGTGCCGATCGCCAACCGCTGGAGCCGGCAGCTGGGCCTGGCCGCGCGGTACCCGCAAGGGCTGGATGCCTTTCTCGCGCAATGCCACGAGGCCGGCCAGCTTCGGCCAACGCCGCTGCTGCTGCAGTACCGCGAGGGCGACTACAACTGCCTGCACCAGGACCTGTATGGCGAGCATGTGTTCCCGCTGCAGGTGGCGATCCTGCTGTCCGAGCCCGGCAGGGATTTTTCTGGCGGCGAGTTCGTGATGACCGAGCTGGCGGGCAAGAGCCAGCACGCCCATGTGGTGGCGCTGCGCCAGGGCGATGCGGTGGTGTTCGCAGTGCACCAGCGGCCGGCCATGGGCGCGCGCGGCATGCGCAAGGCGGCCATGCGCCATGGCGTGAGCCTGGTGCGCAGCGGCCTGCGCCACACCGTGGGCCTGATCTTCCACGACGCGGGCTGAGCCGGCATGCAAACACCCTCCTTGTTCGAGACCGAAGCCACCAGCCAGCGCCTGGGGCCGGGCGCCATGCTGCTGCGCGGCTTTGCCTTGCCCTGGGTGGATGCGCTGTTGCCCGCGCTGGCCGGGATAGTGGCGGCGGCGCCGCCGCGCCATATGGTGACGCCCGGCGGCTTCAGCATGTCGGTGGCGCTCACGAACTGCGGCGCGCTGGGCTGGACCAGCGACCGGCGCGGCTACCGCTACAGCGCCACCGATCCCGGCAGCGGCCAGCCCTGGCCCGCCATGCCCGAGGCCTTTGCCCGGTTGGCCCGAGAGGCGGCGCTGGCGGCCGGGTTTGCGGGCTTCGCGCCCGATGCCTGCCTGGTCAACCGCTACCAGCCCGGGGCGCGGCTCTCGCTGCACCAGGACAAGGACGAGCGCGACTACGGCGCGCCCATCGTCTCGGTGTCGCTGGGCATGTGCGCCAGGTTCCTGTTCGGCGGCCATGCGCGCACCGACCCTGCGGTGAAGCTGCCGCTGTCGCACGGCGACGTGGTGGTGTGGGGCGGCCCCGACCGCCTGCGCTACCACGGTGTGATGCCGCTCAAGGATGAGCCGCATCCGCTGCTGGGCAGCCAGCGCATCAATCTCACTTTCCGCAAGGCGGGGTGAGCCGGTTCAAAGGAGTTCATCATGCACATGTTTCTGAGCCCGCTGGAGTCGCCCCTGGGAGGGATGCTGCTGGTCACCGATGCGCAGCAGGCGGTGCGGGCGCTGGATTTCGCCGACCACCGCGCGCACCTGCAGCGCGGCCTGCACGCGCACTACGGCAGCGTGGAACTGGACGAGATGCCCGCGCCCGTGGAGATCGCCAGCGCGCTGGCCCGCTATTTCGCGGGCGCGCTGGATGCCATCGATGCGTTGCGCACCGAGACGGCCGGATCGCCGCTGCAGCGCCAGGTCTGGGCCGCGCTGCGCGCAATTCCCGCGGGCACCACCACCAGCTACGGCAAGCTCGCCAAGGCGCTGGGCTTCGATGATCCGCGCGCGGCCATCGATATCGGCGCGGCCAACGGCGCCAATCCCATCGCCATCATCGTGCCGTGCCACCGCGTGATCGCCAGCAACGGCGATCTCAAGGGCTATGCCTGGGGCCTGCAGCGCAAGCGCTGGCTGCTGGAGCACGAGCGGGCCATCGCGCCCCCAAGGCCGGCGCCAGCCGTGGCGCAGACCGCTGCGCTGCCGGGGTTCTGAACATGGTGGCCGCCGCCGTGGAGCGCATCGACTGGGACCGCATTGCCGCACAGCTCGACAGCGACGGCCATGCGCTGCTGCCCGGCCTGCTGGGCGCGGATGCGGCGCGTGCGCTGGCCCGCCGCATACCGGTGGACGGGCTGGAGCCTGGGCAATTGCCCTTGGGCAGTTGCCTGCCGCAGCCGCTGCAGGCCTGGCGCAGCGCATGGCGGCCGCGCCTGGCGGCGATTGCCCGGCGCTGGAGCCAGGCCCTGGGCAGCGCCGGGAGCGATCCGCCCGCGCCGGCATCGTATGCCAGCCGCCTGCACGCCGGCAGCGGTCTGGCGCTGCGCCAGGGTGCGGCGCTGCAGGTCGTCGCGCTGCTGTCCGAGCCGGGCGTGGATTTCGCGGGCGGCGAATTCGTGATGACCGAGCAGCGCCCGCGCATGCAGTCGCGCGTGCTGGTGCTGCCGCTGGCGCTGGGCGACGTGGCCGTCATCGCCGCCGCCGCGCGGCCGGTGTGGGGTGCCCACGGCTGCTACCGGGTGCAGATGCGGCATGCCATCAGCCGCGTGCACAGCGGCGAGCGCATCGGCGTGGAGCTGGGCTTTGCGCTGGCATGGCGATGCGGCGCAAGCGCTTCACCCTGATCGGCCCCGACGGCAAGCCCTGCGCCAGCCCGGTGCCCGGCACGCTCGGCGGCCATCGTGGCGGCAAGCTGTATGGCCGCCTCGATTGCCGCGCGGCGCTGCAAGCGCTGGCCCGCGGCGGCTATGTGAAGCAGCGGGTGTTCTTTGCCGACGAGGCCACGGCCGTTGCCGCTGGCTACCGGCCCTGCGCGGTCTGCATGCCGGATGAATATGCGCGCTGGAAGTCAGGCACGGCTTCGCAATCAAGGTGAGAACGCGACGCGAAGCCATATGAGGCATGATCGCGGCATGTCCGTACAAGCAACGATTGACGCCTTCATCGATGCGATCTGGCTGGAGGATGGCCTGTCGCGCAACACCCTGGCCGCCTACCGGCGCGATCTCGCCATCTATGCCACCTGGCTGGCAGGCCATGCGCCTGGCTTGGCGGTAGAGCGCAGCACGGAGGAGCACCTGCAGGCCTTCTTTGCCAGCCAGTTGCAGCACAAGGCCACCACGGCCAACCGGCGGCTGACGGTGCTGCGCCGCTTCTTCCACTGGGCGCTGCGCGAGGGCCGGACGCAGGCCGATCCCAGCCTGCGCCTGCTGGCTGCCAGGCAACCCATGCGCGTGCCCAAGACCATGACGCATGCGATGGTCGATGCCTTGCTCGACGCGCCCGACACCGGGCAGCCGCTGGGCCTGCGCGACCGCGCGATGCTGGAGCTGATGTATGCCAGCGGCCTGCGCGTGTCCGAGCTGGTGGAGCTGCAAAGCGTGCAGATCAGCCTGGCCGAGGGGGTGCTGCGCGTGCTGGGCAAGGGCGGCAAGGAGCGGCTGGTGCCCTTTGGCCAGGAGGCGCAGCAGTGGCTGGAGCGCTATCTCGCCGAGGCGCGGCCGGCCATCCTGGCGGGGCGGGTGTCGGGTGATTGCTTCGTCACCCAGCGCGGCAGCGGCATGACGCGCGTGGCCTTCTGGATGATCGTGAAGAAGTACGCGCAGCTGGCGGGCATCACCGCGCCGCTGTCGCCGCACACGCTGCGCCATGCCTTTGCCACGCATTTGCTCAACCATGGCGCCGACCTGCGCGTGGTGCAGCTGCTGCTCGGCCACGCCGATATCTCGACCACCACCATCTACACCCATGTGGCGCGCGAGCGGCTCAAGGTGCTGCATGCGCAGCACCATCCGCGCGGCTAGTTTTTTTGTAGCATTTAGCGCTTGCTATGCAATGATTTCAGATACAAATATATTTGAAATCAAGTACCTCCAGGCGCTGGCAGCTATGCTTTTCTGCAGCCTTGCATGCGCCGGCAAGGCGGCGGGGCCCGCGCGGCCAGCCGTGGCGCGGGCAAGGGGCTGCCTGTTTTTTGAGCAGGGTTTGGCAATGCCTTGCAGATCAAGCACTTGGCCTGGTTATCGACAGTGCGGCAGCAGGATGTCCACAGGCTTTTGCCCGGGCTGTGGGGAAAAGCGCGCCACGGCTCACAGCACCGGCCCCAGCGTGGCCATCAGGTTGTTCCACATGCGGCGCGGCCAGGGCCACTGGCGCACCTCGGCCAGGGTCACCGGCGCGGATTGCGCGGCATAGGCGAGCTGCCGCGCGCGGATGGCGCCGGTGGTGGCGCGATCCTGCAGCAGCACGTTGTTCTCGAAATTCAGGTCGAAACTGCGCAGGTCGAGGTTGGTCGAGCCGATCATGGCCACCTCGCCGTCCACGCACAGGGTCTTGGCATGCAGCAGGCCGCCGCGGTATTCCTGGATGGCCACGCCCGCGCGCAGCAGCTGGTAGTAGGTGCTGCGGCTGGCCGCGCCGACGATCCACGAATCGTTGCGCTGCGGCACGATCAGCGTCACGCGCACGCCGCGCCAGGCGGCGGCGCACAGGGCTTCGAGCACGGTGGCGTCGGGCACGAAATAGGGCGTGGAGATCAGCAGCTCATGCTGCGCGCCAGCGATCAGCGTGGACACCAGGTGCGGCGTGGCGCGTGGGCGCTCGGTGGGGCCGTCGCCCACCACCAGCGCGGGAAAGCCGCCGCTGCCGCCATCTGGCGGCGCGGCCGGCGCGGGCCGGAACGGGTCGTACTCCTCGCCGGTGGACTGCATCCAGTCGCTGGCGAACAGCAGCTGCATCTGCGTGACCACCGGGCCCTGCAGCCGCAGCATGATGTCCACCCACGGCGCGTACCTGGCCTTCACGCGGAAGGCCTCGTCGGCGCAGTTCTGGCTGCCGCAGTAGGTGATGGTGCCGTCGATCAGCGTGATCTTGCGGTGGTTGCGCAGATCGAGCCGGCTGGTGAGCAGCACCTTGACCAGGTGGTCTATCGGCAGGGCTACCGCCAGGCGCACGCCGGCCTCGCGCATGGCGCGCCAGTGCGCCGAGCGCAGGAAGGCGCGCGAGCCCAGGCCGTCGACCATCGCGCGGCAGGTGACGCCGCGGCGCGCCGCGCGGATCAGCGCCTGGGCGATCCCCTGGCCGGTATCGTCGTCGAGCCAGATGTAGTACAGCACATTGATCTCGCGGCTGGCCGCATCCATGTCGGCCAGCATGCGCGCGCGGGCCGTGGCGCCGTTGTCCATCAGCTCGGCCTGGTTGCCAGCCACCGGCAGGAAGCCGTTGACCGAGGTGGCGTAGCGAAACGCCGGCCGCCATGCGGGCGCGATCTGCGCGGCCACGTCGGCGGGGCTGCCCAGCAGCCGTGTGGCGGCGGCGTCGCCCGGCAGGCGGCTGGTGATGAAGTCCTCGAAGCGCTTGCGCCGCCCCAGCACGCGGTGGCCGATGTCCACCTCGCCCAGCAGCCAGTACAGCACCGCGCCCAGGTAGGGCAGCACCACGATCACCATCAGCCAGCCCATGCGCACGTCGGGCGAGAGGTTGTTGCGCAACAGCACGCGCGCGCCGAAGCCTAGGACGATCAGGGTATGCAGCAGGAGCAGCAGCATGGGATGGGGCGTGTAGGGAAGCTCCGGCATCATAGCGGCTGCGGCTCGCCGGCCATGGCCAGATGGTCGATCAGCGCACGCACCTTGAGCGGCACATGGCGCGTGGGCGCGTACACCGCATGCACCACGCGCGGCGCGTACTTGCCGCACAGGGCCCAGTCGGGCAGCACCGGCGCGAGCGTGCCGGCCTGCAGCGCCTGCTGCGCCGCGAAATCCGCCACCAGCCCGATGCCGGCGCCGCCCAGCAGCGCCTGCACCAGGCCCAGGCTGCTGGAGATGGTGAGCGGCGTCTGCACCAGCAGCCGGGTGGAGCGCTGGCGCGCGCCCGGCGGCTGCGGCGCGGGCTGCAGCTCCAGCTCGTTCTGGAACTGGCCGTAGCCCAGGCTGTAGAAGCGGTGCTCCAGCAGCTGGGCAGGCTCGGCGATCGGCGCATGTTGCGCCAGGTAGCCGGGCGCCGCCGCCAGGATGTAGCGGATGGTGTGCAGCGGCCGGGCCACCAGCCCCGGCGCCAGCTGGCCGGCGGCGCTGATGCGCAGGCCCAGGTCCACGCCCTCGGCCACGAGGTCGACGATGCGGTCGCTCAGCTCCACCTGCACGCGCAGCTCGGGCCAGCGCTGGCAGAAGGCGGGCAGGCGGGGCGCCAGCCACAGGTCGCCCCAGATCGACGGCGCGCTGATCTTGAGCAGCCCGCGCGGCTGCTGGCGGTGCTGGCTGGCCAGCGACTGCACCTGCTCGGCGCTGGCCAGCAGCTGGGCGCAGCCCTGGTAGATCTCGGCGCCGGCCTCGGTCAGCGACAGCGAGCGCGTGGTGCGATGCAGCAGCTTGAGCGCCAGGTGTGCCTCCAGCCGCGCCACGCTGCGGCTCACCGCCGAGGTGGTGAGCCGCAGCTCGCGCGCGGCGCCGGCAAAGCTTTGCTGCTCCACCACGCGGGCGAAGACCAGCATTTCGGTCAGGGGCGGATGGTCTGGGGGCATGGCGCGCAATTGTTGTTCCGTAGGCAATATTCAATTGAATGGTAACGGTATTGTTGTCTCTGCTGTGTTGCCGAATGATCGAGCCATCGATTTGAAACGGTTCTCAGGAGGTACAGCCATGTCAGTCATCTCATCGTGCGGCGGCGCGGCCCCGGCCCAGCCCGCGGCCTTGTCCGGCGGCGCCTGGCGCATGCTGGCGGCCATGGTGCTGTCGGGCAGCATCGGCCTGGTGGTGGTGGAAAGCGGCCTGCCGCCGCCGCTGGTGGTGCTGGCGCGCTGCGTGCTGGGCGCCGCCGGCCTGGGCGTCTGGGTATGGTGGCGCCGGCAGTGGGTGGCGCTGGGCCGCGGCGATGCGCTGTGGATTGCCGTGGGCGGCCTGGCGCTGGTGTTCAACTGGGTGGCCTTGTTCAGTGCCTATCGCTACACCAGCATCGCGGTCGCCACTGTGGTCTACCATGTGCAGCCGTTGATGCTGCTGGCGGTGGCCGCCTGGCAGGGCGAGCCGGTGCAGGCGCGCAAGCTGCCATGGCTTTTGCTGGCGCTGCTGGGCGTGGCGTTGGCCAGCGGCGTGATCGGCTTTGGCGGGCTGGATGGCCTGGGGGGCCTGGGTGGCTTGGCTTCAGCCTCCTGGCCGGGCGCCTTGCTGGCCCTGCTGGCGGCCGCGCTCTACACCGTGACCACGGTGGCCACGCGGCGCGTGGCGCAGATTCCGCCGGCCCAGGTGGCGATGCTGCAGATGGCCCTGGGCGGCGCGGTGCTGGGTGTGGCACTGGGGGGCGCAGGGCTGCTGCTGGCCGCGCCGGGCCCGCAGCCGCTGGCGCTGCCGGCCCGCGCCGTGGGGCTGATGCTGGTGCTGGGCCTGGTGCACACCGCCTTCATGTACACGCTGATGTATGCGGCCTACCAGCGGCTGGCGGCAGCGGCGATCGCCGCGCTGTCCTTCGTCTACCCGGCGGTGGCGCTGGCGGTGGATTTGCTGTGGTTCGGCCAGGTGCCCGCGCCGGCGCAGTGGCTGGGCATGGGCTGCATCGTGGTGGCGGTGCTGGCGCACCGGCTGGCGCACCGGCTGGGGCGCTAACTGCGGGCGCTCAGATCATCCGCGCCGCGTACAGCTCTTTCTTCAGGTAGGCGTAGAACAGCGGCGCCGCCACCAGCCCGGCCGGCCCGAAGATGGCCTCGGCCACGAACATCACCGCCAGCAGCTCCCACACGCCCATGTGGGTGCGCGCGCCGACCACCTTGGCGTTGATCACATACTCTGCCTTGTGGATCAGGATCAGGAAGGCCAGGCAGGCCACCGCGGTCAGCGGCGACACCGACAGCCCCACGGTGGTGATGACCGCGTTGCAGATCAGGTTGCCGACGATGGGGATCAGCCCGCCGAAGAAGGTGAGCATGATCAGCGCGCCGCTGTAGGGCAGCCGCATGCCCAGCAGCGGCAGCACCACCAGCAGGAACAGCGCGGTCAGGCAGGTGTTGAACAGCGCGATCCAGAACTGCGCCGCCACGATCTGGCGGAACGCATCGCCGAAGCGCTGCACGCGCAGCGTTAGCTGCATCGCCAGCGGCGCATGCGACAGGCGGCCATGGTGGACCGAGGCCAGCGCGCCGATCAGCAGCCCGACAAAGGCATACAGCAGGCCACCGAGCCAGGCGCGGCCGGCATTGGCCAGCGCGCCCGACTTGGTGCGCAGGTATTCGGCGGCGCGCTGCTGCAGCTCCTGCGCGCCGTCGGGCAGCATGCTGGCCATCTCGGGCGGCAGCTTGGAGCGCAGGTCGAGTAGGGTCTTGGCCATGGAGTCCAGCATCTCGCGGTACTGCGCGGGCGCGTTGAGCAGATAGCCCTGCGAATGCATCAGGCCCACGGTGAGCAGCAGCACCGGCGCCAGCAGCACGATGGTGACCGCCAGGTATTCGGCCCAGCGGGGTATGGCACCATGCGCGCGGCCATGGATAGGCCCCTGGGGGCTGGGCGCGCGCGCGAGCTTGCGCGCCAGGAATTGGGTCAGCGCATAGCCCACGCAGGCGCTCAGCAGCCCCACCAGCAGGCCGTAGTGCATGATGATGAACAGGCCCCCTGCCATCAGCAGGTACGACGCCAGCCGCACACCCCAGTGCGAAGACGGCGGCCGCCAGGGGCGAGCGGCATGCTCGCCCTCGTTGGCCGGGCTGCGGGGCGGGGTGGAAGGGAGATCCGGTTGCATCAAAAAACGGCCAGTCAGGAAAGGGAGCCAGGCGGCAGGTGAATGGCCGATGCCCGCAGCTTAGCGCACCACCACGGCCGCGCCGTCGCCGCGCGGGGCGATGGTGCCGATGGCGTACACCTGCTCGCCGGCCTGGGCCAGCGTGGCCTGCACCGCCGCGGCGGCCTCGGGCGAGACCACCACCACCATGCCGATGCCGTTGTTGAAGGTGCGGTTCATTTCGATATCGTCGATGCCCGCGGTCTTCTGCAGCCAGGCGAACAGTTCGGTCTGGGGCCAGCTGCCCTTGGCCAGCTGCGCGGCCAGGCCTTCGGGCAGCACGCGGGGAATGTTCTCCAGCAGGCCGCCGCCGGTGATGTGGGCCAGCGCCTTGATCTGCTCGGGGTGCGCGGCCAGCGCGGCGAGCACGTTCTTCACGTACAGGCGCGTGGGCTCCATGACCGCGTTCTTGAAGGGCTTGCCGTCCAGCGTGGCGGGCAGGCCTCCCCCATCTTGTTGCGCGCGCTCGATGCACTTGCGCACCAGCGAGAAGCCGTTGGAGTGCACGCCGCTCGAAGCCAGGCCCAGCACCACGTCGCCCGCCTGCACGTTCTGGCCGGCCAGGATCTTGGATTTCTCGACCGCGCCCACCGCGAAGCCGGCCAGGTCGTATTCGCCGTCGGGGTACATGCCGGGCATCTCGGCGGTCTCGCCGCCGATCAGCGCGCAGCCCGACAGCTCGCAGCCCCTGGCGATGCCGCCCACCACCGCGGCGGCGGTGTCGACATGCAGCTTGCCGCAGGCGAAATAATCCAGGAAGAACAGCGGCTCGGCGCCCTGCACCAGCACGTCGTTCACGCTCATCGCCACCAGGTCGATGCCCACGGTGTCGTGCATGTTCCATTCAAAGGCCAGCTTGAGCTTGGTGCCCACGCCGTCGGTGCCCGAGACCAGCACCGGCTCCCGGTAGCGCTTGGGCACCTCGAACAGCGCGCCGAAGCCGCCGATACCCGCCATCACGCCCTCGCGCAGCGTCTTCTTGGCCAGCGGCTTGATCCGTTCGACCAGCGCATCGCCCGCGTCGATGTCCACGCCGGCGTCTTTGTAGGAAATGGGGGTAGAGGAGGAGGAAGAGGAGCTCATGGGGTTTTGCAAAGCCAGATCGGCAGGTCGGCACAAGCAGGCAATTTTAAGGGCCGCAGGCCTGCCGCAGGCCGAGAATGACCGTTGGCGGCGCACTGATACCGGCGCCGGATGCAAAAAGCCCTGCCGCGGGGGCAGGGCTGCTGGCTGGGCGGGATGGACTTGGCGTGCTCAGAGAGCGCCGTCGCCCAGCACGATGCCTTCGCGGCGCGGGTCGGCGCCGCCTTGCAGCTGGGACTTGCCATCCTTGGTGACGCGGATGATGGTGGCCACGCCACTCGACTGGGCCGAGGTGGAGACCGTGTGGCCCTTGGCCTTGAGGCCGGCGACCAGGCCCGACAGGTCGAGCGTGGTGTTGGAGCCGTCCACACCGGTGGTCGGGCTGTTGGAGGCGCCGAAGTTCACCAGCGAGGTTGCCTGCTGGGCGTCCAGGCCCCAGTCCAGCGCGCCGACCACGGTCTTCATCACGTACTGGATGATGGCGCCGCCGCCCGGCGAGCCGGTGGCCATGACGAAGTCGCCCGGCGCGCTGCCGCGGAACACCAGCGTGGGCGCCATGGTGCTGCGCGGGCGCTTGCCCGGGGCCACGCGGTTGGCGATCGGCTGGCCGCTGGCGTCCACCGGCGAGGCGGAGAAGTCGGTCAGCTGGTTGGTCAGCAGGAAGCCGTCGACCATGTGGAACGAGCCCATGCTCGACTCCACCGTCGTGGTCATCGAGACCACGTTGCCGTAGGCATCCACCACCGACAGGTGGGTGGTGCCGTGCTCCACCGTCTTGTCCACGCCTTGCGGCACCGGGCCGAAATCGCCGGCCGCGGCGGTGCCCATGCTCTTGTCGGGATTGATCAGGCTGGCGCGCTGCGCCAGGTAAGTGGGGCTGAGCAGCGAGGCCAGGCCCTGGGCCGGCAGCGGCACGAAATCGGTGTCGGCCACGTACTTGTCGCGGTCGGCATAGGCCAGGCGCTCGGCCTCGGACACCAGGTGCACGCCCATCACGCTGGGCACGCCGCCTTCGTTGGCGGGGTTGGTGGGGGCATATTGCGCCAGGTTGAACTGGCCCAGGATGCCCAGTGCCTGGGCGATCGCGATGCCGCCGGACGAAGGCGGTGACATGGTGCACACATGGTAGGTGCTGCGGTAGTTGGTGCAGACCGCCTCGCGCTTCTTGGCCTGGTACTTGGCCAGGTCTTCCACGGTGAGCAGGCTGGGGGTGATCGGTGTCTTGGCGGCATCGTCGCCCACGCTCTGCGCGGCCTTGGCCACGATGGCCTTGGCGATGTCGCCGGTATACAGTGCGTCCGCGCCCTGCGTGGCCAGCGCCTTCAGCGTCTTGGCGTAGGGCAGGTTGGTCATGGTCTCGCCGGTCTTGCGCGGCGTGCCGTCGGCATGGAAATAGGTTGCCATGGCATTGGCATCCAGGGCCAGGTTGCTGGCATTGCCGGCAATCGCATCGCCCAGGCGGCCGGGGATCAGGAAGCCGTCGCTCGACAGCTTGATGCCGTAGTCGAACAGTCCGCTCCAGGGCAGCTTGCCATGCTCCTTGTGCGCCATGTCGAGCATGCGCATCACGCCCGGCACGCCAATGGAGCGGCCGCTGCGCCGCGCCGACGGCACCGGGGCGGGCGAACTCGCGTCATCCTGGTTCTGGCGCGACAGGTAGTAGCCGGTGGCGGCGGCCGGAGCGGCCTCGCGGCCGTCATAGGCCACGACCTTCTTGGTCTTGGCGTCGTAGTAGACCATGAAGGCGCTGCCCGCGACCGTGCTCGACTGCGGCTCCACCAGGCCCAGCACCGCCTGCATGGCGATGGCGGCATCCACCGCCGAGCCGCCGGCCTTGAGCACGTCGCAGCCGGCCTTGGTGGCCAGAGGGGTGTTGGCGATGGCCATGTACTTGTTCGAATACTTGGCGGTCAGGCCCAGGCGATAGCCCGAAGCCGCCTCGGGCGCGGCCGGGTCGCCGCTCACGCCGGAGCCAACCACCACCGAGCCGCCACTGC
The DNA here is from genome assembly GCF_057808605.1 of Comamonas sp. FG99. Taxonomy (NCBI): domain Bacteria; kingdom Pseudomonadati; phylum Pseudomonadota; class Betaproteobacteria; order Burkholderiales; family Comamonadaceae; genus Comamonas; species Comamonas sp. FG99. The sequence goes on from NZ_JBMDII010000021.1 coordinate 25,205, forward strand.
TGCTCCTGACCGTGCAGCTGTTGGGATCGTTATCGACGATCAGGCCATCGCCGCCGCTGCCGCCGCAGCTCGCGAGCAAGGCCGCTGCCGCCAGCGGCAACATGGTGCCCAGTATTCTTGTGCGCATATTCCATCCTTGAGTCGGTTATCGTGAGTCCATGCGAAGCCGCGCTTCGCGCAACCCTACATGACTTTGCAAAGGTTAACCATGGGTGGGCTTGACAGTGGTTGGTGGATACCCGAACCGTTGCCTGCAGCACGATTGCGCCGGATACCGCCGGGGGCGGCGCGGCTCGGTCTAAAATCCCGGTCTTTGCTTGTCTTGCCTGGCCCTGGCCTGTTGCGCGATCCTGTTGTGTTCCTTCCGATGCCTTTGCAGCTTTTTTGCCTGCCTGCGATGGACGGCTGCCTGATGCCGCCATCCGGCTGCGGCTGCGCGCCGGCGGCCATGCGCTGGAGGGCCGCCGGGCGATGAAGCAGATGGCGCTCGACCTGGGCCTGGCCCCGGGACCCAGCCTGCACCGGTTCTTTGCCGGGCCCAACGAGGCGGCCCTGCAGCACCTGCGCCTGCAAGTGGAAGGCGATGCGGGCCTGCTGCGCTCGCCCGTGCCCACCTACCTGTGGGGCGAGACCGGCAGCGGCAAGACCTATCTGCTGCGCGCGGTGCGCGAGGCGCTGCGCGAGCACGGCGGCGTCGTCGGCTGGATGGATGCGTCCACGCGTTTTCCGGTGGCCTTCGATGAGCGCTGGGCGGCGGTGATCCTGGACGAGGTCGATCTGTACAACCCGGCCCAGCAGGCGGCGGCCTTCAACTGGTTCGTCAACGCCACCAGCCCGGCCACCGGCGCGCAGCGCTGGGTGCTGGCCGCCGGCACCGTGCCGCCCTACGACATGAAGCTGCGCGAGGACTTGCGCAGCCGCGTGGGCTGGGGCGAGGTCTACCAGCTGCACATGCTGGACGAGGCCCAGCGCCGCGCCGTGCTCAAGCGCGAAGCCCAGACGCGGGGCCTGGCGCTGCCCGACGACGTGATGGACTTCATGCTGCGGCGCTTCTCGCGCGACCTGGGCAGCCTGGTGCAGCTGCTGGACCACCTCGACAACTTCGCGCTGCGCAACAAGCGGGCGATTACCATCCCGCTGCTCAAGAACATGCTGGAAACAGAGTAGCCCAGCTACGATATCCATGACTGACACTTCTTCATCCACCCGTGCGCGCCTGGCGCTGTTCGACCTGGACCACACGCTGCTGCCGCTGGACTCGGACTACGAATGGGGCGAATTCACCATCCGCAAGGGCTGGTGCGACAGCGCCGAGTTCGGCCGCCGCAATGACGAGTTCTTCGCCGACTACCAAAGCGGCACGCTCGACATCCACGAATACGTGCGCTTCGCCACGCAGGCCGCGCGCGAGCGCGGGCAGGCCGCCGCCGAGGCCGCGCATGCCGAGTTCATGCGCGAGGTGATCGAGCCCGCCATCCGCCCGCAGGCGCGGGCGCTGCTGCAGCGCCACCGCGATGCCGGCGACGAGATCGTCATCATCACCGCCACCAACGAATTCATCACCCGCCCGATCGCCCGGGCGCTGGGCGTGGGCGAGCTGCTGGCCGTCAACCTGCAGCGCGACGCCTCGGGCTGGATCACCGGCGAGATCGACGGCACGCCCACCATGCGTGCCGGCAAGGTCGCCCGCATGCAGGCCTGGCTGGCCGCGCGCGGCTGGGATTGGGACAGCGTGGAATCCACCTTCTATAGCGACTCGATGAACGACCTGCCGCTGCTCGAAAAAGTGAACCACCCGGTCGTCACCAACCCGGACGGCCGCCTGCGCCTGCTGGCCGCCGAGCGCGGCTGGCGCATTCTGGACCTCTTCAACCCGCAACCATGATCAAGAACATCATCGACAAGCTGATCGGCAAGGCCACGGGCGGCGCGCGTGGGCGCGCCAGCCGCTTCGGCAAGCGCGAGGAGGTGCCCGTCTCCGTGCACGGCATCGACCCGCAACTCGTGGACCGCCGCGCCATCGACGTGGTCGGCACGCTCAAGCAGGCCGGCTTCGAGGCCTACATCGTCGGCGGCGCGGTGCGCGACCTGCTGCTGGGCCTGCGCCCCAAGGATTTCGACGTGGCAACCAATGCCACGCCCGAGCAGGTCAAGGGGCTGTTTCGCCGCGCCTTCATCATCGGGCGGCGCTTTCGCATCGTGCACGTGGTCTACGGCCGCGGGCGCGAGCACGAGGTGATCGAGGTCTCCACCTTCCGCGCCCACCTCGACAGCGCCGTGGCCGAGCAGGTGCAGGGCAACGAGAAGACCAGCAAGGCGGCGCTGGCCGGCATGAAGCATGCGGTCGACGAGAACGGCCGCGTGTTGCGCGACAACGTCTGGGGCCCGCAGAACGAGGATGCGGCGCGGCGCGACTTCACCGTCAACGCCATGTACTACGACCCCGAGACCCAGATCGTCGTGGACTACCACAAGGGCATACGCGACGCGCAAAAGCACACGCTGCGCATGATCGGCGACCCGGCCACGCGCTACCGCGAAGACCCGGTGCGCATCATCCGCGCGGTGCGCTTCGCGGCCAAGCTCAGCAGGAAGGGCTTTGCGCTCGACGCCAAGACCGCCAAGCCGCTGCTCGAGTCCGCCGCGCTGCTGCACGAAGTGCCGCAAAGCCGCATGTTCGACGAAATGCTCAAGCTGCTGCAGACCGGCCATGCGCTGGCCTCGGTCGAGCAGCTGCGCAAGCTGGGCCTGGCCAAGGGCATCTACCCGCTGCTGGACGTGGTGGTCGAGCGCGCCGACAGCCCCTTCGTGCAGGCCGCGCTGATGGACACCGACCGCCGCGTGGGCGAGGGCAAGAGCGTGGCCCCCAGCTTCCTGCTGGCCTGCGTGCTGTGGCAGGACGTGAAGCAGGGCTGGGATGCGCACCTGGCGCGCGGCGAGCATCCGTTTCCGGCGCTGCAGGACGCGATCGACGAAGTCTTCAACGAGCGCATCGGCGACGTATCGGGCCGCGGCAAGCTGGCTGCCGACATGCGCGAAATCTGGGTGATGCAGCCGCGCTTTGAAAAGCGCACCGGCAGCACGCCCTTCGGCATGGTGGCGCAGGTGCGCTTTCGCGCCGGCTTCGACTTCCTGCGCCTGCGCGCCGACATTGGCGAAGTGCACGAGGCGCTGGCCAACTGGTGGCAGGAGTTCCAGCAGGCCGACGAGCTGCGCCGCGAAGACCTGATCGCCCAGGCGCGCGACGAGCAGCGCAGCCGCCAGCGGGCGGAAAAAACCTCGGAAAAAACCTCGGGTAACACCTTGGACAAAGCCCAGGACAAAGGCGCGGACAAGCCCGCCGCCAAGCGCAAGTCGAGCGCCAAGCCCGCGGCCCCGCCGGCACTGGAGCAGGACGAGCCTGGCGACGAATCCAGCATCGACGAGATCATGACCGCGCCGGCCAAGAAGCGCCGCCGCCGCCGCCGCAAGCCCACTGGTGGTGGCGCAGCCGGTGGCGAGGCGCCAGCCGGCGAGGCATGATCAGCAGCGCCGGCGGCGACGCCGCGCCGCTGCCCGGCGGCAGCGTCCGCGCCTATGTCGGCCTGGGCGCCAACCTGGGCGAGCCAGTGCCCGCCATGCTCGGCGCGTTGGAAGCCATGCAGGCGCTGGCGGGCGTGCGGCTGCGGGCCGTCTCGCCGCTGTACCTCACCGCGCCGGTGGACTCCAGCGGGCCGGACTACCGCAATGCGGTGGCCGAGCTGGCCACCAGCCTGTCGGCCCATGCGCTGCTGCTGCAGTTGCAGCGGCTGGAGCTGCTGGCCGGCCGCGAGCGGCCCTACCGCAATGCGCCGCGCACCCTCGATCTCGACCTGCTGCTGTACGGCGATGCGCGCATCGCCATGCCCGAGCTGCAGGTGCCGCACCCGCGCATGTGGGAGCGCGCCTTCGTGCTGGCCCCGCTGGCCGAGCTGCGCCCCGAGCTGGTGCCGGCCGGGCGGCTGGCTGCCGTGGCGGGGCAGGGCGTGCAGCGGGTGAGCGACCCGCTGTGGGATGGCGCGCGGGCGCGGCTGCCGGCCTGAGCCCTCGTTCGGCGCTTGCGGCATACTGCGGCCATTGCTCCGATTGGAAACCGCATGGACTACCTGCCCCAGCTCCTGACTCTTTCCGGCATCGTGCTGCTGGCCTGCGCCAGCCCCGGGCCGGACTTCGTGGCGATCACCTCGCAGTCGCTGGGTGATCGCCGCGCCGGCGTGTTCATGGGCTTGGGTGTGACCTGTGCCGTGGCCATCTGGGCCATTTTGGCGGTGTTTGGCTTCGGGCTGCTGGTGCAGCAGTTCCTCTGGCTGTATGACGGCATCCGCCTGGCCGGCGCCGCCTACCTCACCTACCTGGGCCTGCGCATGCTGATGGGGGCCTTGCGCCGCCCTGCGGGAGCGCAGCAGATCGGGCGGGCGGCGCGCATCGGCATCGGCCAGGCCTGGCGCAAGGGCTTCCTGGTGGGCATCACCAACCCCAAGACCGCCACCTTCTTCGCCACCCTGTTCGTCACTCTGCTTCCGGTGGGAGCGCCGCTGTGGGTGTATGCGGCGGTGGTGGCGGTAGTGGTATGTGTCACGGCCGCCTGGATGTGCCTGTTGGCCTCATGCTTCTCGGTGGGAGCCGTGCGGCGTGCGTATGCCCGCATCCGTCGGCCCATCGATGCCTTGATGGGCGCGGCGCTGCTGGGTTTGGGCGTGCGCATGGCGGCGGGCCGCTGAAGCGGTGGACCGCTTCCTATCCTTCGTCAGCGGCGGCGGCAGCTGCGATGCGATTGATCCCGAGGTCGTCGCGCAGGCCTCGGCATGCCTGGACAGGTTCACCGATGCCTTCAATGCGCAGGACCTGTCCGGAATGGATGCGCAACTGCATTTTCCGCACACCATGATCTCCGGGCCCGAATCGCTGGTGTGGCCGCAGCCGGGAAGCCATCCTGCGGATTTCTTCGCGCAGTTGCGCAGCACCGGCTGGGCCTGTACCCGCCATGAGTCCAGGCTGCCCGTGCTGGCCGGCGCGGACAAGGTGCACTTCGCGGTGACCTACACCAGGCGTTCGCTGCAGGGCGAGGAACTGAGCCGCCACAGGAACCTGTGGATTGTTGTCAGGCGTGCGGGCACATAGGGTATTGTGCTGCGCTCGTATTGAAGTTGGCGCGAGCCATGTGCATGGATGGGGCAAATCGTTTGGAGAGAGGCCATGGCTGACCAGAAAACCCATTTCACTTCCCGTATCGACGCCTGGCTGGCGGCGACGCTGCTGGGCAGTGCGCTGCTGGTGCTGGCGGCGGTAGTCGCCAGCTGGGCCCAGGCGGGCACGCCGGCGCTGCGCGTGCTGCTGTTGGCGCTGCTGGCGCTCGGGGCCGGGCTGCCGCTGTGGATCATGGCGGACACCGGCTACCGCATCGAGGGCGGCGAGCTGCTGATTCGCAGCGGGCCCTTGCGCTGGCGCGTGCCCGTGCGGGACATCCGCGTGGTCGAGGCCTCGCGCAGCTGGCTGTCGTCGCCGGCGCTGTCGCTCGAGCGGCTGCGCATCCGCCATGGCCGCGCCGCCCAGGTGCTGGTTTCGCCCCGCGACCGCCTGGGCTTTGTGCAGGCGCTGCGGCGCCTCAATCCAGGCATCGAGGTGCGGGGGCTTTGACGGGCCGGGCCACTGAAAGTTGAGCGTTGAGGGTTTTGCGTTGAGCGTGAAGGCCGCAAAACGCAAAACGCAAAACGCAAAACGCAAAACGCACAACCTCTTGGCCGCGCACACGGCGGTTACTCCACGTTCAAGACCTTGAAAGGGATGGCTTTTACAACCCCTGCGCCCCTTCCACCAGGAACTGCACCTTGCGCTGGCCCTGCCATTCGTTGATGTCGAGGCGGTAGGCCAGCAGCACGCGGCCCGGCAGCGGCTCGGTGTGGCCGAACCAGATGCCGTCCACCAGCTCGCCCTGGTGGCGCAGCTTGAGCGACAGGTGTTTTTCGCCGACCAGGCGCTGCGAGACGACTTCGACCTCTTCGCTGAAGGTGGGGGGCGCGAAGCCCTGGCCCCAGACCTGCTGGTTCAGCGCCTCCACCGTATCGGTGCGGCGGTACTGGGCGGGCAGCGGGCCATCGGTTTCTAGCTGGCGGGTGAGGGTGCGTTCGTCCAGCCACTCCTGCGCCACCTGGGCCAGCGCCTGCTCGAAGACCTCGAAATGCGCCTCGGCGATGGTGCAGCCGGCCGCCATCGCGTGGCCGCCGAACTTGATCAGCACGCCGGGGTGGCGCTTGGCCACCAGGTCGAGCGCATCGCGCAGGTGAAAGCCGGCGATCGAGCGGCCCGAGCCCTTGAGTTCGTGCTCGTGGCCGGGCGCGCCGCTGGCGGCGAAGACGAAGCAGGGTCGGTGCAGCTTGTCCTTGATGCGCGAGGCGACGATGCCGACCACGCCTTCGTGGAAGTCGGCATCGAACACGCTGACGGCGGGCGGCGGCTCGCTGCCGGCCTCGAACAGGTCTTCGGCCAGCAGCATGGCGTGCTCGCGCATGCCGCTTTCGATGTCGCGCCGCTCGCGGTTGATGGCGTCAAGCTGGCGCGCCAGCTCGTCGGCGCGCAGCGCGTCGTCGGTCAGCAGGCATTCGATGCCGATGGTCATGTCGGCCAGGCGCCCGGCGGCGTTGATGCGCGGGCCCAGCGCAAAGCCCATGTCGAAGGTGGTGGCGCTGGCCGCGCGCCGGCCGGCGGCGGCAAACAGCGCGCCCAGGCCCGGCGGCATGTGGCCGGCGCGGATGCGGCGCAGGCCCTGGGCCACCAGGCGGCGGTTGTTGGCGTCGAGCCGTACCACGTCGGCCACGGTGCCCAGCGCCACCAGCGGCAGCAAGGTGTCCAGGCGCGGCTGCGGCAGCTGGGCGTAGGCGCCGCGCTGGCGCAGCTCGCCGCGCAGCGCCAGCAGCAGGTAGAACATCACGCCCACGCCGGCCATCGATTTGCTCTCGAAGCCGCAGCCGGGCTGGTTGGGGTTGACGATGGCGTGCGCGGCCGGCAGCTCGGGGCCGGGCAGGTGGTGGTCGGTGATGACGACGGCAAGGTCCAGCTCGCGCGCCCGCGCAACGCCGGCCACGCTGGCGATGCCGTTGTCCACGGTGATCAGCACCTCGGCTCCCTGGGCATGCACGCGCTCGGCGATGGTGGGGGTGAGGCCGTAGCCATCGACCACGCGGTCGGGCACCAGGTAGCTGACCTGGGTGGCGCCCAGCATGCGCAGGCCGCGCAGGGCCACCGCGCAGGCGGTGGCGCCGTCGCAGTCGTAGTCGGCCACCACGCACAGCCTGCGCTGGGCGGCGATGGCATCGGCCAGCAGCCGGGCGGCCGCTTGCACGCCGGCCAGGCCGGTGGGCGGCAGCAGCTGGGCGAGCGCGTCGTCCAGCTCTTCCTTGGCCTGCACGCCGCGGGCGGCGAACAGGCGTGCCAGCAGCGGGTGGATGCCGGCCTGCTCCAGCGCCCAGGCGGTGCGCGGAGGGATGTTTCTTGCAATGATCTTCATAGGGTCTGCAGCAGATCGGTGGCGCGCTGCGGCTTGAATTGGTTCTTGATGCGGCGCCACAGCGGCTGGGGGCTATTGTGGAGCGTGAGCGCATGGCATTCGCCGCACAGGGTCAGCTGCGCCGGGCGGCCGGCGGCCAGCGCCTCCCATAGCGGCGCCAGGCCCGTGGCGTCGAGCTGCTGCCAGGCGCTGCGCCAGGCCCGCCAGTCGCCGGCCAGCGCGCTGGCGCGCAGCGCATCCAGCACCTGTGGCCGCGGCCCGGGCGGCTGGTAGCCCGGGGGCAGCGCGCCGGCGCCATGCACCCAGAAGGCGTTGACCGGCGGCAGGCCGCGCTCGGCGCGGCGTTCGGTGAACGGGTGGGTGTAGAGCAGCATCTGCATCTCGCTTTGCAGGCGCAGCAGCAGCCGGGCCTGGGGCGCCTGCTCGGTCTTGGGCAGCCAGGGGCGCACATCGCGGCCGATGGCGCGGTCAAGCGACGCGCATTCCAGGGCGCGGAAGGCTTCGCCGCGCGCCAGCCAGCGGCCCGCGCCGCCGGCTTGCAGCTGCATGCCGTCCTCGGCGAACCAGGGTGCGAGCAGCGCCAGCAGCTCGGCGGATTCGGCGGCCGAGAGCTGCAGCTCGGCCGGGTCGTCCATGCGCACCTGGTCGGCGCCTATGCGCCAGTGGCAGGGGGTGATGAAGGCCCAGGCATGGCCATCGGGCGGCTGGCCCAGGGCGGCCCAGGGCGTGGCGCTGGCGGGCAGCCCCAGCGCGCGGGCCAGGGCGCGTTCGTGCGGCGGGGCGAATTGCTGTTCGTCGCCGTGGTCGGTGCTGGCAATGGACAGCGACTTCAGCGCCTGGCCGAGCCGGGGCAGGGTGAGGGTGGCCAGGTCCGCGTCGGGGGCAAAGGCATAGGGAACGATGAAATGGGCGAATTCCGGCATGCGGCTATTGTCGGGGATGCCACAATGCTGGGCTATGCAGATTCCCTACGAACTGGCGCTGGGCTGGCGCTACACCCGGGCGGGGCGGGCCACGCGGCGCAACGGTTTCATCTCCTTCATCTCGGGCGTGTCCATGCTGGGCATCGCGCTTGGGGTGGCGGCGCTGATCGTGGTGCTGTCGGTGATGAACGGCTTCCAGAAAGAGGTGCGCGACCGCATGCTCAGCGTGGTGTCGCACATCGAGATCTTCACGCCCACCGGCGATGCGCTGCCCGATCCGGCGCGCACCATGCGCGAGGCCCGCGCCAACCCCAACGTGGTGGGCGCCGCGCCCTTCGTGGCGGCGCAGGCGCTGGTGGCGCGCGGCGAAGACATGCGCGGCGCCCTGCTGCGCGGCATCGATCCGGCGCTGGAGCCCGAGGTGACCGACATGACCTCGGGCATCCAGGCGCAGGCGCTGCAGGCGCTCGTGCCGGGCAGCTTCAACGTGGTGCTGGGCAGCGAGCTGGCGCGGCTTTTGGGCGTGCAAAATGGCGACCAGGTGACGCTGATCGCGCCCAGCGGCCAGGTCACGCCCGCGGGCATCGTGCCGCGGCTCAAGCAGATGAAGGTGGTGGGCACCTTCAACTCCGGCCACTACGAATACGATTCCACGCTGGTGCTGATGCACCACGAGGATGCGGCGCGCCTGTTTCACCTGGGCGGGCCGACCGGCGTGCGCCTCAAGCTCAAGAACCTGCACGATGCGCCCGAGGTGGCGCAGCAGCTGGCGCGCAGCTTGAGCGGCGATCTGCTGATCCGCGACTGGACGCAGCAGAACAAGACCTGGTATGCCGCAGTGCAGGTGGAAAAGCGCATGATGTTCATCATCCTCACGCTGATCGTGGCGGTGGCGGCGTTCAACCTGGTGTCGACGCTGGTGATGACGGTGACCGACAAGCGCGCCGACATCGCCATCCTGCGCACGCTGGGCGCCAGCCCCAGGAGCATCATGGGCGTGTTCATGGTGCAGGGCGCGATGGTGGGGGTGATCGGCACCTTCGGCGGGCTGCTGCTGGGGCTGCTCATCGCCTGCAATATCGACGTGATCGTGCCCGCCATCGAGCGGCTCTTGCACACCACCTTCCTGCCCAAGGACATCTACCTCATCAGCAAGATGCCCAGCGATCCGCAGAGCAGCGACATCGCGCCGGTCATCGTCATATCGCTGATCCTGTCCTTCGTGGCCACGCTGTATCCGAGCTGGCGCGCCAGCCGTGTGAACCCTGCGGAAGCCCTGCGCTATGAGTGATTCGACCATTGTTCTGCGGGCCCAGGGCCTGACCAAGCGCTTCACCGAGGGCCGGCTCGACGTGGAGGTGCTCAAGGGCATCTCGATGCAGGTGCGGGCGGGCGAGACGCTGGCCGTCGTCGGCGCCTCGGGCTCGGGCAAGAGCACGCTGCTGCACCTGCTGGGCGGGCTGGATGCGCCCAGCGCCGGCAGCGTGTGGCTGCAGGGCCAGGAGCTGAACCGGCTGGGCCCGGCGCGCCAGGGCGAGTTGCGCAACCGCTACCTGGGCTTCATCTACCAGTTCCACCACCTGCTGCCCGAGTTCAGCGCGCTCGACAACGTGGCCATGCCGCTGCGCATCCGCCGCATGCCCTACGCGCAATGCCAGGAGCAGGCGCGCGCCATGCTGGCGGCGGTGGGGCTGGACAAGCGCGTGCAGCACCGGCCGGCCGAACTCTCGGGCGGCGAGCGCCAGCGCGTGGCGATCGCGCGCGCGCTGGTCACGCAGCCGGCCTGCGTGCTGGCCGACGAGCCCACCGGCAACCTCGACCGCGCCACCGCCGATGGCGTGTTCGCGCTGATGATGCGCCTGGCCCGCGAGCAGGGCACGGCCTTTGTCGTGGTCACCCACGACGAAGGCCTGGCCCAGCGCTGCAACCGCGTGCTGCGCATGGACCAGGGGCATTTGCTGGAGTAAGTAGATTTGATAGCTGTTAGCGCTTTCCCATCTTATGTTTCAATATGAAATCATATTGAAAATTAGATATGGCAAGCGCAAGTAGCTCCTATTTTTGAAATGCCAACCTGGATCGATACCCACTGCCATTGGGACGCCGCCGAGTTCGATGCCGACCGCGATGCGCTGCGCGAGCAGGCGCGGGCCGCGGGCGTGGGGCATTGCGTGATACCGGCGGTGGAGCGCGGCAACTGGCTGCGGGTGCGCGAGCTGGCGCACCGCTTTGGCGACAGCTATGCGCTGGGCATTCACCCGCTGTACACCGGCCGCGCGCACCAGGACGACATTGTCGCGCTCGATGCGCTGCTGCACGAGTGCCGCGACGACCCGCGCCTGGTAGCGGTGGGCGAGATCGGGCTGGACTTTTTTGTCGCTGGGCTGGACGCCGAACGGCAGACCTGGTTCTACCAGCAGCAGCTGGAGGTGGCCCGGCGCCATGGCCTGCCGGTGCTGCTGCATGTGCGCAAGTCCAGCGACCAGCTGCTCAAGGCGCTGCGCGCGCGCCCACCCATCGGCGGGATCGCCCATGCCTTCAACGGCAGCGCGCAGCAGGCCGCGCACTTCGCCGGCCAGGGCTTTGCGCTGGGTTTCGGCGGCGCGCTTACCTACGAGCGCGCGCTGCATCTGCGCAGCCTGGCGCGGGAGCTGCCGCCGCACTGCATCGTGATGGAAACCGATGCGCCCGACATTCCGCCGCACTGGCTCTACACCCCCGCCGGGCAGCGTGCCCAAGGGGTGGCCCAGGGGCGCAACACGCCGGCCGAGCTGCCGCGCATTGCGGCTGAACTGGCCCAGCTGCGCCAGGCCGAGCTGCAAGACTGGCGGCGCCAGACCACGGCCAATGCCTGCCGCGTGCTGCCCAGGCTAGGGGCCCTGATCCATGGCTGCTGAGCGCCTGCAGGGCCTGCCGCCGGTGGTGAGCGCGGGCACGCGTGCCTTGATCCTGGGCAGCTTCCCAGGCGGCATGTCGCTGGCGCAGCGCCAGTACTACGCCTATCCGCGCAATCACTTCTGGCCGCTGCTGGCGGCGCTGTGGCCGCAGTACCCGCAGCCGGCCGACTATGCCGGCCGCTGCGCCTGGCTGCTGGAGCGCGGCCTGGGCCTGTGGGATGTGTATGCCAGCTGCGAGCGCGAGGGCAGCCTGGACAGCAATATCCGCCATGCGCAGCTCAACGATTTCGCGGCGCTCAGGGCGCACAGCCCGCAGCTGCGGGGCGCGCTGCACAACGGCGGCGAGAGCTTTCGCCATGCGAAGGCAGTGCGCGCAGTGCTGGGCCTGCCGGCCTGGCGCCTGCCGTCCACCAGCCCGGCCAATGCCTCGTGGAGTTTCGAGCGCAAGCTCGCGGGCTGGCGCGAGGTGCTGGCCGAGCTGCGGTTGCTCTGAAAACGGCCGCTAGGCCGCTAGGCCGCGGGCCGGCCGCCGGCCTGCAGGCCGCGGCGCGTCAGCAGCCAGTGCGCCAGCCGCTGCACCGATGGGCCGATCAGCATCACGATGGTGAAGGCCGCGGGCCACGACAGCAGGAAGGCGTGCTGCCAGCGCGCGAGGAAGTCCTCGGCAAAGCCCATGTTCAGCCAGATCACCCAAGCGGTCATCAGCGTCGAGAGCGTGACGGACATGATGACGGAGACGAGCAACCGTTGTTGCAGGGCGGGGGACATGGTGGATTCCAAGAGTAGCTGGTAGATACCATAGTGTATACACTGATTAAAAATGAGAAAATACGATAACTATGATTCTTAAATTCCAAATTTGAAATCATGCTCGATGATCTGGCGCTGTTTGCGGTGATTGTGGAGAGCGGCAGCCTGAGCGCCGCGGCACGGCGCATGCAGCTGCCGCCGGCCACGGTGACGCGCCGGTTGCAGCAGCTGGAGCGCCAGCTCAACTGCCAGCTGCTGCACCGCAGCGCCCGCCGCATGCAGCCCACGCCCGAGGGGTTGGCCTACTACGAGCGCTGCAGCCCGCTGCTGCAGTCGCTGCAGCAGGCCACGCAGAGCCTGGAGGCGACGCTGACCGAAGTGCAGGGCCTGGTGCGGGTGCTGGCGCCGATGAACCTGGCCAAGGGCCTGCTCAAGCCGGTGTGGGCCGACTTTCTGAGCCGCTATCCACGCGCGCGGCTGGACCTGCGCCTGTCCAACGTGCGCGAGGACATGTTCGAGCAGGGCGCCGACCTGGCGATCCGCGTGGGCGAGCAGCCCGATTCAAGCCTGGCGCTGCGGCGCCTGGGGGTGACCGCGATCGGCCTGGTCGGCTCGCCCGGCTACCTGGCGCGCATGGGCGAGCCGGCGCATCCGGACGAGCTGGAGCCGCACGCCTGGGTGGTGGCCGATCCCCTGCTGTCGGTGCGCATCCGTCACAAGGCCAGCGGCGAGAGCCGCGAGTTCACGCTGCCGCCGGCGCGGCACTGCGTGGTCAACGATGTGGCGCTGGCGGTCGAGCTGGCGCAGGCCGGCCAGGGGCTGCTGTGGTGCCCGCTGTGGGTGTGCGACGCGCAGCTGCGCGCGGGCACGCTGGTGCGGGTGCTGCGGCAATGGCAGGCCGAGCCCAACCCCATCTACGCGGTGTGGCCGCAGCAGCGGCAGCTGCCGGCGCGGGTGCGGGCGCTGGTGGACATGCTGGAGCAATGCATACGGGCCGAGCCTTTGCTGCAGCAACGATAATCGCCGCCCATGGCCAAAAGAAAAACCGCTGCGGCGGCAGACCAGCTGCCCGAAGTCACGATCTCGGACTACGACGGCACCCGCTACCTGCACCTGGGCACGCCCTGGGTCCAGGGCTCGATGCGCATCAAGAAGCCCTTCGACATCGACCTCGAATACGTGCAGCGCATGATGGCGTGGCTGCTGTTCGTCGAATGGGATTCGGTGCCGCGGCGCCATGCGCTGCAGCTGGGCCTGGGGGCCGCGGCCATCACCAAGTTCTGCTGCCGGCAGCTGCACATGCGCACCACCGCCATCGAGCTGAACCCGCAGGTGATCGCGGTGTGCCGCCAGTGGTTCAAGCTGCCGCCCGACGGCGGCCTGCTGCAGGTGGTGCAGGGCGATGCGGCGCTGGAGGTGCAGCGCGCCGAGCGGCTGGCGAGCGTGGATGCGCTGCAGGTCGACCTGTACGACCACGAGGCCGCCGCGCCGGTGCTCGACGATGCCGATTTCTATGCCCACTGCCGCAGCCTGCTCACCGATGATGGCTGCATGACGGTGAACCTGTTCGGCCGCACCAGCAGCTACGAGCGCAGCCTGGAGCAGATCGCGCAGGCCTTCGGCCGCGATGCGGTCTGGGCCTTCAGGCCCACGAAGGAGGGTAACACCGTGGTGCTGGCCGGGCGCCAGCCGCTGCGGCCCGGGCGGGAGCTGCTGGAGCTGCGCGCGCAGCAGGTCCATGCGGCCACCGGGCTGCCGGCGCACAAATGGCTGCGCGTGTTCAAGCCGCTGGCGCCGGCCTGAGCCCAGTCCGGCCCGGCTGTGCAAAGCAGCCTCAACAAGCATGTCTATCTAGGGTTTTCCTGTGTCGAAATGTAGGTGGTATCCACATTCGGCAGCACCCCCATGGCAGGGACAATGCCGTGTCGTTGTATCCGAATGGAGACGTGTTTGTGAAACTCAAGAGCCAAAAAGACTTTTGGGCAGGCCTGATGTACATGGCCGTAGGTATTGGGTTCGCCGTTGGCGCCCAGAACTACACCATTGGCTCGGGCGCCCGCATGGGGCCTGGCTATTTCCCCATGATTCTCGGTATCCTGCTGACGCTGATCGGTGCGAGCGTGGCCTTCAAGGGCCTGACCTCGGGGCCGCCGGACGGCGATCCGGTGGGCCGGTGGGCCTGGAAGCAGGTGTTCTTCATCCTGGCCGCCAACTTCGCCTTCGGCATCCTGCTGGTGGGCGTGCCCAGCTGGGGCATTCCGGCCATGGGGCTGATCATCGCCATCTACGCGCTGGTGTTCATCGCCAGCCTCGCCGGGCATGAATTCCATGCCAAGTCGGTTTTCGTTCTGGCCACCGTTCTCGCGATCGGCAGCTATGTGGCTTTCGTCTGGGCGCTGAACCTGCAGTTCCCGGTCTGGCCCAGCTTCATCACGGGCTAAGCAGGAGCATTTGTCCATGGATCTCATCAACAATCTGTCGACGGGCTTCGGCGTCGCCTTCACTTTCCAGAACCTGATCTACTGCTTCGTCGGCTGCCTGCTGGGCACGCTGATCGGCGTGCTGCCCGGCATCGGCCCGGTGGCGACGATCGCCATGCTGCTGCCCGCCACCTATGCGCTGCCCCCGGTGGCCGCGCTGATCATGCTGGCCGGCATCTACTACGGCGCACAGTACGGCGGCTCGACCACCGCCATCCTGGTGAACCTGCCGGGTGAGTCCTCCTCGGTGGTGACCGTGATCGACGGCTACCAGATGGCCCGAAAAGGCCGGGCGGGACCGGCGCTGGCGGCGGCGGGCATAGGCTCGTTCTTCGCCGGCTGCGTGGGCACGCTGATCCTGGCCGCGTTCGCGCCGCCGCTGACCGAAGTGGCCTTCATGTTCGGTCCGGCCGAATACTTCTCGCTGATGACCCTGGGCCTGATCGGCGCGGTGGTGCTGGCCTCGGGCTCGCTGCTCAAGGCCGTGGGCATGATCGTGCTGGGCCTGCTGCTGGGCCTGGTGGGCACCGACGTGAACTCCGGCGTGGCGCGCTACAGCTTCGACATTCCCGAGCTGACCGACGGCATCGACTTCGTGGTGGTGGCCATGGGCGTGTTCGGCTACGGCGAAATCATCGCCAACCTGTCCAAGTCCGACGAAGAGCGCGAAGTGTTCGCCGCCAAGGTGACCGGCCTGTTCCCCACGGGCGAAGACTTCAAGCGCATGTTCCCCGCGATGATCCGCGGCACCGCGCTGGGCTCGGCCCTGGGCATCCTGCCCGGCGGCGGCGCCATGCTGTCGGCCTTCGCTGCCTACACCATCGAGAAGAAGACCAAGCTCAAGCCGGGCGAAGTGCCCTTCGGCCAGGGCAACATCCGCGGCGTGTGCGCTCCCGAGTCGGCCAACAACGCCGGTTCGCAGACCTCGTTCATTCCGCTGCTGACGCTGGGCATTCCGCCCAATGCCGTGATGGCGCTGATGGTGGGTGCGATGACCATCCACAACATCCAGCCCGGCCCGCAGGTGATGACCAGCAACCCCGAGCTGTTCTGGGGCCTGATCGCCTCGATGTGGATCGGCAACCTGATGCTGGTGATCCTGAACCTGCCGCTGATCGGCGTGTGGATCAAGCTGCTGACCGTGCCCTACCGCTGGCTGTTCCCGTCCATCGTGCTGTTCTGCGCGGTCGGTGTGTACGGCACCAACAACAACTCGTGGGACGTGTGGATGGTGGGCATCTTCGGCTTCGTGGGCTATGTGTTCCACAAGGTCGGCTGCGAGCCCGCGCCGCTGCTGCTGGGCTTCATCCTGGGGCCGATGATGGAAGAGAACCTGCGCCGCGCGCTGCTGCTGTCGCGCGGCGACTGGAGCGTGTTCGTGACGCGCCCGATCTCCGCCGGCCTGCTGGTCGCCGCGCTGATCCTGCTCGTCATCGTCTGCCTGCCGGCGGTGAGCAAGCGCCGCGAGGAAGCATTCGTCGAGGATTGATTCCCGCCTCGAGCACCGAGAACGGCACCGCAAGGTGCCGTTTTTTCTTTCTGGCGCCGGGCCGCTCCATGGAAAAAACGCCCCACCGTGGGGCGGCGGAGCTCGCGCAGCGGGGGCGTGGAAGCTATTTTTCCGCTGGAATAACAGTTCTCCGCGGGGGCGCGGCGCTGGTGGCGATACCATGCGAGCTTCTTCCGGATGCATCATGAACACCCTGGCCAAGCTGACCCAGCATTCCCTGCGCCTGCCGCTGCACAACGAGGTACATGCCCGCCCGCCCGAGCCGGTGGAGCAGCACACGGCAGTCTCCTGCATCGTGATGTGGGCCGATGCCCGCGAGCGCGAGGCCAGCCGGGCCTGGCTGCACCGGTTGCTCGACGAGCTGCGGCTGCCGGTGCCCGCGGCCGATGCCACGCACCTGCGCATCGACCTGGGCAACTGCCGGCTGCGCTGGGAGCTGCACACCGAGTTCGTCTCGTGGACCTGGATCCGCCCGCTGCCCACACCGCTGTCCGACGTCACCGCGCTGCCGCCGGCCAGCGATGCCGCGCCGCTGCAGTGGCTGGCGGCGCTGCCGGGGCAGTGCATCCTGGCGCAGCACCTGTGGGTGCTCGGCGGCGCCTCGCAGCCCGAGCGCGGCGTGCCGCCCTGGCTGCAAGAGGACAAGCTCGTCGCCTCGCGCGCGGCCGGGCTGCTGGCCAATGTCTACACCGACTTTACCGTCTACCCCGATGGCGCTTCGCGCATCTTCGTTTGCAACAAGGGCCTGCCGCCGCGGCGCATGGGGCGGCTGGTGCAGCGCCTGCTTGAGATCGAGACCTACCGCATGGCGGCGCTGCTGGGCCTGCCGGCGGCGCGCGACAGCATGCACGCGCTGGCCGGCCTGGAGGGCGAGCTGGCGCAGCTGGCCGGCGCCATCCGCAGCGCCGAGCCCGAGAGCGAGCCGCAGCTGCTCGACCGGCTCACCCGCCTGGCCGGCCAGGTCGAGAGCCAGTACGCCGCCTGCCACTCGCGCCTGTCGGCCAGCGCCGCCTACTTTGCGTTGGTGGAGCAGCGCGTGGCCGATGTGGACGAGCAGCGGCTGGAGGGCAACCAGACCATCGGCGACTTCATGGAGCGGCGCCTGAGCCCTGCGCGCAACACCTGCGCCTCGGCGCTGCTGCGGCTGGAGGCGCTGTCGCAGCGCGTATCGCGCATGAGCAACCTGCTGCAGACCCGGGTGGACATCAACCAGCAGCAGGGCCGCCAGGCGCTGCTGGCCGCGATGAACGAGCGCCAGGGGCTGCAGCTGAAGCTGCAGTCCACGGTGGAGGGGCTGTCGGTGGCAGCGATCACCTACTACATCGTCGGCCTGGTCAGCTACCTGGCCAAGGCGGCGCAGAAATGGGGATGGCCGCTGTCGCCAGAAACGACGGCGGCGCTGGCCATTCCGCTGGTAGCCTTCGGGGTGTGGTGGTCGATCCGCAAGACGCACCAGAAGCTGCTGGGCGGATCGCACTGAGGCCGCTTGGCGCGGCCCGGCGCCACAGGCGACGGCAGCGGCCGGCGCCTGGCTCATTGCTGGCTTTCCCGTGACTGCATCCCTCACCGCCGCCGCGCCATCCGCGCAGCGCACCGGCTTTTTGCTGGCCTTCTTCGGCGCCATCGCCTTCAGCGGCAAGGCCATCATCGTCAAGCTGGCCTACCGCCATGGCGTGGACGCCACCACGCTCATCATGTACCGCATGCTGTTCGCGCTGCCGCTGTTCGTGGCCATGGCCTGGTGGGCCGGGCGCGGCAAGGCGGCGCTCACCGGCCGCGATTGGCTGGGCGTGCTGGGCCTGGGCTTCAGCGGCTACTACCTGTCGAGCTACCTTGATTTCGCCGGGCTGGCCTATGTCAGCGCGAGCCTGGAGCGGCTGATCCTGTACCTCAACCCCACGCTGGTGCTGCTGCTGGGCTGGCTGCTGTACCGCCGCCGCGCCAGCGGGCGGCAGCTCGCCGGCCTGGCGCTGAGCTACGCCGGCATGCTGCTGGTGTTCGGCCTGGAGCTGCGGGCCGAGGGCACGCGGGTGCTGTGGGGCTCGCTGCTGGTGTTCCTGAGCACCGTCAGCTACTCCATCTACCTGGTCTACAGCGGGCAGTTCGTGCAGCGGATCGGCGCGCTGCGGCTGGTGGGGCTGGCCACCTCGGTCGCCTGTGTGCTGTGCATCGCGCAGTTCGCGCTGCTACGGCCGCTGGCAGCGGCGCTGGTGCCGGCGCCGGTGGTCTGGCTGTCGGTGCTCAATGCGGTGCTGTGCACCGCGGTGCCGGTGCTGATGGTGATGATGGCAGTCGAGCGCCTGGGTCCGGCCACGGTGGCCCAGACCGGCATGGTGGGGCCGCTGTCCACCATCCTGATGGGCGTATGGCTGCTGGGCGAGCCCTTCACGCCGGCGATCGCGGCCGGCACCTTGCTGGTGCTGGCGGGGATTTATGTCTTTTCCCGCAGACCGGCGCGTTGAGCCGGTTTGCGCTACAAACAAGGGCTTTGCAGACACAAGGAGTCGAACATGGATTTGGGCATTGCGGGCAAGTGGGCGCTGGTGTGCGCGGCAAGCAAGGGGCTGGGCCGGGGCTGCGCCCAGGCGCTGGTGCAAGAGGGCGTGAACCTGGTGATCAATGCGCGCGGCGCCGAGGCGCTGCAGGCCACGGCCGCGCAGCTGCGCACGCTGGCCGCCGCCTGGGCCGCGAAGGGCGGCGAGCGGGCCGAGCCCAAGGTGATCGCGGTGGCCGCCGACATCACCACCGAAGCCGGGCGCGCGGCGGTGCTGGCCGCGCCGGGCGGCCCGGGGCGTGACTTCGACATCCTGGTCAACAATGCCGGCGGGCCGCCGCCCGGCGACTTCCGCGACTGGAATCGCGACACCTGGGTCCAGGCGCTGGATGCCAACATGCTGACCCCGATCGCGCTGATCCAGGCGCTGGTGGACGGCATGGCCGCGCGCGGCTTCGGCCGCATCGTCAACATCACCTCCAGCTCGGTCAAGGCGCCCATCGACATCCTGGGTCTGTCCAACGGCGCGCGCAGCGGCCTCACCGGCTTCGTGGCCGGCGTGGCGCGCAGCCCGCTGGCGGCGCGCGGCGTGACCATCAACAACCTGCTGCCCGGCAAGTTCGACACCGACCGCATCGCCGGCACCATCGCCGCGGCGGCGCAGAAAACCGGCAAGCCCGAGGCCGAGATCCGCGCCAGCCAGCAAAAGCAGATCCCCGCCGGCCGCTTCGGCACGCCCGAGGAGTTCGGCGCGATCTGCGCCTTCCTGTGCAGCCGGCAGGCGGCCTACCTGACAGGGCAGAACATCCTGCCCGATGGCGGCTTCTATCCGGGCACGTTCTGAAGCGAGTTCAAATCCGGAACCACAGGATGACGCCCGTGGTCAGGCCGCAGGCTGCGGCATTGGCCAGGCTCACGCCTATGGCCTTGTCCATCCGGTGGCCGTTGCTCTCATACAGCCAGGCGGCCATGCTCAGGTTGGCGCCCACCCAGATCAGCCAGGTCCACAGCGAGTGCTGGCGGGAGTCGCGGGTCTGCAGGATGGCCCACACCGTGGGCATGTAGGCCACCAGCCGCGCGGCGGTCAGCAGCATGAAGGCCCAGGTCAGCCCGCGCAGATACCATGCGCGCCAGCCCGTATGCAATGGCCTGTGGCGCTGCGCTTGGGCCCGTGGCGGTGCGGCTGTGGATGTGGTGGTGTTCATGGCGCAGCCGCGTTCGGATCGCCGTCAGCCATTGCGCCGCCGCAGCCGCAGAGCGCCCAGTCCGGCCGCCAGCAGGCCCAGCAGCGCCAGGTTGTATGCGCCCAGGGTGGGTACGCTGGCCGCAGGCGCCGAGCTGCCCGTGTGGCGCTCGAAGTGGGCGGTTACCGTGCAGGCCGCCACGACGGCGCCGGTGCCGTAGGGGCTGGTGCCGGAGGCTGTGCCGCCGCAGCCGTCGATGGTGGTCAGTTGCCAGCCATCGGCGGGCGTGGCGATGCAGGCGGATGTCTCGCCATCGGGCACGGGATTGGGTGTGCAGCTCACGCCGCCGCCCTCTGGCGGCACGGCGACTTCGGTGATGGGGTGCCGGGCTGGGGCAAACACCGGTGTGATGACGGCCCGGCCGGGCCTGCCGGTGCCGGCAGGCGCTTCGGCGGGCAAACTACCTTGCTGGCCTGTGCCCGCCACCGCACTGCTCGTCACCGGGTGGGCAGGCTCGGTGGCGGTACATGAGCTGCCGCCCGCGCCGCCCAGGGCGGCGTCGGCGCTGCCCTTGCCGCTGTCGCCGCCGGCACCCGCAATATAGCCACCGCCGCCGCCTCCGCCGCCGCCTCCGCTCAATTGGCCGCCCCCGCCGCCGGGGCCCGGCAGTCCGCTGCTGGGTTCGGCGCATGCGGGCTCCGATGCACTCAGCGCGGACGAAGTGTTGCCGCTGCCGCCGCGGATGGTGACGCTGCTGCCGGCAGTGGTCGAGGTATAGGCGCCTGCGCCGCCACCCCCGCCGCCGGCCCGCACCACTGCATTGCCCACGCTGAGCTGCGACGATCCGCCGCCACCGCCGCCGCCCGAGGCGCTATGGCCGGCCGCCGCATCGCCGCCGGTGCCGCCCCCGCCCCCACCGCCGCCCCGGCCGCCGCCGCCACCTCCGCCAGGCCCGTCGATATGGCCATCGACCGTCTGGTGGGCGCCGTGAGCGCCGTCGCCGCCGCTGCCCACGCCGCCCTTGCCGCCCCACCAGAATTCGTTGCTGGCATAGCTGCCGCCGGCACCGCCGGAGCGCGAGTTCTCGTTCGCTGTGCCGAATGCCCCCTCGCCGCCATCGCCGCCCCGGGCGGCGCCTGGCATGCTGGGGGTGCCGCCTGAGCCGCCGCCGCTGCCGATGCGCACGAATACGGTATCGCCGGCCGCTACGCCGATGCGGGCGCTCACGCTGGCGCCGGCCGCACCCTGGCCGCCCACCAAGGCCTGGTTCCGGTCGGTGCCTCCGCTTCCTCCTTCGCCGCCGGTGACCAGCACCTCGATGGCAATGGCTCCGGCCGGCACGGTGTACTCGTAGCCGCCGGTGGCTTCGTAGGTGGTCTGCGCCCAGCTGGCAGATGCCGCCAGCAGGCCAGCCAGGGCCAGCACTTGCGCGCCGCCGGGCAGGGTTTTGCGCTGCGCCAGCGCGGACCAAGGTCGAGTGATGGAATGGGACGCCATGGGAAGCAGACTCCTGTCTTGGAATGGGTGAAACGTGGTCAGCCGTGCCACTGGCGCAACTGCGATGCCAGAGCCGAGGCATGCGCAGACATTAGGGCTGGGAGCCACCGTTGTCTTGGTGCAAGGCGAACTGGGCTGGGACTGCAGGGAAGTCCGCCCATGCAGCCGCTGCCGGCGGTGTGCGGCGCTCGCCGCCGTTGTGGAAAGGATGAATGCCAGCCCTTGGGCATCAAACATCAATTGCTATGCTTTTTGCTTTTCTTATGGAGGAAGACTTGGTAAAACATTTTGTTTGGAATTGAAACACAGTACCAAAGTAAGCCACCTATCAGACATACTTCTTCGATACAGGCCGCTGCCGGCAAGCCCTATGGGCGTGGCGAAGAGGTATCCATGAGCAACGACACTGCAGACCCAGGGAGGCCATTGACCCAATGGCTGCACACCGCGCCGATATGGGAGCGGCAGCGCTTGCGGGCATTCCAGGAGGAATTCACCAGTTTCCTTGGCGGCATCCAGGTGGAGCCGCTGGACGGCCACGCGCTGGCAGTGAGCGGCAGCGTGACCGCCTTCGACGGCCTGGCGGTCTGCATCGGCGAGACCACGCCCTCGCGCTGCATCCACCAGGCCGGAGGTCCGGATGAAGCGGTGGTGCTGTCGGGCTGGACCCGGGGGCAGGGCATGCTGCAGGCGCGCGGCGGCGGCAGTGAGTGGGGGCTGGCGGGCGGCGAGGCGGTTTTCACCAGGCCCGGCCAGCTCGAATCGGTCGTTGCCCATACTCCGGCGCAGTTGTGCGCGGTGGCGTTGAGCCGCCCGTTGCTGGCATCCATGCATGTCGATGTGGATGCGGCCTTGCTACGGCCGCTGCGCGGCGATCCGGCGGTGGCCATGCTGATGGCATATGCGCAGCTGCTGCGTGGGCACGGCGCGCTGGCTACGCCCGCATTGCGCCGCGCGGCAGCGCTGCACCTGCACGATCTGGCCGCGCTGGCTGCAGGCGCAGTGGGCGATGCGGCGCACCTGGCCCGGGGCCGGGGCGTGCGTGCGGCACGGCTGCTGGCGGTCAAGCAGGATGTGGAGGCCCATTTCACCGATGCCGCGCTCTCGGTGCATGCGGTGGCGCTGCGCCAGGGCATCACGCCGCGTTACCTGCACATGCTGCTGGAGGACGAGGGCCTGAGCTTCAGCGCCCTGGTGCTGGAGCGGCGCCTGGCGCTGGCGCGGCGCATGCTGGCCGATCCGCGCCTGGAGCGGCGGGCGATAGCCGCGCTGGCGCTGGATGTGGGCTTTGGCGATCTGTCCTATTTCAACCGCAGTTTCCGCAGGCGCTATGGCATGACGCCCTCGCAGGCGCGCGCACTGGCTGCCGCGGCGCGCTAGCCGCATGGAGCAGGCTGGACAGCCGGCCTCTGTCGGGCATAAGCTGGCGGCCATGTCGCCGCATTCCCATCCGCAGATCCTCGTGGTGGGCAGCTATGTCCAGGCCTGCTGCTGGCAGGTGGAGCGGCTGCCGCGCGCCGGTGAAACCCTGGCCGCCGCCCAGCTGTGGGTGGAGCCCGGCGGCAAGGGGCTGAACGTGGCGGTGGGCTTGGCGCGCCTGGCGGAGCCGGGCGCGCGCGTGTCGGTGCTGATGGCCTGCGGCAGCGACAGCGCGGGGGACTGCCTGCAGGCGCTGCTGGCGGCCGAAGGCATCGATGGCCGCCATCTGGCCCGGCTGCCCGGCCACTCCGGCATGGGCTGCGGCCTGGTCGGCCCGGGCGGCGAGAACCAGATCGTGGTCTACCCCGGCGCCAACGCCTTGCTGGGCGCCGGGCATGCCGATGCCGCGGCGGCGCAGCTGGCGTCGGCCGCGATGGTGTATGCGCAGCTGGAGGCCGCGCTGCCGGCGGTGGAGCGCGCGCTGGCCATGGCGGCAGCGGCCGGGGCGGTGACGGTGCTCAATCCCTCGCCCTGGTGCGAGCCTTCGCCAGCGCTGCGCGAGGCCACGCAGGTGCTGATCGTCAACCAGGCCGAGGCCACCGCCTTGCTGGGTATGGAGCCGGGCACAGGCGCGGGCCTGCCCGGGCAGCTGCTGCAGCGGCTGGCCCGGCAATGGCCGCGCCTGACGCAGCTGCTGCTCACCCAGGGGCCGCGGGGCAGCCTGGGGTTTGAGCGCTTGGCGGCCACCGGGCATTGGCAAGGCTGGCAGGTCGATGCATGCGCGGTGGATGCGGTCGATGCGGTGGGGGCGGGCGATGCCTTTGCCGCCGCCTACATGAGCGCGCAGCTGTCGGGCTGCGGCATGGCGCAGTCCATGCAGCGCGCGCAGCGCTGCGCGGCCCATGTGGTGGCCGGCGCGGGCGTGCTGGCGCGGCTGCCGCGGCGCGAGCAACTGCGGCCCTGGCTGGAAGACGGCTCGCTGCCCGCCGCGCGGCCGCTCAGGCCGGGCCGGCGATAGCCATGCCGGTGGTAGCGCCTTGCCGGGCTAAACCGTCAGGCGCGTGCGGTACACATAGGCATCGCCGCGGAAGGTGCCCTCCACATATTCGACCAGCGCGATCACCGGCGCGTTGGCATAGGTGCGGCGCTTGAGCAGCAGGCAGGGCTGGGGGCTGGCATAGCCGAAGGCCTCGTTCTCCTCGGCGGCGCTGAGCACGGCTTCCACCGTCTGGTCGGCATGGGCCAGGCGCAGGCCGCAGCGCTCGCGCAGCCAGGCGTAGGCGGAGCCCTCGCCGTTCCACTGCGCCAGCTGTGGTGCGACCGACAGGTCGTACCAGGCCAGCTCCCGCGTCATCGGTATGCCATCGCCCAGGCGGATGCGCGCCACATGCAGAAAGCGCGAGCCCGACGGGCGCCCGAAGATCGAGGCGATGCGCCGGTCCTGGGTCTGCGCCAGCTGCAGCAGCTGGGTCGATGCCGCCATGCCGAGCTCACGCATCTCTTCGGTGAAGCCCTGCAGCCGCCCCAGCATGGGCTGCACGCGCGCCGGCTGCGGCAGCGCGACCGCCTGCACCGCGGTGCCCGCCCGTCCGCGACCGGCCAGCACGCCCATGCGGCGCAGCTCGTCGTAGCAGCGCTTGACGGTGACGCGGCTCACACCCAGCGCCAGCGCCAGCTCGCGCTCGGTGGGCAGGCCCATGCCCGTGGCCAGGCTGCCGTTGCCCAGCAGCTGGCACATCTGCTGGAACAGCTGGCGCCACAGCGGCTCATGGTGCGCGCTGTCGAGCGCCAGGGCGGAAAACGGCGCCGGCAGCCCACGGGCGCCGGAGGGGGGAGCAGGATCGGGAAGCGGTCTCATGACCCCCGTACTATCGCATGGCCTAGCGCCGCGACGACACCACGATGCCGCCGACGATCAGCGCGAACGCGATGCCGTGGTACAGCCGCGGCGGCTCGCCCAGGAAGGCGGCCGACAGCACCGCCGCGAACAGCGGGGTGAGGTTGGCGAAAAAGCCCGCCACCGTCGGCCCCACGCGCTGCACGCCGGCGCCCCAGGCGCGGTAGGCCAGCACTGCCGGGCCGATGGTGATATAGGCCACCGCGGCCAGCAGCGTGGGCGTCCACTCGGCGTGCAGCTTGCCCACGGCCCACTCGCCGGCCGTGAAGGCGCCCGACCAGAGCCAGCCGAAAGCCAGTTGCGCCATCAGAAAGGCGGCCCAGTCGCCGCGTATGGACGCGGGCTCGCTGGTGCGCGTCAGCAGCCAGCTGTAGAGCGACCAGCAGGCGGTGGCCAGCAGCATGTACAGATCGCCCGGCACCAGCCGCAGCGCCAGTAGCTGCTGCCAGTCGCCATGGCTGAGCACCGCCAGCACGCCGGCAATCGACAGCAGCGCGCCCAGCATCTGCGCGCCGGTGATGCGCACGCCGAACAGCAGCGTGCCGAAGCCCATCATCCACAGCGGCATGCTGGCGGCCACCAGCGTGACGTTGATCGGCCCCGAGGTCTGCAGTGCCAGATACTGCAGCGCGTTGTAGCAGCCTACGCCCAGCAGGCCGATCAGCGCATAGCGGCGCCAGTGCGGCCACAGCGGGCTGCCGCGGCGCAGCACCTGCCAGCTCAGCGGCAGCAGCAGGGCCAGCGCCAGCGTCCAGCGCACGAAGTTGAGCAGCATCGGCGAGGCCAGGTCGTGCACCAGCCGGCCGGCCACCGCGTTGCCCGCCCACATCAGCGGCGCAAATATCAACAGCAGGACGGTGGATGGAGTCAGTCGCATGGCGGCACTGTAAACCGTGTGCCCTGCAGGCGCAGGCAAATCGTGGCAGGATTCGACACGCGCGCGACCTGGCGCAGTCATTTTCCCCCCGAAGGAGCAAGCCCATGCCTTTAGCCGTACAGATTCAACAGACCGGAGGCCCCGAGGCCATGCAGCTGGTGCAGGTGCCGGTGGCCGAGCCGCAGCAGGGCGAGGTGCGCATCCGCCACCACGCCATCGGGCTGAACTTCATCGACGTCTACCAGCGCACCGGCCTGTACCAGCTGCCGCTGCCGCTGCAGCTGGGCATGGAGGCGGCCGGCGTGGTCGAGGCGGTGGGCCCGGGCGTTTCGCACCTGAGCGTGGGCGACCGCGTGGCCTACGCCACCAACCCGCCCGGCAGCTACAGCGAGCTGCGCACCATGCCCGCGCAGTTCGTCTGCCGCCTGCCGGATGGCATCGGCTTCGAGACCGGCGCCGCGATGATGCTCAAGGGCATGACGGCGCAGTACCTGCTCAAGCGCTGCCGGCCTGCCGAGGGGCTGGAGGCCGGCGACCATGTGCTGTTCCATGCCGCTGCCGGCGGCGTGGGGCTGATCGCCTGCCAGTGGGGCAAGGCGCTGGGCCTGCAGGTGATCGCCACCGCCGGCTCCGACGAGAAATGCCAGCTGGCGCTGGCCAACGGCGCGGCCCATGCCATCAACTACCGCAGCGAGAACTTTGCCGAGCGGGTGCAGCAGATCACCGGCGGGCGGGGCGTGAAAGTGGTGTACGACTCGGTTGGCAAGGACACCTGGGAGGGCTCGCTGCAGTGCCTCAGGCGCTTCGGGCTGATGGTCTCGTTCGGCAATGCCTCGGGGCCGGTGCCGCCGTTCGCGCCCGCGTCGCTCGCGCCCAAGAGCCTGTACGTCACGCGCCAGACGCTGTTCGCGCACCTGTCCTCGCGCGAGGCCTGCCAGGCCATGGCCGACGACCTGTTCGCGGTGGTCGAGTCGGGCCAGGTCAAGATCCACATCGAGCAGCGCTTTGCGCTGGCCGATGTACAGGCGGCGCACCGTGCGCTCGAGGCGCGGCAGACCACGGGCAGCACCATCTTGCTGCCGTGAGGGCATCGATGGGCAATGGATCGGATGGGCCGGCCTGGGCGCTGCAGGCCCGGCAGTCGCTGCAGCGCCCGCCGCTGCAGCCGCGTATTCCCTTCGTGGTGGGCGGCCATGTGGTGGGCTCGCTGCTGGAGCATTTCCTGATCGAGACCGGGCTGCCCGGCCGCCTGGCCGATGGCGTGCTGCTGATCAAGCGCGAGCATGCGGGCGCGGCGGCCTGGGTGCTGGAGTTCGAGCGCGGCGACGCTACCGCCGCGCTGAACCGCCTGGCCCAGGCGCTGCGCGCCGCGGGCCGCAGCGGCGCCTGGCGCAACGAACAGCTGCTGGTGCGCGCGGCAGGCGGCCATGCGGTGGGCACGGTCGAGCGTGGCGCGGTGCGGCCGCTGGGCATTGCCACGCAGGCGGTGCACCTGGTAGGGCTGGCGCCCGATGGCGGCTGCTGGGTGCAGCAGCGCTCGGCCCACAAGGACAGCTACCCCGGCCGCTGGGACACGCTGATGGGCGGCATGGTGTCGTCGGGCGACACGCTGGAGCAGGCGCTGGCGCGCGAAACCTGGGAAGAGGCCGGCCTGCGCATGGCCGAGCTGCAGGCGCTGCACCGGGGCGGCGTGCTGCGCTTTCGCCAGCCGGCCAGCGATGGCGACAGCGACGGCCGGGGGCTGAGCTATATGCACGAAGACATCCACTGGTGGCGCTGCACCCTGCCGCAGGGCCTGGTGCCGAGCAACCAGGACGGCGAGGTGCAGCAGTTCGCCTGCTGGCCGCGCGAGCGGCTGCAGCAGGAGCTCGCGGCGGATGCCTTCACGCCCGAGGCCGCGCTGGTGTGGGCCGGGCATTTTGGATGGTGAATATGGCCGCAGATACGGCAAATGAAAAGCCGCCGCGCGTCGCGGTGATCGGCGCCGGCGTGGTGGGCGTGAGTACCGCGCTGGCATTGCGCAGCCGGGGCGCCGAGGTCACGCTGCTGGAGCGCGGCGAGCCGGGCATGGCTTGCAGCTATGGCAATTCGGGCGCGATCAGCCCGGGCTCGGTGGCGCCGCTGGCGCTGCCCGGCGTGCTCAGGAGCGTGCCCGGCATGCTGCTGGATGCCGACGGGCCGCTGTCGCTGCCGCTGCGCTACCTGCCGCGGGCGGCCTCCTGGCTGGTGGCGTTCGCCCAGTCCGCCGAGCCGTCGAAGGTGCGGGCCGCCGCCGCGGTGCTGAACGAGCTGTACCGTGGCGCGGTCGATGCGCACGAGCGCATGGCCCGCGCGCTGGGCGTGCCCGAGTTGTTCATCCGCCACGGCCACCTGCACCTGTACCCGGATGCGGCGGCGGCCGACAAGGATGCGCTGGGCTGGCAGCTGCGCGAGCAGTACGGCTATGCGGTGCAGCGTCTGGACCGCGCCGGCATCGAGGCGCTGGAGCCGCAGGCGCCCCATGGCTATGCGCACGGCCGCTTACTGGCGGACCATGGCACGGTCCTCAACCCCTACCGCTATGTGCAGGCCCTGCTGCAGGCCTTCTTGCGCCGCGGCGGGCAGCTGCTGCGGGCCGATGTGCGGCGGCTGCGGCCGCTGGAGGAGGGCTGGCGCATCGAGATGGACGGCGCGCCGGCACAGTCCTGCTCCCAGGTGGTGGTGGCGGCCGGCGCCTGGGCGCCGCAGCTGCTCAAGCCGCTGGGCATGTGGCTGCCCATCGAGTCGCAGCGCGGCTACCACGTGCAGTTCGCCGGCGCCCAGGCCCTGGTGCAGCGCACCGTGGTGCTGGCGGACAAGAAGGTGTTTGTCGCGCCGATGGAGGGCGGCCTGCGCGTGGGCGGCACGGTGGAGATCGCCGGGCTGAAGGCCCCGCCGAACCCGCGCCGCGCAGCGATGCTGCAGCGCATCGCGCGCGAGGCTTTCCCGGCGCTGGGCGAGCGGCCGGCCGAGAGCTGGATGGGCCACCGGCCCTGCCTGCCCAATTCGGTGCCGGTGGTGGGGCATGTCGATGCGCTGCCGGGGCTGTGGCTGGCGGTGGGGCATGGGCATCTGGGGCTGACCGGATCGCTGCCGACCGCGCAGCGGATTGCCGAGGCCATGTGCGGCGGGGATGGAAAGGCGTTCTGGGAGCTGCCGCAGGGCTGATTTTTGGAGAGCAGAGACGCGGCTTCTACATACAAACAAATACGCCAAAAACAAAAAATGGGGCCCGAAGGCCCCGTTTTCATGGGCGCAAGGCCCGCTCAGGCGCGGCGTGCGGCGGCACTGGCCACGGCCAGGGCGGTCATGTTCAGCACGCGGCGCACGGTGGATGCCGGCGTCAGGATGTAGGCCGGCGCCGAGACGCCCATCAGGATCGGGCCCACGGTCACGCCGCCGCTGGTCGTGGTCTTGAGCACGTTGTACAGGATGTTGGCCGCATCGAGGTTCGGGCACACCAGCAGGTTGGCCGCGCCCTTGAGCGAGGTGTCGGCTTCGCCCAGGTAGGTGGCGCGGATCTTGGGCTCGAGCGCGGCATCGCCGTGCAGCTCGCCGTCGCATTCGATCTCGGGATGGCGGGCCACGAAGATGTCGCGCGCGGCGCGCATCTTCCTGGCCGAGGCGCGCTTGGACGAGCCGTAGCTCGAATGCGACAGGAAGGCCACCTTGGCCGGCAGGCCGAAGCGCTGCACCTCTTGCACCGACATCCAGGCGATGTCGGCGAGCTGCTCGGCCGTGGGGTCTTCGTTGACGTAGGTGTCGGTGATGAACAGCGTGCCGTTGTTGGTCATCAGCGCGTTCAGCGCCGCGTAGTGCGAGGCGTCGGGCGCATGGCCCAGGATGTTGTGGATGCGCTCCAGGTGCGTCTCGTAGGTGCCGACCAGGCCGCAGATCATGGCGTCGGCATCGCCGAGCTTGACCATCAGCGAGGCGATGATGGTGTTGGAGCGGCGCACCGCCGCCTTGGCCACCTCGGCGGTGGCGCCGTCGCGCTTCATCAGCTGGTGGTAGTGCTCCCAGTACTGGCGAAAGCGCGGGTCGTCCGACGGGTCTACCACCTCGAAGTCCTTGCCCGGCTGCATGCGCAGGCCGGCCTTCTCGATGCGGGCCTGGATCACCGCGGGGCGGCCGATCAGGATGGGGCGGGCGATGCGGTCGTCGATGGCGAACTGGGCCGCGCGCAGCGCGCGCTCGTCCTCGCCATCGGCGTAGGCGACGCGCTTTTGCGCATCGGCCACCGCCTTGGCGGCGCTGATCACCGGGCGCATCAGGATGCCGGTCTGGAACACGAAGCGCGACAACTGCTCCTTGTAGGCTTCCATGTCGGCGATCGGGCGCGTGGCCACGCCCGACTCCTCGGCAGCCTTGGCCACCGCGGGCGCGATCTTCAGGATCAGGCGCGAGTCGAACGGCGTGGGGATCAGGTAGTCGGGGCCGAAGACCAGCTCCTTGCCGGCATAGGCGTTGGCTACTTCCTCGCTGATGTTCTCCTTGGCCAGCGCGGCGATCTGGCGCACGCAGGCGAGCTTCATCGCCTCGGTGATCTTGGTGGCGCCGCAGTCCAGCGCGCCGCGGAAGATGTACGGGAAGCACAGGACGTTGTTGACCTGGTTCGGGTAGTCGGAGCGGCCGGTGGCGATGATGCAGTCGGGGCGGATGGCCTTGGCCAGCTCGGGGCGGATCTCGGGCTCGGGGTTGGCCAGCGCCAGGATGATGGGCTTGTCGGCCATGGTCTTGACCATCTCGGCGGTGAGCACGCCGGGGGCCGAGCAGCCGAGGAACACGTCGGCGCCGTTGACCACGTCGGCCAGCGTGCGGGCTTCGGTCTTCTGTGCGTAGCGGGCCTTGGATTCGTCGAAGCCGCCGGGGCGGCCCTCGTAGATCACGCCCTTGGAGTCGACCACGTAGATGTTCTCGCGCTTGACGCCCAGGCCCACCATCACGTCGAGGCAGGCGATGGCGGCGGCGCCGGCGCCCGAGACCGCGATCTTGACCTGGTCGATCTGCTTGCCCACCAGCTCCAGGCCGTTGAGCAGCGCGCTGCTGGAGATGATGGCGGTGCCGTGCTGGTCGTCATGGAACACCGGGATGTTCATGCGCTTGGACAGCTCGCGCTCGATGTAGAAGCACTCGGGCGCCTTGATGTCCTCAAGGTTGATGCCGCCCAGCGTGGGCTCGAGCGCGGCCACGATCTCGATGATCTTGTCGGGGTCGCGCGCATCGAGTTCGATGTCGAACACATCCACGCCCGCGAACTTCTTGAACAGGCAGCCCTTGCCCTCCATCACCGGCTTGCCGGCCAGCGGGCCGATGTCGCCCAGGCCCAGCACCGCGGTGCCGTTGGTGATCACGCCGACCAGGTTGCCGCGCGAGGTGTACTCGGCCGCCAGCGACGGGTCGGCCTGGATGTCCAGGCAGGGATAGGCCACGCCCGGCGAGTAGGCCAGCGACAGGTCGCGCTGGTTGGACAGGGGCTTGGTGGCGTTGACCGAGATCTTGCCCTTGCTGGGGCTGCGGTGGTATTCACGGGCGGCTTCGCGCAATGCTTGTTCAGCGGCGGACAGTTGTTGTGCCATAGGTGTTGCTCATCAAAAAAACAGAAAGAGGCGTGGCGCCTCTCGGGTCGAATCGGCTCTCGGTCGTCACCGATCAAGAAACATCGTGCTCTGGTTCGCGGACGCTGTCTCGTCGGAGATTCCCTGAGAAGTGTAGCGGCGTGAAACCCCGCAGATGCTGTGTTGGACAACATTCTGCGGGGCCGTGTTTCATCGGTGAGAATCAGTGGGCATCGGCCTGCTTGGCGGCGGCGATGATGTCTTCGGTGCTGCTCTTGGCGCCGTTGAAGAACACGTTCAGCAGCACGGCGCAGATGGAGGCCAGCAAGATGCCCGATTCGATCAGCGGGTGGATGGAGTGCGGCATCCACTGGCGGAAGTTGGGTGCGATCAGCGGGATCATGCCGACGCCGATGGACACGGCCACGATCATGCCGTTGTGCTTGTTGCCGCGGAAGTCCACGTTGCCCAGGATGCGGATGCCGGTGGCCGCCACCATGCCGAACATCACCAGGCCGGCGCCGCCGAGCACCACGGTGGGCAGGGATTCCACCAGTGCGCCGAGCTTGGGCAGCACGCCCAGGATGATGAGGATGAAGCCGCCCGCCACGCAGACCCAGCGGCTCTTGACGCCGGTCACCGCCACCAGGCCCACGTTCTGCGAGAAGCTGGTGTAGGGGAAGGTGTTGAAGATGCCGCCCAGCAGCGTGCCCAGGCCGTCGGTGCGCAGGCCGCGGGTCATGTCGGCCTGGCTGATCTCGCGCTCGGTCATGTCGCCCAGCGCGAGGAACATGCCTACCGATTCGATCATCACCACCACCATCACCAGCGACATGGTCAGGATCAGGATGGGGTTGAACACCGGCATCGCGATTTCCAGCGGC
This sequence comes from Comamonas sp. FG99, assembly GCF_057808605.1. Classification (NCBI taxonomy): domain Bacteria; kingdom Pseudomonadati; phylum Pseudomonadota; class Betaproteobacteria; order Burkholderiales; family Comamonadaceae; genus Comamonas; species Comamonas sp. FG99. The sequence continues at coordinate 57,115 of NZ_JBMDII010000021.1, forward strand.
ATCACGATGTCGAACCAGCCGGCCTTGGCCACCTTGTCGAAGTTCATCAGGCCCATGGCGGAGGCGATGACGGCGCCGATCACGATGCCGGCCAGCACCGCGATGTTGGACAGGAAGCCCTTGGCGAACTTGGCGATCAGCAGGATCGAGACCAGCACCACGCCCGAGATGCCCACGCCGGTCAGGTCGGCGTACTTGGGGTTGGGCACCGAGGGCAGGATGGCCAGGCCGCTGGGCACCGGCGGCAGCGACGAGCCCGGCGCGCCGGCGGCGGCCTGCGCGGCCTGCAGCCACTTCAGGTGCTCGGGGTTGGCCACCGCCGGAGCCGTCGGCCCCACCGGGTTGCCGAAGATCCAGTTGATGCCCACGCGCATCAGGCTGATGCCGATGACCGCGATGATGGTGCCGGTCACCACCGGCGGAAAGAAGCGCAGCATGCGGCTGATGAAGGGCGCGATGATGATCGAGACCACGCCCGCGCCGATCACCGAGCCGAAGATCAGCCCGGCGCCGTAGGTGCCGCCGGTGGTCTGGGCCATCGAGATCATCGGCGCGACGCTGGCGAAGGTCACGCCCATCATCACCGGCAGTTTGATGCCGAACCACTGGGTGGCGCCCCAGGCCTGGATTAGCGTGACCAGGCCGCAGACGAAGAGGTCGGCCGAGATCAGTTTGCTGATCTGGTCGGGCGAGAGGTTCAGCGCCCGGCCCACGATCAGCGGCACCGCCACCGCGCCGGCATACATCACCAGCACGTGTTGCAGACCGAGCGCGGTCAATCTTCCCAGGGGCAGCATTTCATCGACGGGGTGTACTTGCGGCTGCATCGTTTCTCTCCTAATAGCGGATCATCGGTGTTGTAGAGGTGGTGCGCATAAAATGCGCGCAATCAATCCATACAAAAAGTGTATACACGTTATATGGATTGCCGTCTCCCGGGAAACCCTGAAATGTTGTTCGTTGCTGCTGCAACCGACGGTGGCCGAAGCGCATGGCAACCCTCCGCGGCGTTGGCTCCTGGGCGCGCCGGCCGAGCCGCCGAAGCCTTGTGGAACAAGGAGATGGCGCCCATCTTCGCAGCCTTTGGCGGCATGGGGGCGGCCTGGCGGCAAAAAAACGGGCACCCGAAGGTGCCCGTGCCGTGTGTTGCGCCGGCGCTGCCGCGCCAGCGCATAGCTCTTATGCCAGCAGGTCATGCAGCATGCGCGCGACCACCTTGGTGGCGCGGCGCAGGTCTTCGAGCACCAGGCGCTCGTCGGCGCGCTTGGCATGCGACTCCAGCACGGTGCGCGGGCCGGCGCCATAGATCACGCCGGGAATGCCTTGCTCGACGTACAGGCGCACGTCGGTGTACAGCGGCGTGCCCACGGCGGGCGGCTTTTCGCCGAACACCGCCTCGGCATGGGTCTGGATCGCGTCCACCAGCGGCTGGTTGCCCGGCAGCGGCGTCATCGCATTGGCCAGCAGCAGGCGCTTGATGTCCACCGTCACCGCGTCTTCGCCGCTGTAGCCGCCCTGGGCGTTGAAGCCGGCAATCGCCTGGGCGATCACCGCGCGGATGCTGGCTTCCACCTCGGCCGGGTTTTCCTCGGGGATCATGCGGCGGTCGATCTTGAGCACGACCTTGCCGGGAATCACATTGGTGTTGGTGCCGCCCTCGATACGGCCGACGTTGACGTACGGGTGCTTGATGCCCGCCACCTTCGAGGTGATCTGCCGGTACTTGGTGTTCTCGGCGTACAGCGCGTTCAGCACGGCCACGGCGGCCTGCAGCGCATCGACGCCGGTGTGCGGCACCGCGGCGTGCGCCATCTTGCCGTGCACCGTCACTTCCATCTGCAGGCAGCCGTTGTGCGCCACCACCACTTCGTAGCTGAAGCCGGCGGCGACCATCAGGTCGGGCTTGGTCAGGCCCTGGGCCAGCAGCCAGCCGGGGCCGAGCAGGCCGCCGAATTCCTCGTCGTAGGTGAAGTGCAGCTCCACGCCGCCCTTGGCCGGCTTGGCCACGGCTTCGAGCGCGCGCAGCGCATAGGTGAAGGTGGCGAAATCGCACTTGCTCACCGCGGCGGCGCGGCCAAAAAGCTTGCCGTCCTCGATCTGGGCGCCGTAGGGGTCCTTGGTCCAGCCTTCGCCGGGCGGCACCACGTCGCCGTGGGCGTTCAATGCCACCGTGCGGCCGCCGCTGCCGAAGGGGCGGCGCACGATCAGGTTGGTGATCGACTCCATGCCGTAGGCCTTGACCTCGGATTCGGGCACCACGTGTTTTTCGGCCTCGTAGCCGAAATCCTTGAGCAGCTCGGCGGTGCGCTCGGCGTGCGGCGCGTTGTTGCCGGGCGGCGTGTCGGTAGGCACGCGCACCAGATCCTGGAAGAAGCGGACCTGCTCATCGAAGTGCTGGTCGATCCATTGGTCCAGCGCGGTATAGGTGGTGTTGCTCATGCTTGGCTCGCAAGTTGTTGAATGACGTGGGTAAAGGCATCGACCGACAGCTGCATGTCGTCGGCGGTCGAGGATTCGAGCGGGTTGTGGCTGATGCCGCTGTTGATGCCGCGCACGAAGAGCATGGCCTGGGGCATGACTTCGTGCAGCTTCATCGCGTCGTGGCCGGCGCCGCTGGGCATGCGGAACAGCGGCACGCCCAGCGAATCCACCGCGGCTTCCCAGCGCTGTTGCCATTCGGGGGCGCTGGGGGCGGCCGCTGCCTGCATGGTCAGCTCGGTGCTGGCGCGCAGGCCGCGGCGCTCGGCGATCGCGTTCAGCTCGGCGAGGATGTCGTTCACCATCGCATCGCGCTGCGCATTGGTGGGCGCGCGCATGTCCAGGCTGAACTTGCAGCTGCCGGGCACCACGTTGATCGAGCCGTTGGGAACCTGAAGCATGCCGACGGTGGCCACCGAGTCGCCGTCCTGCGCGGCGCGCTTTTCGGCGTACAGCATCAGCTCGGCCACGCCGCAGGCGGCGTCGCGGCGGCGGTCCATGGGCGTGGTGCCGGCGTGGCTGGCCATGCCGATCATCTCGCAGACATAGCGGGCGCTGCCGTTGATCGAGGTGACGATGCCCAGCGGGATATCGAGCTCGTTGAGCACCGGGCCCTGCTCGATGTGTACCTCGATGAAGCCCAGGTACTTGGCGACGTCGCGCTGGAGCTTGGGAATGTCGGCGATGCACAGGCCGGCATGCTGCATGGCCTCGCGCATGGTGATGCCGTCCGCGTCCTTCTGCTCCAGCCAGTCGTTGTTGAAGTCGCCGATCAGCGCGCCCGAACCCAGGAAGGTGGCCTTGTAGCGCTGGCCTTCCTCTTCGGCGAAGCCGACGACCTCGATGCCGAAGGGCAGGCGCTTGCCGGCGCGGTGCAGCTCGCGCACGCAGGCCATGGGCACGAAGATGCCCAGGCGGCCATCGTACTTGCCGCCGTTGCGCACGGTGTCGTAGTGGCTGCCGGTCAACAGGTATTTGCCATCGGGCTGGGCAGGGTGGTAGCGGCCCACCACGTTGCCCACGGCATCGATCTCGACCTCGTCGAAGCCGCTCTCGCGCATCCAGTGGCTGATGCGCTGGGCGCAGGCGCGGTGCGCGTCGGTGAGGTAGGTGACGGTGAGCTGGCCCTTCTCGGCATAGCCTTCGTCGCTGTGCTGGGCGAGGCGCTCCTGCCAATCCCAGACGTCGTTGCCAAGCAGGGGCTCGTAGCCGAACTTGTCGTTCAGGCGGATTTCGGCGATGCGGTGGATGTTGCGCAGCGCCTCATCGCGCTCAAAGGCCGGGTGGTTGTGCAGGCGGCGCTCGAAGGTGGCGATGATCTCGGCCTTGGGCAGGCCCAGGCCGCGCGGGCCGCGCACTGCCAGCACCGGCGGAAAGCCGAAGCGGGCCTGGTAGTCGGCATTGAGCTGGCGGATGTGGGCCAGCTCTTCGGGCGTGCAGTTGGTCAGGCCCGCCCTGCCTTGCTCGTTGCTCGACTCGGCGGTGAGCGTATTGGTCTCCATCGCCTTGCCGGCCAGCTCCGGGTGGGCGCGGATCAGTTCGAGCTTTTGCGCGTCGCTGCTGCTCGCCAGCACCTGGACCATCGCGTACTTGAGCTGCGCCAGCGACTGGAAGGGGCGCTGTGCGATCGCCGCCTCGGCGATCCAGGGCGAGTGTTCGTACAGGCCGTCGAGCATCTTGGCGGCTTCGGCGGGGCTCGCCTGGTTGAGTTGTTCAAGCGTGTAGGCCATGGCATTAGTCCTTGCAGGGGTGGGTGGCGGCCCAGTGGCGGGCGATGTCGATGCGGCGGCACACCCAGACATGCTCGTGCTGCTGGATATGGTCGAGGAAGCGCTGCAGCGCGGTGATGCGGCCGGGGCGGCCCAGCAGGCGGCAGTGCATGCCGATGCTCATCATCTTGGGCGCGTTGTCCCCGGCGGGATCGCCCTCCTTGTAGAGCACGTCGAAGCTGTCCTTCAGGTACTGGAAGAACGGGTCGGCATGCGAGTAGCCCTGGGGCAGGGCGAAGCGCATGTCGTTGCAGTCGAGGGTGTAGGGCACGATCAGCTGGTTGGCGCTGCTGCCGTCGCTCTTCTTCACCTTCATCCAGAACGGCAGGTCGTCGCCGTAGTAGTCGCTGTCGTAGGCGAAGCCGCCGAAGTCGGCCACCAGGCGGTGGGTGTTGGGACTGTCGCGGCCGGTGTACCAGCCCAGGCCGTGCTCGTTGCGGCTGCCGAACAGCTGCTGGAAGATCTCCATCGCCTGCCGCATGTGGGCGCGCTCCACCTCTTCGGGCACGCCCTGGTAGTGGATCCACTTGAGGCCGTGGCAGGCGATTTCGTGGCCCAGGCTTACGCAGGCCTGGGCCACCTCGGGGTAGCGCTGCAGCGCCGAGGCCACGCCGAACACGGTCAGCGGCAGGCCGCGCTGCTCGAATTCGCGCAGCAGGCGCCACACGCCGGCGCGTGAGCCGTATTCGTAGATGCCCTCCATGCTCATGTGGCGCTCGGGGTAGGCAGCGGGGTTGAACATTTCGGAGAGGAACTGTTCCGACGCGGCATCGCCGTGCAGCACGCAGTTCTCGCCGCCTTCTTCGTAGTTGAGCACGAACTGCACCGCAATGCGGGCGTGCCGGGGCCATTGGGCATGGGGCGGCCTGGGGCCGTAGCCGGCAAGGTCGCGGGGATAGGGCTGGGTGGCGTCGTAGAGGGTCATAGTGAGATGGTGGACAAGGCCATGGAGAGGTCGTTGGCGGGTACGTCGCGCGTGAAGGTCAGGCCATGCTCGACGTGCTGCAGGTGTTCCTGCATCAGCTGCACGGCGCGTTCCGCGTCCTTGGCTGCGAACGCGTTGACGATGTCTTCGTGCTCCTCGTGGGAGTGGGCCGCCGCGCTTTCGGTCTGGTACATCAGCGTGATGAGGGCGCTGCGCGAGATCAGGTCGCCGAGCATCTGCGCCAGCACTTCGTTGCCCATCAGCTCGGCGATGCGCACATGGAAGTCGCCCAGCAGCTCGGTGCGGCTGCTGACGTCGGCGCGGTGCACGGCCGCCGCCTCCTGGCGCACATGCTCGCGCAGCGCCTTGATCTTGGCGGGCGTCGCCTGGCGCGCGAAGCTGCGGGCCATTTCCGACTCCAGCATGTAGCGCACGGCGAACACCTGGCGCGCCTCTTCGGCGGATGGCGTGGCCACGAAGGCGCCCCGCGCCGGCTCCAGCGTCACCAGGCGGTTTTGCGACAGCTGGAACAGCGCCTGGCGCACCAGGGTGCGCGACACGCCGAAGTGATCGGCCAACTTTTGCTCGGCCAATTTCGTGCCCGGCAGGAGCTTGTGCTCCACAATGGCGCGGGTCAGCGCCTGGGCGATCGCAGAGGTAGATGTCGATTCCATGGTTTGCATCATAGACGTGTTGCGCAAAAAGTGTATACACTTTCGGTGCACATCATGATCCGGATGTGGTTGACAATGAATAGGAGATACCCCTATGGGACTGAGCACTCATGTACTCGACACGATGAACGGCTGCCCCGCCGCGGGCATGCAGATCGCGCTTTACGCCACGCAGGGCGAGCAGGCCACGCTGATCAAGCGCGAGACCCTGAACCACGACGGGCGCACCAACGCCCCGCTGTTCGATAACAACAGCATCAAGGCCGGCACCTACCGGCTGTCGTTCGATGTGGCGGCCTACTTCGCGGCCAAGGGCGTGCAGTTGCCCGAGCCTAACTTCCTGAACGTGGTGAGCATCGACTTCGGCGTGGCCCACACCGACCAGCACTACCACGTGCCGCTGCTGGTGAGCCCCTGGAGCTACGGCACCTACCGCGGCTCCTGAGCCCGGCCCCGAGCCCGGCTAGGTGGCGCGCCCCCGCTCGGGGGTGCGCGCCCGCGCCTGCGGATATTCAAAAATAATAGCTGCCAGCGCTTTATGCATAAGCTCTGGTGGCCAAAAACACTCAAATTCCGCTAGATCGAAGCGCGGATAGGCGCACTATGCCTGGCCGTATAGCGCCCGCCGTCTGCCCGCCTAAGATGGGCCTTCACTCCTGACCTTCCGTCAGCGTCTGCAGCTGGAAGCGGCCGGATTCGTCCCAGAGCCAGGTCTCGGTATAGCTGACCGCGCCCAGCTGCGCGGCGGCCGGAAAAGGCGCGGCCGCGTGCAGCAGCTGCTCGATTTCCGCCGTCACCTCCGGTGCATGGCCGGGCTCGCGCAGCCAGTGCAGCCGCCGGATGCGGCCTGCCGCGTCGATATCGGTGCGCAGCACCGCGATGGCGTACAGCGGCGAGGGCAGAATGCCGTGGAAGATGCGGGCCGCATGGCAGGCATAGAGGTGCGCGGCGGCCTCGGCGCGGTAGGCGATCTCGTCTTCCGCCTGCGACACGGTGGTCGATGCCGCGCCGCTGGCCGGCGTGTCGACGGCCGCCGCAGGCGCCGGGGCCAGCCAGGACCGGATGCGCGCCAGCAGGCCGGGCTCGCCGGGCTCGGGGGGGGGAGTGCAAGAGGTGCTCATGGTGAGGAAATGGTTTCGCTTGCCGCAGGCGCCGTGGACATGGGCTGAGGGTTGATCCCCCAAGGAGACGCAGTGTGACGGCTTTGCAACAGTTTCTGGACCGCCTGGCAAGCCAGCCGGCATGCCTGGTCGAAGTGGAGTCTACACAGGGTTCGGTGCCGCGCGAAAAAGGCGCGTGGATGGCCGTTTTCGCGCCGGGCGGCAAGCTTGGCGCCACTGAATGCGCCACCGACAGCGCCACCGTGGGAACGATTGGCGGCGGCCACCTGGAATGGATGGCGATACAGCAGGCGCTGCGCCTGCTGGCCCAGCCGCTGCCCGGCGAGCTGCGCGAGCGCTATGCGCTCGGCCCCTCGCTGGGCCAGTGCTGCGGCGGCGTGGTGCACCTGCGCTTTCGCCGCGTGGCCGCGGGCGACATCGGGTCGCTGCGCCAGGCCCTGTCGCAGGCCTGGATGTCGGTGGCGCTGTTCGGCTCCGGCCATGTGGGGCGGGCGCTGGTCCAGGCCATGGCGCCGCTGCCGCTGCAGGTGCGGTGGATAGACAGCCGCGAACACGGCTTTCCCGCCCAGGTGCCCGAGAACGTGCAGTGCGAATACTCCGATCCGGTCGAGGCGGCGGTCGCGGGCCTGCCGCCGGGCAGCTCGCTGTTGGCAATGAGCTACAGTCACCAGGAGGATTTCCAGATCCTGCTCGCGGTGCTCCAGCGCATGCGCAAGCGGGCCGACCTCGGCTTCGTGGGCGTGATCGGCAGCCGCACCAAGTGGCAGACCTTTCGCCACCGCATGCAGGCCCGCGGCTTTGGCGACGAGGAGATCGACCGCATCACCTGCCCCATAGGCGTTCCCGGCGTGGACGGCAAGGAGCCCGAGGTGATCGCGGTGGCGGTGGCGGCCCAGCTGCTGCAGTACCGCAGCCGCCTGCAGGCCGCATTGGCGCCCGTTTGAAATCAGGGAAAGCTCTAGGTGTGCGGCCGCAATTTGGCCGCCGCTGAACACCGTTTTTGTATACACTTACGGTTTACAAAATGGTCGCAGCGGAGCCCATGCCCTTCCTGGCATGCGTGCGCGGCCGAAATTGCTGCTCAGAGCGCCCGCCGTGGTGAGCAGGTTCAACACAGGCAGCCCCCACGGCTGCCAAGGATGAGAGCGATGGAAAGCTATCTTCTCGATTGGGCCAACCTGCTGCTGCGATGGCTGCACGTCATCACCGCCATTGCGTGGGTGGGTTCGTCGTTTTACTTTGTTTTTCTGGACAGCAGCCTGACCCCGCCCGAGGATGAAGACCTCAAGAAGCAAGGCGTCAGCGGCGAGCTGTGGGCGCTGCACGGCGGCGGCTTCTACCACCCCGTCAAGTTCAACGTCTCCCCCCCGAAGCTGCCCGACCACCTGCACTGGTTCTATTGGGAGAGCTACACCACCTGGCTCAGCGGCTTTGCGCTGCTGACCGTGTCGTACCTGTGGAATGCCAAGATCTACCTGGTGAACCCGGCCGACCCGAACGCCATGAGCTCGGCCGCCGCGATTGCCGCTGCGCTGTCGTTCCTGGTGGTGTTCTGGCTGCTGTACGACGGCATCTGCCGCAGCTTCGGCCAGAAGAAGAACGGCGACGCCATCGTCGGCGGCATGGTGCTGGTGCTGGTGTGCATTGCCGCCTACCTGGCCACCCACATCTTCCCGGGCCAGGCGGCCTTCTTGCTGATGGGCGCGATGCTCGCCACCTCGATGAGCGCGAATGTGTTCTTCTGGATCATCCCCGGCCAGCGCACCGTGGTGCGGGCGCTGCGCGAGGGCAAGCCGGTCGATCCGATCTACGGCAAGCGCGGCAAGCAGCGCAGCGTGCATAACACCTATTTCACGCTGCCGGTGCTGTTCGCCATGCTGTCGAACCACTACGGCTGGCTCTACAACCATCCGCAGAACTGGCTGGTGCTGATCGGCATGATGTTCGCCGGCGCCGCCATCCGCCAGTTCTTCGTGCTGCGCCACGGCTACAAGCTGGGCCGCAACAGCCATCCCTGGCCGTATGCCGTCGTGGGCATCATCGCCATCATCGCGGTCGGCATCTGGCTCAAGCCCGCCGACAAGCCCGCAGCCGCGGCGCCTGCACCGGCGGCCGCAGGCGCAGCCGGCGCTCCTGCCGCGGCCGCCGCTGGCGCCGTGGGCTACGACCAGGTGTCGAAGATCTTTGCCCAGCATTGCGTGGTGTGCCACAACTCCACCAGCCTGGCGCAAAAGAACGTGAAGCTCGACTCCGCCGCCGAGGTGGCCACGCACACCCAGCAGATCTACCAGCAGGTGGTGATCCTGAAGAAGATGCCCTTTGGCAACCCCGACGGCATCAGCGCCGACGAGCGCGAGCAGATCAAGCGCTGGTTCGAAGGCGGCGCGCCAACGGCGCAGTAAGCTACCGCCCAGCGGCCGCGCCGCTGCTGCGCAACAATGCCCCGGCCTGGCCGGGGCATTTTGTTTTTTGGGGGCAGGGGCGCACGCTGGACTTTTTTCCAAGGCGCTTGCCCGATCCAGGGGGGTGCGCTAGACTAGCGGCTAAATGGATCGGGGGTTCCTGGTCGGCGTCATAGCCTCGGTGAGTTTCATCGGGGCTTTTCGCTTTCCGGAGCCGGGACGGTTTTCAATCCCCAGCCCTCGTAGTCCTTGCCTGCATGGGATCTGCCGCCCTTGCAGAAGAATTTGGCGCGCAGAATATTGAATGCTCTGTTCTTCTGCGTACGATTGAGCAAGTGCCGGCCAATCGGGCGAGCCACAAGATCGGCGAACTGCAGCCCCGTCGAGTTGGTCTTCTTGTCTGCCAAGATGATTTTAAATGGAAGACTCGTTCCAAATTTATTTGCACCATCGCAAATTCGACGGAACTCTAATTCCAGCGCATTGTCTTCTTTTCTTCCTCTGTATTCAACAACTATATAGGTTGTTTTTTGTTCCTGGCCTTTTTCAATTAAAAACTCATAAAGTGTTTCAAGGCACGAAAGCAATGCAATATGGTAGGAATTAGCCTCTTGAGCTGTCTTTGATGGTAGTTCTTTCTTGAGAATCGCGCAGCTGATCAGAACGAACTTCGAATCCGAGATTAGTCCATTGAGTTCCTCAATGAAAAAATCCTTGTGTGATTTACTTGCAAAATTGTTGAATGGCGCAAGTTATTTTCTGATATCGGCTTCATGAAGTACGATGATGTCATGGCCGAAGTTGCGGAACTTAAGGTGTTCCATTGCTGAAACTATTTTGTTGGCGTAATACTCTTTGTGGAAAACACAAAATGCCAATACGAATATTGGGTATCCCTCGTCGACGCTTACAAGTGAATGATCGCCACTTTCATCAACATAGACAATATAGGGACTGTCTTCGTCCTTTGCCGTGACTTTGGTGCTGGGTTTGGTTAGCGTTGGCGGATCTTGGAATAGATCGATTTGCTGAGCCAATTTTTCTGTTCCCAATTACGTTGTCTCCACTGTAGAGGCGGTGGTCCTTGCGCTGCCGGGCTATCCTAGCATCTCCTCCAGTGGCATGAGCGGGCGCTACTGCTCCAGGCCTTGGCCCGGTGCTTTTTGCGCCGCGGCCAGCAGCGACTGGAACAGCTGGTGCTCGCAGTCCGGGTCGCTGCATTTTTCGCACGGGCCCGTCCAGCGCCGCTGGCGCAGCGCGGGCCGCGGCAGCGCCGGCCACGATTGCACGCAGCCGGGGCCCAGGCGCTGCGCGATCGCGCCGAGCGCCTGGTGGGCTTGCCGGGCTTGGTCGACTGGGTCGGTTTGGCTTGGGGGCGCGCCGGCATGGATCACCTGAAAGCCGATGCCCAGCTGCAGCAGCGCGGCGCGCAGCGCCTGGTCGCGGGCCGCGGTGGCGCCCGTAGGGGCCGGGTGCAGGGGCAGGCCCAGCAGCAGGTAGAGCGCGTGCGGGCGGGCGGCGAGCCGGGCCGCATCAGCCGTATCGGCCACGCAGTGCAGCTGCAGCCCCTGTGCCAGGTGGGGGCGCAGCTGCGCCGCGAAGGCCTGCAGCCGCGGCGCATCGGCTGCGAGCAGGTAGACGGCGGGTGGGGAGTCCATATGAAAAAAACGCTCCTGGTTCAGGAGCGTTTGATTGTGCGCGATGGCGTGCGATTGCGTGTGATGAAGGCCGTACCGTGGCTATTTGCGCGTGTACTGCACGAAGACCTCGTTGGGCTTGACCATGCCCAGCTCGGCGCGGGCCTTGGCTTCCACCATGTCCATGCCTTGCTTGAGGTCCTCCACCTCGGTTTCCAGCCGCGCGTTCTCGCGCTTGGCGGCCTCGTTGGCGGTTTTCTGGGTGGCGATCTGCTGCTTCAGCTCGTGCACATAGGGGATGCTGCCACGGCCGTTCCACAGCTGGGCGTGCACCGTGACCAGCAGGGCCAGCAGCACAAAGGGAACGATGCGCGATGTCATGGAAAACGGTCGTGGCGATGAAAAGGGCTAATCAGCGCAGATTGTAGAAGGCTGCGCGGCCGGGGTACACCGCCACGTCGCCCAGGTCTTCCTCGATGCGCAGCAGCTGGTTGTACTTGGCCATGCGGTCCGAGCGCGACAGCGAGCCGGTCTTGATCTGGCCGGCGTTCAGGCCGACCGCGATGTCGGCGATGGTGTTGTCCTCGGTTTCGCCGGAGCGGTGCGAGATCACCGCGGTGTAGCCGGCGCGCTTGGCCATCTCGATGGCGGCGAAGGTCTCGCTCAGGGTGCCGATCTGGTTGATCTTGATCAGGATGGAGTTGGCGATGCGCTTGTCGATGCCTTCCTTGAGGATCTTGGTGTTGGTGACGAACAGGTCGTCGCCCACCAGTTGCACCTTCTGGCCCAGGCGCTCGGTCAGCACCTTCCAGCCGTCCCAGTCGCCTTCGGCCATGCCGTCCTCGATGGAGATGATGGGGTACTTGTCGCACCAGCTGGCCAGCATGTCGGTCCACTGCTCGGCGCTGAGCTTGAGGCCGCCTTCGCCTTCGAGCACGTACTGGCCGTCCTTGTAGAACTCGCTGGCGGCGCAGTCCAGCGCCAGCACGATCTGCTCGCCGGCGGTGTAGCCGGCCTGGGCGATGGCTTCGAGGATCAGCTGGATCGCGGCCTCGTGGTTCTCGACCGACGGAGCGAACCCGCCTTCGTCGCCCACCGCGGTGGGCATGCCGCGGCTGTCGATGATCTTCTTGAGCGCGTGGAACACTTCGGCGCCCCAGCGCAGCGCCTCGCGGAACGAGGGCGCGCCCACCGGCACGATCATGAATTCCTGCAGGTCCAGGCTGTTGTTGGCATGGGCGCCGCCGTTGATGACGTTCATCATCGGCACCGGCAGCTGCACGCCGCCCATGCCGCCGAAGTAGCGGTACAGCGGCAGGCCGGCTTCCTCGGCTGCGGCACGGGCCACGGCCATGGAGACGGCCAGCATGGCGTTGGCGCCCAGGCGGCTCTTGTTGTCGGTGCCGTCCAGGTCGATCAGGGTCTTGTCGAGGAAGGCCTGCTCGGCCGCGTCGAGGCCCAGGATGGCTTCGGAGATCTCGGTGTTGATGTGCTCCACGGCCTTGAGCACGCCCTTGCCGAGAAAGCGGCCCTTGTCGCCGTCGCGCAGCTCGATGGCTTCGCGCGAGCCGGTGGAGGCGCCCGAGGGCACGGCAGCGCGGCCCATCACGCCGGATTCCAGCAGCACGTCGCATTCCACGGTCGGGTTGCCGCGGCTGTCCAGGATTTCGCGGCCTACGATATCAACGATTGCACTCACTTTGAGCCTTTCAGGTTTTTTGAAAACGGATGCGCCGTGCCTTGCTGCAAACCGGGGCGCAGGGCGCTGATGGGCCTAGAGCTGCTAACACCACCCAGCAAATCGAAGATTTGCGGTTGAGACGAGGCGCCGGGCCGCGATCGGCAAGCCGCAGGCAGTACGATAGTACGGTAGTACGACAAGGCGAAGCAACGACGTATCAAGGGTTGTGTTAGTGGCTCTAGAGCCCTTCGACCAGAACCATGCGCATGATAGCGGCACCATCGCGCGCGTGGCGGGCCTTGGTGTATTCCGGCGAGTTATAAAACTTATGTGCGCTGTCGCTGTCCTTGAACTTGAGCACGACGGTGCGGCCCGGGTTCCAGTCGCCTTCGAGCACCTCGACCTTGCCGCCGCGCACGCAGACTTCGGCGCCATGGACCTGCATGGCATGGGTGCTGAGCTTGACATACTCCTGGTACTGCTCGGGGTTGGTGACGCTGACGGAGGCGATGACGTAGGCGCTGGGCATGCTGGAGTCTCCTGGTCTCAGGGTTGGAAGTCGTTTTCGAGGAAGCCGTTCTTCTTGGTCACGCTGTCCAGCGCGACCAGGGTTTCAAGCAGCGCCTTCATGTGCTTGAGCGGCACCGCGTTGGGGCCGTCGGACAGCGCGCAGGGCGGGTTGGGGTGGGTCTCCATGAACACGCCGGCCACGCCCACCGCGATCGCGGCGCGGGCCAGCACCGGCACCATCTCGCGCATGCCGCCGCTGCTGGTGCCGTTGCCGCCGGGCAGCTGCACGCTGTGGGTGGCGTCGAACACCACCGGCGCGCCCGTCTCGCGCATGATGGCCAGGCTGCGCATGTCGGAGACCAGGTTGTTGTAGCCGAAGCTGGCGCCGCGCTCGCAGGCCATGAAGCTGTCTTCGGGCAGGCCGGCCTCGCAGGCGGCGGCGCGCGCCTTGTCGATCACGTTCTTCATGTCGTGCGGCGCGAGGAACTGGCCCTTCTTGATGTTCACCGGCCGGCCCGACTGGGCGACGGCGCGGATGAAGTCGGTCTGGCGGCACAGGAAGGCGGGGGTCTGCAGCACGTCGACCACGGCGGCCACCGCAGGGATCTCGGCCTCGGTGTGCACGTCGGTGAGGATGGGCACCTGCAGCTCTTTTTTGACCTTGGCCAGGATCTCCAGGCCCTTGTCCATGCCCGGGCCGCGAAAGCTCGCGCCCGAGCTGCGGTTGGCCTTGTCGTAGCTGCTCTTGAAGATGAAGGGGATGCCGAGTGCGGCAGTCATCTCCTTGAGCTGTCCCGCCACGTCCATCTGGAGCTGTTCGGACTCCACGACGCAGGGTCCGGCGATCAGGAAAAAGCGCTGCTCGAGGCCGACGTCAAAGCCGCAGAGTTTCATGGTGGGTTCCTGGTGGATTGAAAATCATAGCTGCTGGCGCTTGTTTCATAAGAGTTTCAATATGAAAACTATTGAAAACCGTTGAGGAGCAAGCGCTGGCAGCTCACTTTTTAATCAGGCCTTCTTGGCGGCCTTGTGGTGCTGCACCGCGGCCTTGACGAAGGCGTTGAACAGCGGATGGCCGCTCCAGGGCGTGGACTTGAACTCGGGGTGGAACTGCACGCCGATGTACCAGGGGTGCGCCGACTGCGGCAGCTCGACGATCTCGGTCAGGTGCTCGCGCTGGGTCAGCGCCGAGATCACCAAGCCGGCCGCGCGCAGCTGGTCCAGGTACTGGGTGTTGGCCTCGTAGCGGTGGCGGTGGCGCTCGGTCACCACGTCGCCGTAGATGCTGTGGGCCAGCGTGCCGGCCTGCACATCGGAGCTTTGCGCGCCCAGGCGCATGGTGCCGCCAAGGTCGGAGTTCTCGTCGCGCGTCTTGATGGTGCCGTCCTCGTCCTTCCACTCGGTGATGAGGGCTATGACCGGGTGCTGGCAGCGCGGATCGAACTCGGTGGAGTTGGCGCCCTGCAGGCCCGCCACATGGCGGGCGTATTCGATGGTCGCCACCTGCATGCCCAGGCAGATGCCCAGGTAGGGCACCCGGTTCTCGCGGGCGAAGCGGGCGGTGGAGATCTTGCCCTCCACGCCGCGCGAGCCGAAGCCGCCGGGCACCAGGATGGCGTCGTAGCGCGCGAGCTGCTCGCGGGCGTTGGCGTCGGAGATGGTCTCCGAATCCACATGCGTGATCTTCACCCGCACATGGCTTTGCATGCCGGCGTGCTTGAGCGCCTCGTTGACCGACTTGTACGCATCCGAGAGCTCGACATACTTGCCCACCATCGCGATCTGCACCTCGCCCTGCGGGTGCTCGGTCTCGTAGACCAGGTCGTCCCAGCGCTTGAGGCTGGCCGGCGGCGTGTTCAGGCGCAGGCGGTCGCAGATCATGCCGTCCAGGCCCTGCTCGTGCAGCATGCGCGGCACCTTGTAGATGGTGTCCACGTCCCACATGGAGATCACGCCCCAGGCGGGCACGTTGGTGAACAGCGAGATCTTGTCGCGCTCCTCGTCGGGCACCGCATGCTTGGCGCGGCACAGCAGCGCATCGGGCTGGATGCCGATCTCGCGCAGCTTCTGCACCGTGTGCTGGGTAGGCTTGGTCTTGAGCTCGCCGGCCGCCTCGATGAAGGGCAGGTAGGTCAGGTGCACGAAGGCCGAGTTGTTCGGCCCCAGCTTGAGCGCCAGCTGGCGCACCGCCTCCAGGAAGGGCAGCGACTCGATGTCGCCCACCGTGCCGCCGACCTCGCAGATGGCCACGTCCACCTCATCGCTCGTGCCGATGCCGGCGCCGCGCTTGATGTACTCCTGGATCTCGTTGGTCACGTGCGGGATCACCTGCACCGTCTTGCCCAGGTAGTCGCCGCGGCGCTCCTTCTCCAGCACGCTCTGGTAGATGCGGCCGGTGGTGAAGTTGTTGGACTGCTTCATGCGCGTTTCGATGAAACGCTCGTAGTGGCCCAGGTCCAGGTCGGTCTCGGCGCCGTCGTCGGTGACGAACACTTCGCCGTGCTGGAAGGGGGACATGGTGCCCGGATCCACGTTGATGTAGGGATCCAGCTTGATCAGGGTGACTTTGAGGCCGCGCGACTCGAGGATCGCGGCGAGCGAGGCAGAGGCGATTCCCTTGCCCAGGGAAGACACCACACCGCCGGTAACGAAGACAAATTTGGTCATGTCTTTGAGGTGGTGGGAAATTGCGATTATAGATGCCTGCCGATCACCCGCGCGGCTCGGGGGCATGCGGCGGCGGCGCGGCGGCCGGGGGTCTGCTACATTCCCTGGCATGAATCAGCTCAGCGGCAAACATATCGTTCTTGGCCTCAGTGGCGGCGTGGCGGCCTTCAAGTCGGCCGAGCTGTGCCGGCGCCTCGTCAAGGCGGGCGCCACGGTGCAGGTGGTGATGACCGAATCGGCCCAGCAGTTCATGACGCCGGTGACCATGCAGGCCCTGTCGGGCCGCCCGGTCTACCTGTCGCAGTGGGACACGCGCGAGCCCAACAACATGCCGCACATCAACCTCAGCCGCGAGGCCGACGCCATCGTGATCGCGCCGTGCAGCGCCGACTTCATCGCGCGGCTGGTGCAGGGCCGCGCCGACGAGCTGCTGAGCCTGCTGTGCCTGGCCCGGCCCATCGAGCGCGTGCCGCTGCTGCTGGCGCCGGCGATGAACCGCGAGATGTGGGCGCACCCGGCCACCCAGCGCAACCTGCGCCAGGTGCAGGCCGACGGCGCGCAGGTGCTGGGCGTGGGCTATGGCGACCAGGCCTGCGGCGAGACCGGCGACGGCCGAATGCTCGAGGCCGCCGAGATCGAAGAGGAGCTGCAGCGCTTTTTCGCGCCCAAGCTGCTGCGCGGCCAGCAGGTGCTGGTCACGGCCGGCCCCACCTTCGAGGCCATCGACCCGGTGCGCGGCATCACCAACCTCTCCAGCGGCAAGATGGGCTTTGCCATCGCGCGGGCGGCCAGCGCCGCGGGCGCCGAGGTCACGCTGGTGGCCGGGCCGGTGCACCTGCCCACGCCGCGCGGCGTGCGGCGCATCGATGTGCGCTCGGCCCAGGACATGCTCGGCGCGGTGCAGCAGCAGGCGGGCGCGGCGACCATCTTCATCGCCACCGCCGCGGTGGCTGACTGGCGCCCCGCCGCCAGCGCCGAGCACAAGATCAAGAAGGACGGCAGCGGCCAGGTGCCGCAGCTGGCCTTCGTGGAGAACCCCGACATCCTCGCCACCGTGGCGCAGTCGGCGCGCGCGCAAAGCGGCGAGCTGTACTGCGTGGGCTTTGCCGCCGAGAGCCAGGACCTGCTGGCCAATGCCGATGCCAAGCGCCGGCGCAAGCAGGTGCCGCTCTTGGTGGGCAACATCGGCCCGGCCACCTTCGGGCAGGACGACAACGCGCTGCTGCTGGTCGACGAGCACGGCCACCGCGAGCTGCCGCGCGCCAGCAAGCAGGCGCTGGCCCAGCAGCTGGTGCAGGAAATCGCCGCCCGGCTGAAGGGCGGCGCCGGAGGCTGAACATGAACCTGGTCGCGCACAACCATTCCTCCACGCCCCTCGGCAAGATGTACGAAGGCCCGAAGAACGGCGATTTCGTGCGCTATGTGGACCAGCTGCTGGCCGACAACGCACGCCGCGCGGGCGCGGCCGCCAGCCCGCCCGCCCTGCCTGCCGCCAGACCGGCGCGCCAGGGGCGCGCCCAGCAGGCCCAAGGCACGGTGGATGCCGCCGCGCAGATGCTGGAGCGGCTCAAGCAGTCTGCCAAGGATGCGGCCAAGGCGGCCAAGGCCGAGAAGGCAGGCAAGGGCCCAGGCGCCGGCACCGGCGTGGCTCGGCCCGAGGCCTTCGGCCGCGAGCCGGCGGCGCGGGCGGGCGCGGCCTTCCCCGGCTGGGCCAAGCTGCTGGGCTGGCTGTTCCTGACCGGCCTGGGCATTGCGCTGCCGCCGCTGGGCATCATGCTGGTGCTGCACTTCATCGCCAAGCAAATGCGCGCGGCGAAAAAGTGAAAAGCGCGCGTCAAGCGCCTTGCCGGCAGGCGTAAGCAGCGGTAAAAACCTGCCCATTCATCCGCCCATCCGCCGGCCCCGGGCCGCATAGCCCCTAGCATGGCGGTGCACGCGGCGCGCCCCTGGCGCGTTGTCTTTGTTTGATCGACCCTGAAAGCCAAGAGAAATCCATGATCGTTGACATCAAGGTGCTGGATGCGCGCATGCGCGAGCAGCTTCCCCAGTACGCCACGCCCGGCAGCGCCGGCCTGGACCTGCGCGCTTGCCTCGACGAGCCGCTCACGCTGGCGCCCGGCGCCTGGCAGCTGGTGCCCACCGGGCTGGCCATGCACCTGCGCGACCCCGGCTATGCCGCCATGATCCTGCCGCGCTCGGGCCTGGGCCACAAGCACGGCATCGTGCTGGGCAACCTGGTTGGCCTGATCGACAGCGACTACCAGGGCCAGCTGATGGTGAGCGCCTGGAACCGCAGCCCCGACACCTATGTGCTGCAGCCCATGGAGCGGCTGGCGCAGATGGTGATCGTGCCGGTGGTGCAGGCCCGCTTCAACCTGGTCGAGGACTTTGATGCCGTGTCCGCGCGCGGCGAGGGCGGTTACGGCTCCACCGGAACCAAATAGCGCCCGCGCCAGTCCAAAACCCTTCAAAACGCTTTCCTATCGCCTAGCAACACGGAGAAAAACATGGCCTATACCTTGCAAGCAAAACCCGCCGCTCGCCTCGTGGCCGCCCTGGGGCTGGCCGCGGCGCTCAGCGCCTGCGTGCAGGCGCCTCCCCAGCGCTACTACCCCGGCCAGCAGCCCGGCTATCCCGCCTATCCGCAGCAGGGCCAGCAGGCCTATCCCTCGTACCCGCCGGCCGCGCAGGCGCCGCAAGGCGTCGAATACGGCTATGTGGCCAACATCGAGGTGCTCAACGCCCAGGCGCCGCGCGGCAGCAGCAGCGGCATCGGCGCGATCTTGGGCGCGGTGGTGGGCGGTGTCGTGGGCAACCAGATCGGCGGCGGCTTCGGGCGCGCGGCAGCCACTGCCGCGGGCGCGGTGGGTGGCGCGGTGGCGGGCAATGCCATCGAGCAGTCGCAAACCCCGCGCTACGAGCAGCAGCAGGGCTACCGCATCGTCATCAACCTGCAAAACGGCGGCCAGCGCATCTACGACGTGCCGCATCCCGGCGACCTGCGCCCGGGCGACCGCGTGCAGATCAACCAGGGCCAGATCTCGCGCTACTGAGCGGGCTGCGGCCGCGCCATTGCCGCTACCATGGATGCTTTTGGAGGCAGACGATGAAAGCAAGAATGGCAGCCTTGGCGCTGGCCGCGGCGGCTGTAGCTCTGGCCGTGCCTGCGCACGCCGGGCCGCGGCTCGACCGGATCCTGGAGACCAAGGTGCTGCGCGTGGGCACGCCGGGCGACTACCGGCCCTTCGCGATCAAGGCCGATGGCGCCTACCGCGGCCACGACATCGATGTGGTCGAGCACATGGCCAAGGATCTGGGCGTGAAGGTGCAGTACGTGGACACCACCTGGCCCAGGCTGATGGACGACCTGCAGGCCGACAAGTTCGACCTGGCGGTGGGCGGCATCACCCGCAACCTGGCGCGCATCGCCAAGGCCGAAATGCTGCCGGGCTATGCGCCTTTCGGCAAGGTGGCGCTGGTGCGCGCGGCCGACAAGGACAAGTTCGCCACGCCGCAAAGCCTGAACCAGCCGGGCGTGCGCGTCATCAAGAACCCGGGCGGCACCAACGAGGCCTATGTGCTCGAAAACCTCAAGAACGCCCAGGTGAGCACGCACGACAAGAATGCCGAGATCCCCGGCCTGATCGCCGAAGGCAAGGGCGACGTGATGATCACCGAGACCTACGAGGCGCTGCACTACAGCAAGGCCGATCCGCGCCTGGCCGCGGTATTCGTGGAGCGGCCGCTCACGCCGCCCAACCAGCTGGGCTTCATGCTGCCCAAGGACGATGCCGACTACACCCGCGTGATGCAGTTCGCCTGGGGGCTGCAGGACAGCCGCGGCGAGCTGCGCAAGGCGGCGCAGCAGTGGCTCAAGTGAGCGCGTCTGCGCATAAGCGATAAAAAATGGCGCTTGCGCGCCATTTTCTTTGAGGTTCTGCAGGGCCTTATTTCAGCGACAGCACCCAGGCGGCAAGCTTTTTTGCGTCCGCTTCGTTCACCTGCGCATTGGCCGGCATCGGCACCGGGCCCCAGACGCCGGAGCTGCCCTTCATGATCTTCTGCGCCAGCTTGTCTACCGCGTCCTTCTGGCCGGCGTACTTGGCGGCCACATCCTTGTAGGCGGGGCCGACCAGCTTCTTGTCCGTCGCATGGCAGGCCATGCAGTTCTTCGATTGCGCCAGGGCCTGGTCGGCCCATGCGGGCGCCGATGCGGCAACCGCCAGAACCGAGGCAACCAAAATACGCTTCATCGTGTGTTCTCCTTTGCTTGGGTTATCGGGCATTCTACCGTCATCACCCCGGGCGGTGTGGCGTGGGCGCGGCAAGCAAAAACGGGCCGATGCGCCGTATTGGCAGGCATCGGCGAGCGCCACGGGCCGGCATGTGCAGGCGCCGAGATATCTGTTATTCCACGGTGGCGCAGCCGTGGCAGAAACTGTGCGATCAATGTCATTGCTGCCAGCGGCGATTGCCCGCACACTGCCGCCATGCCATCACACGCCCAGCGCCCCAGCCCCCGCCTCGCTGCCAGGCCCGCCCCGGATCTGCCCCGGGCCCGGCCCGGGCACCGCATACTCTGCACCGCCTATGACGGCGCCATGAGCCTCGACATCACCGGTCCCATGCAGGTCTTCGCCAGCGCCAACGATGTGCGCCGGCGCCAGGGCCTGGAGCCGTTCTACGCGCTCACGCTGCTGGCCGCGCGGGCCGGCGCGGTGACCACCAGCTGCGGCCTGCAGCTGCTGGCGCAGCAGGCCTGGGGCGAATGCGCGCCGCATGGCAACTGCACCGTGCTGGTGCCCGGCGGCGATGGCGTGGACCAGGCCCAGCTGGACGGCAGCCTGCGCCAGTGGCTGCAGCGGGCGGAACCGGTGGTGCAGCGCCTGGGCTCGGTGTGCTCGGGCGCCCTGGTGCTGGCCCGCGCCGGCCTGCTGCATCTGCGCACCGCCACCACGCACTGGTGCCGCATGGATGAGCTGCGCGGCATCGATCCCGGCATCACGGTGCAGCCGGACCGCCTGCATACCTACGAGGCCTCGGATCCGCAGGGCCGCCATGTCTTCACTTCGGCCGGCGTTACCGCGGGCATAGACCTGTGCCTGGCGCTGGTGGAGGACGACCTGGGCAGCGCGATGGCGCTGGCCGTCGCGCGCCAGCTGGTGATGTATGTGCGGCGCCCCGGCGGGCAGGCCCAGTTCTCGCCGCTGCTGGCGCCCGAGCCCTCGCATGCGCCGCGCCTGGCCCGGTTGCTGGAGTGGATACCCGGGCAGCTGGGCGGCGACCTCAGCGTGGAGCGCCTGGCCGAGCAGTCCTGCCTGCCGCCGCGCACGCTGGCGCGTGTCTTCCAGCGCGAGCTGGGCACCACGCCCGCGCGCTATGTGGAGCAGGTGCGCGTGCAGGCTGCCGCCACCTTGCTGGGGCAGCGCCAGGCATCGGTGGCCACGGTGGCCAGGCTGTGCGGCTTTGGCCACCCCGAGAGCCTGCGCCGCAGCTTCCACAAGCACCTGTGCGTCAGCCCGCAGGCGTTTGCAGAGCGCTTCGGCACCGGCTGAGCGTACGGCAGACTCGCAGCCCCCGTGGGTTTGCAGGGCGCCGTTCGCGCGCCGAGGGGGCGCTCGTGCCCTTGGGTTTGCCATCGGTGGCCCCTGCACTTCACCCCGCCATGACGAGAGGAGAGAAAACATGCTGATCCGCCATCCCGCCCTGGGCCTGCTGAGCCTGGCCCAGGCGCTGTACTGGTCGTGCTCCATCATCGGGATCGCGCTCACCGGCCTGGTCGGCCAGCAGCTCGCGCCCTGGCCCTGGCTGGCCACGCTGCCGCTGACGCTGCTGGTTGTCGGCAACCTGCTGGCCATCGGGCGCCTGGCGCGTTGGATGCAGCAACGCGGACGCAGTCGCGGACTGCAGCGCGGAGCCATGTTCGGCGTGGCCGCGGGCCTGGTGGCCGTTGCCGCGCTCTACCAGCGCAGCTTTGTGCTGTTTTGCGCCGGCATGCTGCTTCTGGGGGCCTACCAGGCCTCCAGCGGCTTTTACCGCTTTGCCGCGCTCGATGGCGTGGATGCCGAGCACAAGGGCCGCGCGGCATCCTGGGTGGTGGCGGGCGGCATCCTGGCCGCGCTGCTGGCGCCGGGCCTGGCCTTGCGGGCCCAGGGCTGGCTGCCGGTGCACATGGCAGGCGCCTACCTGGCCATCGCGCTGCTGGCCGGCTGCGCCGTGGCGTTGCTGCACTGGCTGCCGGCGCCCGCGGCGACGACGGCCACGGCGCAGTCCGGAGCGACCGTGGCCGCGCTGGCTCGCCAGCGCAAGGGTTTGCTGCGGCGCCCGGCCATACGCCAGGCGCTGCTCATCACCGCGGGCGGCCACGGGCTGATGATTCTGGCCATGAACGCCACGCCTTTGGCCATGCACGGGCTGGGCATGGGGCTGGCGCACTCCACCCCGGTGATCCAGTGGCATGTGCTGGGCATGTTCGCGCCTTCGCTGTTTGCCGGCTCGGCCATCGACCGGCTGGGCGCGCGGCGCGTGGCCTGGCTGGGCACGGCCTTGCTGGCGGCCAGCGCGGCACTGGCCCTGTGCGGCCTCACGCCGCCTTATTTCCTGGGCAGCTCGCTGCTGCTGGGCGCGGGCTGGAATCTGATGCTGCTGGCCGGCACCACGATGCTGTCGCAAGCCCATGCGCCCGACGAGCGCGCCGCGGCCCAGCCGCTGATGGAGTGGGCCAACAGCGCCATGGCGGCGTTGATGTCCCTGAGCTGCGGCGTGCTGGTGCAGACCCTGGGCTGGCAGGCCATCAACCTGGCCATGCTGGCGGTGGTTGCGCTGCTGGCGGCCGGCCTGTGGCGCGGCCGCCGAATCGCGGCGGGCGGGCTGGCCGCTTAGGGCCTGTTCACACCAATACGGGGTCGCGCAAGCCCGACAGGGCTGTCAATGCTAGGCACGCGACGCCGTGCGTGTGCTCACCCGCACAAGGAGCGCAACGACGCAGTGGCGGCCCTGCCGCACTTGCCCGAAGGGTTGAGCCCTCTTGGGCGGTCTGCTGCGTTGCTGTCTCTTGCAAGGTACCTACCTTGCTGCGGGCCAGCGCCTTGCAGCCCATCCCAAGAGGACTCAACGCGATCCCCGTGCTTTGTGTGAACAGGCCCTAGTCGTTCAGCAGCGACTGGTCGCGCACCGCGCCCTTGTCGGCCGACATCACCAGCTTGGCATAGGCCTTGAGCGCGGTCGACACCTGGCGCGCGCGCGGCTGGGCCGGCTTCCAGCCCTTGGCGTTCTGCTCCTCGCGGCGCTTGGCCAGCTCTTCGTCGCTGACCAGCACGTCGATGCTGCGCTTGGGAATGTCGATGCGGATGCGGTCGCCGTTCTTCACCAGGCCGATCGCGCCGCCGGCCGCCGCCTCGGGCGAGCAGTGGCCGATCGACAGGCCCGAGGTGCCGCCCGAGAAGCGCCCGTCGGTCAGCAGCGCGCAGGCCTTGCCCAGGCCCTTGGACTTGATGTAGCTGGTGGGGTAGAGCATCTCCTGCATGCCGGGCCCGCCCTTGGGGCCTTCGTAGCGCACGATCACCACGTCGCCGGCCTTGACCTTGTCGGCCAGGATGTTCTCCACCGCCTCGTCCTGCGACTCGACCACATGGGCCGGGCCTTCGAACACCAGGATGGAGTCGTCCACGCCCGCGGTCTTGACCACGCAGCCGTTCTTGGCGATGTTGCCGGTGAGCACCGCCAGCCCGCCTTCCTTGCTGAAGGCGTGCTCGTACGAGCGGATGCAGCCCTCGGCGCGGTCCAGGTCCAGGCTGGGCCAGCGCGTGTTCTGGCTGAAGGCCACCTGGGTGGGGATGCCCGCGGGGCCGGCCATGTAGAAGGTCTTCACCGCCTCGTCGCCGGTGCGGGTGATGTCCCACTGCGCCAGCGCGTCGGCCATGGTCTTGGCATGCACCGTGGGCACGTCGGTGTGCAGCTTGCCGGCGCGCTCCAGCTCGCCCAGGATGGCCATGATGCCGCCGGCGCGGTGCACGTCCTCGATGTGGTACTTGTTGGTGTTGGGCGCCACCTTGCACAGCTGCGGCACGCTGCGCGAGAGGCGGTCGATGTCGGCCATCGAGAAGTCGATGCCGGCCTCCTGCGCGATCGCCAGCAAATGCAGGATGGTGTTGGTCGAGCCGCCCATGGCGATGTCCAGCGTCATCGCGTTCTCGAAGGCCTTGAAGCCCACCGCGCGCGGCAGCACGCGCGCGTCTTCCTGCTCGTAGTATTGGCGGGCCAGCTCCACGATGCGGCGGCCGGCGCGCTTGAACAGCTGCTCGCGGTCGGCATGCGTGGCCACCACCGTGCCGTTACCCGGCAGCGCCAGGCCCAGCGCTTCGGCCAGGCAGTTCATCGAATTGGCGGTGAACATGCCCGAGCACGAACCGCAGGTGGGGCAGGCGGAGCGCTCCACCTCGGCCACGTCGGCATCGCTGACCTTGCTGTCGGCGGCCATCACCATGGCGTCGATCAGGTCGAGTTTCTTGATCTGGATGGTCTTCTCGCCGCCCTGGCCGGGCACCGCCAGGCGCACCTTGCCGGCCTCCATCGGCCCGCCCGAGACGAACACCACCGGAATGTTCAGGCGCATCGCGGCCATCAGCATGCCGGGCGTGATCTTGTCGCAGTTGCTGATGCAGACCATGGCGTCGGCGCAGTGCGCGTTGACCATGTACTCCACGCTGTCGGCGATGATCTCGCGGCTGGGCAGCGAGTACAGCATGCCGTCGTGGCCCATGGCGATGCCGTCGTCCACCGCGATGGTGTTGAACTCCTTGGCCACGCCGCCCGCGGCCTCGATCTCGCGCGCGACCAGCTGGCCCAGGTCCTTCAGGTGCACATGGCCCGGCACGAACTGGGTGAACGAGTTGACCACCGCGATGATGGGCTTGGAGAAGTCGTCGTCCTTCATGCCGGTGGCGCGCCACAGCGAGCGGGCGCCGGCCATGTTGCGGCCGGCGGTGGAAGTCTTGGAACGGTAGGCAGGCATCGTGGGTCTCGGATGGTTGTCTAGTGGGGTTGTCAAAAAATAGCGCTCCTAGTATGCGACTCCCGGGTAATTTGATCCAATACCTTTCAAATTCTTGATTAATATGTTTTGCATATGAGTCTGCCCCTGATCGACATCCGGGCCTGGCGCCAGTTCGCCATGGTGGCCGAGGAGCTGCATTTCGGCCGTGCCGCGCAGCGCCTGCACATCACCCAGCCGCCGCTGACCCAGGCCATCGCGGGCCTGGAGCGCCAGCTGGGCGTGCGCCTGTTCGAGCGCAACAAGCGCAGCGTGCAGCTCACCGCTGCCGGCGCGGCGCTGCTGCCGCAGGCGCAGGAGCTGATCGCGCGGGCGCTGGCCCTGCCCGAGCAGGCCCGCGCCGCAGCCAGCGGCGAAGTAGGGCGGCTGCGGCTGGCCTTTGTCTCCACCGTGGGCTTTGGCGGGCTGCCGCAGTGGGTGCGGGCCTTTCGCGCTGCCAGCCCCGGCGTGCGTCTGGAGCTGACCGAGGCCACCAGCGATGTGCAGCTGCAGCTGCTGCGCGAGGGGCGCATTGATGCCGGCATCGTGCTGCATGCGCTGGATGAGCCCGCGCCGCCCGGCATGGCGCGCCACGGCCTGGGCCGGGAGCCGCTGTGGCTGGCGCTGCCCGAGCGGCATGCGCTGGCGCGGGTGCGCAGCCTGCGCTTCGAGCAGGTGTGCGACGAGCCGCTGGTGCTGTTTCCGCGCGCCATCCTGCCCGCGGTGCACGACGGCCTGCAGGCCCGCTATGCGGCGGCCGGACGGGCGCTGAACGTGGCGCAGGAGGCGATCCAGATGCAGACCATCGTCAACCTGGTGTCGGCCGAGCTGGGCCTGGCCTGGGTGCTGCAAAGCGTGTGCCGGCTGCAGCGTGCCGGCGTGGTGTACCGGGAGCTGCGCCAGCCCCGCGGCGCGCCCGCCATGCCTGTATGCGAGACCAGCGTGATGTGGCCGGCCGGCCATGAGGCGCCGGTGCTGCGGCGCTGGCTGCAGGTGGTGCAGGCGCGGGATGGCTGAGGCCGGGCGCTGCCCTGGCGCTTGGTACGGCTAGCTTTTCGCCTGCCGGCGGGCCAGGAACGGCGCCATGTATTCGCGCGGCTCCGCGGTGGTGAAGGCTTCGCCGAACACGGCTACGCTGCGGTCCAGGCCGGCTTCCTCGGTGGCCTGGCTCCAGTAGCGCAGCAGCGCCTTTTGCGCGCGCACGGCGCGCGGGCCGCTGTGGGCGATGGGGGTGAGGGTGCGCTGCAGCAGCGCGTCCAGCTCGCCCGGTGCGCATGCGAACTGCAGGAAGCCCCAGCGCAGCGCCTGTTCGGCGTCGATGTTCTCGCCGGTCAGCAGCAGCCAGTTGGTCGCGCCTGGGCCGATCAGCGCGGGCAGCAGCACCGCATGGATGACCGAGGGGATGCCCACGCGCACCTCGGGCATGCCGAACACCGCGTCGCTCGAGCCCAGGCGGATGTCGCAGGCGGCGGCCAGCTCCATGCCCGCGCCCAGGCAGAAGCCGCAGATGCGGGCGATGGTCGGCACCGGGATGTCGGCCACCGCCTCGCACAGGCGGCGCAGGTGGGTGATGAATTCACGGCCGCCCTGCGGGTCGAGCTGGGCCATTTCATGGATGTTGGCGCCGCCCACGAAAGCCTTCTCGCCCGCGCCGCGGATCACCACCGCGCGCGCATCGGGTTGCGCGCCGATCCAGCGCGCGGCCTCGGTCAGCCCGCGGGTGACGGGCGTGGCCAATATGTTCAGGCTCTTGGCATCGTGGATCTGCAGCGTGTAGATGCCGCGCTCGTCGCGGGTCACGAGGCTGTGCGCAAAGGCGGGAATACTGGGGATAGGGGCGGCGGTGCTCATCTCGGGCAGGCTCCTGCGGGTGGACAAACCCGCATGCTAGCGCCGCGCATTGATCGCGACAAACGCATGATTTTCATGGAGCCAGTCCGAAATGGAATGAATGCCAGTGCCTCACTCCAGCGGCGAGTCGTCTTCGGTGCAGGCGCGGCGCAGCGCCCGGGCCTGATAGCGCAGGGTCTGCTTGACGGAGCCGAACAGCCGCGCATCGACCGTCAGGTCGAAGTCGGCGCCGCGGTTGAGCTGCGAGGCCTCGGCGGTGAGGCTGCGGCCGCAGGCCACCGTCCACTCCTTCGCCTGCTTGCCGCTGGCCTTGCTGCGGGTGATCTTGCAGCTCTTGAAATGCGCGGCCAGCAGCTGGTCGGGGTAGAGGAAGCCTTGCTTGTCCACCAGCGCCGGGCCGATGCAGCGGTTCTTGGTGCGCGGCGGTTTGGGCTGCGACGAGCCCAGCGCGGTGCGGGTCTCCGTCACCTCGAAGGCGCCGGGCTGGGCCGCGTGGGCCGCGGCCGCGCCCCAGGTCAGCAGGGCGATCAGGCAGGTGTGGATGGTGGTTTTCATTGTCAATAGCTGGCCGTCAATAGCTGGCGGCCTCGGGCTTGATGCTTTGCAGGATCACGGTGGCGATCTCCTCGATGGACTTGTGCGTGGTGGACAGCCACTGGATGCCGGCGCGCCGCATCATCGCCTCGGCCTCGGAGACTTCCATGCGGCAGTTCTGCAGGCTGGCGTAGCGCGACTCGGGCCGGCGCTCGTTGCGGATCTGCGACAGCCGCTCGGGCTGGATGGTCAGGCCGAAGATCTTCTTGCGGTAGGGCACCAGCGCCGGCGGCAGCTGCTGGCGCTCGAAGTCTTCGGGGATCAGCGGGTAGTTGGCCACCTTCAGGCCGAACTGCATGGCCAGGTAGAGGCTGGTGGGCGTCTTGCCGCTGCGGCTCACGCCCACCAGGATCACGTCGGCGCCCTGCAGGTCGTGGTTGGTCTGGCCGTCGTCGTGCGCCAGGCTGAAGTTGATGGCCTCGATGCGGTCGAAGTATTCCTTGCTCTCGCTGATGTCGGCGAAGCGCCCCACGCGGTGCAGCGATTTCTCGCCCAGCTCTTCCTCCAGCGGCTGCACGAAGGTGCCGAACATGTCCAGCAGCATGCCCTTGCAGTGGTCGTGCACCACCTGCATGATTTCGGGGCTGACCAGTGTGGTGAAGACGATGGGCTTCTTGCCCTCGATGTCGGCCACATGGTTGATCTGGCGCACGGCCTGGTGGGCCTTGTCCTCGGTGTCGACGAAGGGCATGCGCACCGCTCGGGTGGTGAGGTCGAACTGCTTCATGATGGCGCGGCCAAAGGTTTCGGCGGTGATGCCGGTGCCGTCGGAGATGAAGAAAATCGTGCGCTGGTGCATGGGAAAAGAGGGGGTTAACCGAGAAACAAGCAATAGGGCATTGCCGCGCCTACAATGTCGCCCATTATTCCCAATTTCCAGCATGCATTCCGGCTTACAACCAGAAATACAAAGCCCCGGGCCCAGGCCCGAGGAATGCCTGCGCGCGCGCCATCGCCACTGGGTGGATGGGCGCACGGGCCAGTTTTTAACTTCCGGAGCTTTGATATGTCCAACCTCTACAGCCAGGCCGCCCTGGTCGTACCGTTTGAGAACCTGAGAATGACCGACGTCGAGGTCGTGGGCGGCAAGAACGCCTCGCTCGGCGAAATGATCTCGCAATTGCCGCAGGGCGTGCGCGTGCCCACGGGCTTTGCGACCACCGCCCATGCTTTCCGCCAGTTCCTGGCCCACGAAGGCCTGTCCGACCGGATCAGCCAGCGCCTGGCTGCCCTGGATATCGAGGATGTGCGCGCGCTGGCCGTGGCCGGCGCCGAAATCCGTGGCTGGATCGAGGCACAGCCCTTCCCCGCCGATCTGGAGCAGGGGGTGCGCGAGGCCTTTGCCACGCTCTCGGCGGGCAATGCCCAGGCCAGCTTCGCGGTGCGCTCCTCGGCCACCGCCGAAGACCTGCCCGACGCCTCGTTCGCGGGCCAGCAGGAGACCTTTCTGAACGTGGTCGGCATCGAGGACGTGCTGCACAAGATGAAGGAGGTGTTCGCCTCGCTGTACAACGACCGCGCCATCTCCTACCGCGTGCACAAGGGCTTTGCGCACGACGTGGTGGCGCTGTCCGCCGGCGTGC
The DNA here is from genome assembly GCF_057808605.1 of Comamonas sp. FG99. Classification (NCBI taxonomy): domain Bacteria; kingdom Pseudomonadati; phylum Pseudomonadota; class Betaproteobacteria; order Burkholderiales; family Comamonadaceae; genus Comamonas; species Comamonas sp. FG99. The sequence continues at coordinate 86,038 of NZ_JBMDII010000021.1, forward strand.
AGCGCATGGTGCGCTCCGACCTGGGCGCGGCCGGCGTGATGTTCACCATCGATACCGAATCGGGCTTTGACCAGGTGGTGTTCATCACCTCCAGCTACGGCCTGGGCGAGACGGTGGTGCAGGGCGCGGTGAACCCCGACGAGTTCTATGTGCACAAGCCCATGCTGCAGGCCGGCAAGAGCGCGCTGATCCGCCGCAACCTCGGCTCCAAGCTGATCCAGATGGTGTTCGCCACGCCCGAGGAAAAGCAGGCCAGCGGCAAGCTGGTCAAGACCATCGACGTGAGCCCCGAGCTGCGCAACCGCTATTCGCTGAGCGATGCCGAGGTGCAGGAGCTGGCGCGCTACGCGCTGGTGATCGAGCAGCACTATGGCCGCCCGATGGACATCGAGTGGGGCCGCGACGGCACCGACGGCCAGCTCTACATCCTGCAGGCGCGCCCCGAGACGGTGAAGAGCCAGTCCAAGGGCCAGGCCGAGCAGCGCTACAAGCTCAAGGGCGAGGGCCAGGTGCTGGCCGAGGGCCGCGCGATCGGCCAGAAGATCGGCACCGGCCCGGTGCGCCTGGTGCACAGCATCAGCGAGATGGACAAGGTGCAGGCCGGCGACGTGCTGGTGACCGACATGACCGACCCCAACTGGGAGCCGGTGATGAAGCGCGCCAGCGCCATCGTCACCAACCGCGGCGGGCGCACCTGCCACGCGGCCATCATCGCGCGCGAGCTGGGCATCCCGGCCGTGGTGGGCTGCGGCGACGCCACCAGCCGCCTGAAGGACGGCACGCTGGTGACGGTGAGCTGCGCCGAGGGCGACACCGGCCGCATCTACGACGGCCTGCTGGAGACCGAGGTCACCGAGGTGCAGCGCGGCGCCATGCCCGAGATCGCCACCAAGATCATGATGAACGTGGGCAACCCGCAGCTGGCCTTCGACTTTGCCCAGCTGCCCAACGAAGGGGTGGGCCTGGCGCGGCTGGAGTTCATCATCAACAACAACATCGGCGTGCACCCCAAGGCCATCCTGGACTACCCGGCCGTGGACGCCGACCTGAAGAAGGCGGTGGAGTCGGTGGCGCGCGGCCATGCCTCGCCCCGCGCCTTCTACGTGGACAAGATCGCCGAGGGCGTGGCCACCATCGCCGCGGCCTTCTATCCCAAGCCGGTGATCGTGCGCATGTCGGACTTCAAGTCCAACGAGTACCGCAAGCTCATTGGCGGCAGCCGCTACGAGCCCGAGGAAGAGAACCCGATGCTGGGCTTTCGCGGCGCGGCGCGCTACATCTCGGCCGATTTCGGCGAGGCCTTCAAGATGGAGTGCGAGGCGCTCAAGCGCGTGCGTGGCGAGATGGGTCTGGCCAACGTCAAGATCATGATCCCGTTCGTGCGCACGCTGGGCCAGGCCAAGCGCGTGACCGAGCTGCTGGCGGCCAACGGCCTCAAGCGCGGCGAGGACGGGCTGCAGCTGATCATGATGTGCGAGGTGCCGTCCAACGCCATCCTGGCCGATGAGTTCCTCGAATACTTCGACGGCTTCTCAGTGGGCTCCAACGACCTGACCCAGCTCACGCTGGGCCTGGACCGCGACTCGGGCCTGGAGCTGCTGGCGGCCGATTTCGACGAGCGCGATCCGGCCGTCAAGAAGATGCTGTCGCGCGCCATAGAGGCCTGCCTCAGCCAGGGCAAGTACGTGGGCATCTGCGGCCAGGGCCCGTCGGACCATCCCGACTTCGCGCTGTGGCTGGCCGAGCAGGGCATCTCCTCGATCTCGCTCAACCCCGACAGCGTGATCGACACCTGGCAGCGCCTGGCGCAATAAAGGGCGTTGAACGGCAAGCGTTGTGCACCGCAGGCACAACGCTTTCAAAACAAGAGCTGCTGGCGCTTGCCTGCCTTGGTTTTCAGATATTTATCTATTGGAAACCCTGGTGTATCAAGCGCTGGCAGCTCTTGTTTTTGCTGTTTGCGCTATATGCTGCGGCTGCGCGCCATCGGCGGGTTCTTGGCGAAATAGCCCAGGATGCCGCGCATGATGGCGTCGGCCACCTGCTGCTGGTAGGCGGATGAGCGCAGCTTGGCCTCTTCGGCCGGGTTGCTGATGAAGGCGGTCTCGATCAGCACGCTGGGAATGTCCGGCGCCTTGAGCACCGCAAAGCCCGCCTGCTCCACGCGCGGCTTGTGCAGGCGGGTGAGCCCGCCCAGCTCGCCGAGCAGCTTGGTGCCGAGCTTGAGGCTGTCGTTGATCTGCGCGGTGGTGCTCATGTCGAGCAGCGCGCGCTGCACATGCCGGTCCTGGTCGCGCAGGTCGGCGATGTTCAGCCCGCCCACCAGGTCGGACTCGTTTTCCTTGTTGGCCAGCCAGCGCGCCGCCGAGCTGGTGGCGCCGCGCTCGCTGAGCGCGAACACGCTGGCGCCATTGGCCGAAGGGTTGGTGAACGCATCGGCATGGATGCTGACGAACAGGTCGGCTTGCACGCGGCGCGCCTTGTCCACCCGGGTCTTGAGCGGTACGAAGAAATCGGCGTCGCGCGTCATGAAGGCGCGCATCGGGTTGCCGCCCACCGACGAGTTGTTGATGCGCTCGCGCAGCAGGTGGGCGATCTTCAGCACCACGTCCTTCTCATGCGTGCCGCTGGGGCCGGAGGCGCCCGGGTCTTCGCCGCCATGGCCGGGGTCGAGCGCCACGATGATCAGCCGGTCGGTGCGCTGGATGGGCCGGCGCACGCTGCTCGGCGGCGCGGCGGGCGGCGGCGGTGGCGGCAAGGGCCGGGGCGGCGGCGGGGCCACCGCCACGACGGTGGGCGGCGGCGCGGCCGGGATAGCCGGGATAGCCGGAATGGGCGGCAGCGGGACGCCAGGGCGGCTGCCCTGCTTGGCGATCAGCTCGCCCAGCGGGTCCTGCGGGCTCGGGGCGATGCCGGCCACGGCCGGCGGCGGAATGTCGATCAGGGTGCCGGCCACGCCGCCGGCGGCCGGTGCGGGCGCGGTGCCGGGCGGCGGCGCGGCGGCCATGGCCTGGCCGTGGCCGCCCGCGCCCTCGTGCAGGCGCTCGGAGATTAGCGACTCCAGCGGATCGACCGGCCGGGCCGGGTACAGGTCGAGCACCAGCCGGTGCTGGTAGGGGGCGATCGGCTTGAGGGTGAAGACCTGGGGCGAGGCGTCCTGCTTCAGGTCGATCACCAGGCGCACCACCTTGGGCGCATTCTGGCCCACGCGGATGCCGGCGATGTTGGGATCGTCCGCCCGCACCTTGCCGACCAGCTCGCGCAGCGCCGGATTCAGGTCGATCCCCTCGATGTCGACGGCCAGGCGCGGCGGCGTGGCGACGAAGCGCTGCTCGGTCTTGAGCGGCACGTCGGACTCGATGGTGACGCGCGAATAATCCTTGGCCGGCCATACGCGCACCGCCACGATGCTCGCGCCATAGGCCAGGTGCTGCGTGCCCAGCAGCAGCACCAGGCTGCCGCCGCGCAGCAGGTCGCGGCGCGACCAGCGGCTCTCGGGCGGCGCGGCCGGGTCGGAGGTGGATCGCTTATGCAATGGTGCGGGAATGTCGCTCACGCTGATAGCCCTTGAATGATGGAAGTGCCAGCAGGGGTGAATGCTTGCACGCAGACCAGACGTTGTGCGCTGAAGTTTACTTCAATTCTAATAGCTAGATCCGCCACCGGCATTACCGCCGCGGCCTTCTCGGGCCATTCGGCCAGCTTGAGGCCGGGGCTGGCGAAGATATCGCGAAAGCCCGCATCCTCCCATTCGCGCGGATCGTCGAAGCGGTAGAAGTCGAAATGCCAGATCGCCAGCTGCGGCGTCTCGTGCGGCTCGACCACGGCGTAGGTGGGGCTTTTGATGCGGCCCTGCACGCCCAGCGCCCGCAGCAGGTGGCGCACGAAGGTGGTCTTGCCCGCGCCCAGCTCGCCGTGCAGCGTGATGAAGGCATTGGCAAGCGCGGGCTGCGCCGCCAGCGCCTGGGCGAAGGCCTGGGTGTCTTCCTCGCCGAGCCAGGTGCAGCGGTGGGTGGCAAGGGGCGAAGAAGCGGGCATGGGTTGGGGCAGGGGGCTCACGGCAGTTTCTACAATGCAGGGCGATGACGCAGGGCGATCGATTGTTGTTGCAAATCCAGGGCTGGGCGCGCGAGTTGGGATTCTCTCAAATCGGCGTGTCCGGCGTGGACCTGTCCGCAGCCGAGCCCGGTCTGATGCGCTGGCTGGAAAAAGGTTTCCACGGCGAGATGCACTACATGCAGTCGCATGGCGCCAAGCGGGCGCGCCCGGCCGAGCTGGTGCCGGGCACGGTGAGCGTGATCACCGCGCGCATGGACTACCTGCCCGCCGGCACGCCCGGGGGCTGGCAGGATATCGAGTGGCAGCGCCATGCGCGCCCCGGCGAGGCGGTGGTCTCGGTCTATGCCCGGGGGCGCGACTACCACAAGGTGCTGCGCAGCCGGCTGCAAAAGCTGGCCGAGCGCATCGCCGAAGCGGTGGGGCCGCTGCAGCACCGGGTGTTCACCGACTCGGCGCCGGTGCTGGAGGTGCAGCTCGCCAGCCAAAGCGGCCTGGGCTGGCGCGGCAAGCACACGCTGCTGCTCAGCCGCGATGCGGGCTCGATGTTCTTTCTGGGCGAGATCTTCGTGGACATGGCCCTGCCGGCTACCGCGGCGGTGAGCAATCACTGCGGCGCCTGCACCGCCTGCCTGCGGGCCTGCCCCACCGAGGCCATCGTGGCGCCGGGCGAGGTGGATGCGCGGCGCTGCATCTCGTACCTGACGATCGAGCTGCACGGCGCGATCCCCGAGGAATTCCGCGCCGCGATGGGCAACCGCATCTACGGCTGCGACGACTGCCAGCTGGCCTGCCCCTGGAACAAGTTCGCCGGGCGCAGCGCCTTGCCCGACTTCGATGCGCGCGGCGCCTTGCTTAATGCGCAGCTGCCCGTGCTGTTCGCCTGGGACGAAGCCACCTTCCTGCGCAGCACCGAGGGCAGCCCGATCCGCCGCATCGGCCACGAGCGCTGGCTGCGCAACATCGCGGTGGCGCTGGGCAATGCCTGGCGCGAGACGGGCGATGCGCGCTATCGCGATGCGTTGCAAAGCCGCGCGCAGGATGCCAGCGCGCTGGTGCGCGAGCACGTGGCCTGGGGGCTGAAGGAGCGTTGAGCGTTTGGCGAGCACGCGCTGCATTGGGCCTTGACGCAATACGCTCAACCCATAACGCTCAACGCTCCTTCAGGCCGGCCACCACTGCAGCAGCGTCAGCGCAAACGGCAGGCTGGCAATGCCGGCGAGCGTGGACAGCGTCACCAGCCCGGCCACGAAGGGGCCGTTGAAGCCCATGCGCGCGGCCAGCACATAGCAGGTCGAGGCGGTGGGCAGGGCCGAGAAGGTCAGCAAGATGGTGGCCTGCAGCTGCGACAGGCGCAGCAGGTGCGCCAGCAGCAGGGCCAGCAGCGGCGAGACCAGGTGGCGGATGGACAGCACCGACACGCTCAGCCACTTGCCCCGCGCGAGCAGCCCCAGCTGCATGCCCGCGCCGGCCGACATCAGGCCCAGCGCGATCGATGCCTGTCCGATGCGGGCCACGGTGGGCTCCACCAAGGCCGGCAGCCGGATGCCCAGCAGATTGCAGGCCAGTGCCGCGATGGTGGCCACGATCAGCGGATTGCGCGCCAGCTCGCGCACGAAGCCGGCCTGCGAGCCGCGGGCCATCGGGTAGACCGCGGCGATGTTGAACATGGGCACGCACACGCCGATCAGCACCGAGATCAGCTGCAGGCCCTGGGCGCCGGCCAGCCGGTCGGCCAGCGCCAGCCCGATGAAGGAGTTGAAGCGGAACGACACCTGGGCGCTGGCGGCGGCATCCTGCGCGTTCAGCCGCCGGCCCAGCCAGGGCAGGTGCGGCAGGCTGAAGGCCAGCGCTATGGCGCACACGCCGCCGAGCACGCCGGCCGCCATCAGGTTCGAGGTGCCCTGCCAGTCGATGGGCGAGCGGATGATCGAATAGAACAGCAGCGTGGGAAACAGAAAGTAGTAGACCAGCCCCTCCACCGGCTGCCAGATGCTGCGGTTGAGCGCGGTGAAGCGGCAGATGAGGTGGCCGATCAGGATCAGCGCGAAATCGGGGAACAGGAGCTGGGCGTAGTTCACCGCGCGAGCATAGCCGAAGGCATGCCCGGCTTCGGGAAAACACTGTCCCCCAGAAGCGGTGCGAGGAAGCGATTACTTTTAGGGCGTGTCATCAATCAAATTCCCCCGGCGCTGGCTCGGCCATGCGGATGGATGCGCGAAGCGCGGCGCAGCCCATAGCCATCTATGGGCCAGCCGTGCGACAAAGCAGACGCCGCATGGCCGAGCAGCCCGAAGGGAAAGCCGTGCGGGCGGCGCATTGCGGCGTTGCCCCTCGCTCATGTAGCTGGCTACACCGCGCTCAGGGCGCCTTGCACTGCACCGCCCGCACGGCTTTCGCCGGGGGGATTTGATTGATGACACGCCCTAGCATTGCGCGTTCGAACCCCAACCACAGGAGCTCCCCCATGATCGATCGCCGCCACTGCATGGCCCTGGCGCTGGCCTTGGCCAGCAGCGCCGCCATGGCGCAGGCCGCCTACCCGAGCAAGCCGATCCGCCTGCTCGTGCCCTTTGCCGCGGGCGGCACCACCGACATCATCGCCCGCGTCATCTCCGAGCCGCTGGCCAAGGCGCTGGGGCAGCCGGTGGTGGTGGAAAACCGCTCCGGCGGCGGCGGCACCGTGGGCGCGGCCGAGACGGCCCGCGCCCAGCCCGATGGCTATGTGCTGGGCATGGCCACCGTCTCCACCACCGCCACCAACCCGGCGGTCAACCCCAAGATGCCGTACAACGTGCAGCGCGACTTCACGCCCATCATCAACATCGCGGCCACGCCGAACGTGATCGCGGTGCATCCCAGCTTTCCGGCCAAGGACTACCAGGGCTTCATCGCCGAGCTGAAGAAGCACCCCGGCAAGTACTCGTACGCCTCGCCGGGCACCGGCAGCATCGGCCACCTGCTGATGGAGATGGTCAAGAGCGAGGAGCATGTGGACGTGCAGCATGTGCCGTACCGCGGCGCGGGCCCGGCGCTCAACGACACCGTGGCCGGGCAGGTGAACATGATCTTCGACAACCTGCCCTCGGCGCTGCCGTTCATCAAGGAAAAGCGCCTCAACGCCATCGTCGTCGCCGCGCCGCAGCGCGTGGCCGGGCTGGGCGATGTGCCCACCTTCAAGGAGGTGGGCGTGGCCGTGGCCAACCGCTCGGCCTACTACGGCCTGGTCGGGCCGCGCGGCCTGCCCAAGGAGATTGTTGACAAAGTCAACGCGGCGGTGCGCAAGGCGCTGGAGGACCCCGCGGTGCGCAAGCGCATCGAAGACACCGGCTCGGTGATCTTCGGCAACACGCCCGAGCAGTTCGCGCAGCAGATGAAGGATGAATACGTCGCCTACAAGGCGGTGGTGGACAAGCAGGGCATTACGCTGGATCAATAAATCTAGGGCTTGCCCGCAAAAGCCATGTGCGTTTCTCCGGTATAAACGCAACTCGCATCCGCGTTTCGCGGCCATGTGGCTCTGCGCTTACCCAGCGCGAGACCATGGCCGCTTTTCACAATAAGGAGATCCTTTATGCAACGCAGAAACCTGGTGGGCCTGGCCCTGATCGCCGCAGCCGCGGCCTGTGCCAGCGCCCCGGCGCTGGCCGATGCCAGCTACCCGAGCAAGCCGATCCGCCTGATCGTTCCCTTTGCTGCAGGCGGCACCACCGACATCATCGCCCGCGTGGTCGCCGACCCGCTGGGGCGCGAGCTGGGCCAGGCGGTGGTGGTCGACAACAAGGGCGGCGCCGGCGGCACGATCGGCGCGGTCGAGGCCATGCGCGCCGCGCCCGACGGCTACACGCTGAGCATCGCCACCGTCTCCACCATGGCCACCAACCCGGCCATCACGCCCAAGTTCCCGTACAACCCCGAGACGGACTTCGTGCCGATCATCAACATCGCCGGCACGCCCAACGTCATCGCGGTCAATCCCAAGTTCCCCGGGCATGACTACAAGAGCTTCGTCGCCGAGCTGAAGAAGAACCCCGGCAAGTACTCGTACGCATCCTCGGGCACCGGCGGCATCCAGCACATGCTGATGGAGCTGTACAAGAACCTGAGCGGCACCCACATGACGCACATCCCCTACCGCGGCGCGGGCCCGGCGCTCAACGACGTGGTGTCCGGCCAGGTGAGCATGAACCTCGACAACCTGCCGTCGTCGCTGCCCTTCATCAAGGACGGCCGCCTGATCCCGATCGTGGTGGCCGCACCCCAGCGCCTGGCGGTGCTGCCCAATGTGCCCACCTTCAAGGAGGTGGGGCTGGAGCCGGTGAACCGCCTGGCCTTCTACGGCTTGCTTGGCCCCAAGGGCACGCCCAAGGAGATCGTGGACAAGCTCAACGCCGCGGTCAAGAAGGTGCTGGCCGACCCGGCGGTGAAAAAGCGCATCGAAGACACCGGCTCGCTGGTGATCGCCAACACGCCCGAGCAGTTCGCCGAACAGATCAAGGCCGAGTTCGCGGTCTATAAGGACGTGGTGAAGAAGCAGAACCTGAAGCTGGAATAAGGCCGTGCCCGCGGCCGCCATTGCCGCCGCCGCTCTCTGTGCCGCCTTCCGCTGGAAGGCGTTTTTTTTATCGCCGGGCCGCCCCAAGATAAAAAAGCGCCCCTCCTGGAGGGGCAGCGACCCAACGCAGTGGGGAGCGTGGGGAGCCATTTTTATCGCCGGGCCGCCCCAAGATAAAAAAGCGCCCCTCCCGGAGGGGCAGCGACCCAACGCAGTGGGGAGCGTGGGGAGCCATTTTCATCGCCGGGCCGCCCCAAGATGAAAAAGCACCCCTCTCGGAGGGGCAGCGACCCAACGCAGTGGGGAGCGTGGGGTGTCTTTTTTACTCGTGGGCGACCGCCAGGACAAGCGCCCACGCCAGCACCGCGCCCAGCCACAGCACGGCTGCGTAGGCGGCGCGGCGCCATCCGGCCGGGGTGCCTTGCCGCTGCAGCCGCAGCCCGAGCCAGCCGGCGGCAAGAAAGCTGGCCGACCACAGCATGCCGGCCCAGATGGTCGCACTCCAGACCCAGTCGCCCTGCCAGTCGTTCAGGCTGCGGTAGAAGGGGGCCAGCACGGGGTAGGCGGCATAGTAGAGCAGCGCGCCCAGGGCGCCCATGCCGAGAAAGCCAAGGAGCAGCGCCACCGCACACGCGATCGCGGAGCGCTTGATGGCAAGAAGAAAATGCATGCCGGCGTACCTGCCTTTCCATGGTGGCCCGGTGCATTGTGTATGCCGCGCCGCTGTCGCGCAAGCGGGGCCGGGCGGCACCTGGTGTCAAAAAAGGAAAAAGCCCCGGCAAGCCGGGGCTGGGGCGAGGCCTTGGCCTGGCCTACTTGGCGGCAGGCTCGGCTGGCTGTGCCTGCTGCAGTTCCTTGGCCGGGTCGTCCGAGCCGTAGCCGCCATCGGCCGGGGCCTCGGGCTGCGGCGTGGCGGACGAGTCCTGCGCCTCGGGCGCCGCGCCGTCGGGGCTGGCCATCGGGTCGGCCGGGGTGTCGTAGCCGCCCTGGTTTTCGAGGCTATTGAGCATCTGCGCGCCCACCGCGTCCATGTTGACTTCGACCTTCTTGTCGAGGTTGCCGGTCACGATGCCCGGGAAGGCGATGAGCGTGCCCACCATCACCAGCTGGATCAGCACGAAGGGAATCGCGCCCCTGTAGATCTGCATGGTGGTGACCGGCTCGATGCGCTGGTGCGTCACCCGGTCGGTGTAGGCCTTGTCGGGCGCCACCGAGCGCAGGAAGAACAGCGCGAAGCCGAACGGCGGGTGCATGAACGAGGTCTGCATGTTCACTGCCAGCAGCACGCCGAACCAGATCAGGTCGATCCCCATCTTCTCGGCCACCGGACCGAGCAGCGGCACCACGATGAACGACAGCTCGAAGTAGTCCAGGAAGAAGGCCAGGAAGAAGATCATGATGTTGACCACGATCAGGAAGCCCACCTGGCCGCCCGGCAGGCTGGACAGCAGGTGCTCCACCCACTTCGGGCCGTCGGCCGCCTGGAAGACCATGCTGAACACGGTGGCGCCGATCATGATGAACATCACGAAGCTGGCGAGCCGGGTGGTCGAGGCCAGCGCCTGCTTGAGCAGTTGCATGTTCAGCCGCCCGCGCGCGAAGCCGATCACCAGCGCGGCCATCGCGCCCATGGCGCCGCCTTCGGTGGGCGTGGCGATGCCCAGGAAGATGGTGCCCAGCACCAGGAAGATCAGCAGCAGCGGCGGAATCAGCACGAAGGTCACGCGCTCGGCCAGGCGCGACAGCAGCCCGAGCTTGAACACGCGGTTGAGGCCGGCCAGCACAAAGGCCAGGAAGGTGCCGCCGCACATCGCGGTGACGATCTTCTCGTCGGTGGGCACCGAGGTGACTTCCGTGCCTTGCCACCAGGTGTGGATGCTGGCCAGGTGCTCGGCCAGGAAGAGGGAGACGGCGGTCGACAGGGCCATCACCACGATCAGCGAGGGATAGCCGCCGCTGCCGTTGGCTTCGCGGTAGATGCGGGCCTCGGGCGGCAGCGCGGGCACGGCCTTGGGCTTGAAGACGGCCAGCAGCGCCACCCAGACCACGTACAGGCCCATCAGCATGAAGCCGGGGATGAAGGCGCCCTTGTACATGTCGCCCACGCTCTTGCCGAGCTGGTCGGCCATCAGGATCAGCACCAGCGACGGCGGGATGATCTGCGCCAGCGTGCCGGACGCGGCAATCACGCCGCTGGCCAGCGGCCGGTCGTAGCCATAGCGCAGCATGATGGGCAGCGAGATCAGGCCCATGGAGATCACCGAGGCGGCCACCACGCCGGTGGTCGCGGCCAGCAGCGCGCCGACGAAGATCACCGCCAGCGCCAGGCCGCCGCGCACCGGGCCGAACACCTGGCCCACGGTGTCGAGCAGGTCCTCGGCCATGCCGCTGCGCTCCAGTATCAGGCCCATCAGCGTGAAGAAGGGCACGGCCAGCAGTGTGTCGTTGGCCATGATGCCGATCAGGCGCTGGGGCAGCCACGCCATCACCGACGCGGGGAACACGCCCAGCTCGATGCCGATGAAGCCGAACATCAGGCCGCAGGCGCCGAGGCTGAACGACACCGGAAAGCCGAGCAGCAGGAACGCGATCAGCCCCGCGAACATGATCGGGGCGAAGTTGGTGGTAATGAATTCCATCTTGTAGAGCTCCTGGCCGGGCTTATCGGGGGGCGGCGGGCGCGGCCTGAGCGGCTTCGGCCTGCTTCTTCTGCGCTTCGGCGCGCAGGGCCTCGGCCAGCTCTTCCTCGGCGGTCTTTTCGCCGAGCTTGCCCATGGGGTCGGGCCCCTTGCCTGCCAGGTAGGCGATGCGCTTGATCAGCTCCGACCAGCCCTGCAGCATCAGCAGCGTGACGCCGACCGGGATGGCGAACCACACGGGCCAGCGGATCAGGCCGCCGGGGTTGCCCGACATTTCGCCGGACACGTATTTCTGGATCACCTCGGGCGTGGCCAGCACCAGGATGGCGATGCACAGCGGGGTGAGGAAGAAGGCGAAGCCGAGGATGTCGATCCACACCTGGGTCTTCTTGGACAGGCGGCTGTTGACCACGTCGATGCGCACATGCTCGCGGTGCAGCAGCGTGAAGCCCGCGGCGATCAGGAACGACCAGGCGAACAGGTACCACTGCACTTCGAGGAAGGCGTTCGAGCTGGTGTCGAAGGCCTTGCGCACTATGGCGTTGGCGGCGCTGATGAAGGTGGAGGCAAAGATCAGCCAGATGGCGTATTTGCCGACGAAGGCATTGAGCCTGTCGATGGCCCTGGATAGGGCAAGAAGAGCCTGCATGGTGTCTCCAATGAATGGCTTTGATGGGGCGTTGGGCAACCGGTGGGCTGCGCTGGCGCCTGCGAAAACCTGCCGATTTTACGAATCGGTACGTTTACTGCGAAATTATGGAGAGCACTTAAGCATGAACTCGCAGGAATGCGGGTTTTTTTATCGCCGGGCCGCCCCAAGGCAAAAAGAGCCCCCTCGGGGTAATGCCGTTCACTTAGGCCAGTAAACGGCATGAGCTCCTCGGGAGCCCCCGCGTAGCGGGCAAGCGCAGGGCCATGTTTTGAGGCCAGAGGCCGGGACTCGCCCCGGCGGGCGAGGTACTTTCTTGCCGCGCAGCAAGAAAGTACCCAAAGAAACGCGCCCCGGCTATCCGTGACCCCAGCGCCTGAAGGCGCTGGGGCAAGCTGCGATG
>NZ_JBMDII010000022.1:0-97334 GCF_057808605.1 Comamonas sp. FG99
AGCTCAGGAGCACCGCGCTGTCGATGGACTGAAGTATACAGGGGTTTTCCCACCCTTCCCATCAATCCCGAGAAAAATCTCCAATTTGAACCAGCTTATTTGTCCGAATTATGACAAATCAAGCACTTAGCCTTGGCGCATTGCTTTTTCCAGCGCGGCGACGAACATGTCGGCCACCTTGAAGCCGGTCTGCTGCTCGATTTCCTGGAAGCAGGTGGGGCTGGTGACGTTGATCTCGGTGATGCTGTGGCCGATGACATCGAGCCCGATCAGCAGCAGGCCGCGCGGCGCGAGCCGCTCTCCTATATAGCGGGCGATCTCCTGGTCTTCCTGGGCGAGCGGCTGGGCCACGCCCTTGCCGCCGGCCGCCAGGTTGCCGCGGATCTCGCTGCCCTGCGGGATGCGCGCCAGGCAGTAGGGCACCGGTTCGCCGCCGATGATCAGCACGCGCTTGTCGCCGGCCACGATCTCGGGCAGGTATTTCTGCACCATGACGCTTTGCGCCCCGCCCTGGTTCAGGGTTTCGATGATGCTGCCGAGGTTCATGCCGTCGGCGCCGACACGGAAGATGCCCATGCCGCCCATGCCGTCGAGCGGCTTGAGGATGATGTCCTGGTGCTGGGCGTGGAAATCGCGGATGTCCTGCGCGCGGCGCGTGACCAACGTGGGCGGAGCGAACTGGGCGAACTCCATGACCGCCAGCTTTTCCGGATGGTCGCGCAGCGCCGCCGGCTGGTTGAAGACCCTGGCGCCTTCGCGCTCGGCCTGCTCCAGCAAGTGGGTGGCGTAGAAGTATTCGCTGTCGAACGGCGGATCCTTGCGCATGATGACCGCGTCGAATGAGGCGATGGCCGCGCGCCGCTCCTGGCTGACGCTGAACCAGGGGTCTTCACCACCGGTCAGCACGATGTCGCGCACGCGCGCGCTGACCTGGCCGCCGCTCATCCACTGCATGTCCTGGGGTTCGCAGGCGCTGATGCTGTGGCCGTGCGCCTGCGCGCTGCGCATCATGGCGAAGGTGCTGTCCTTGTAGGTTTTGAAGACTTCCAGGGGGTCGGCGACGAACAGAATGTGCATGGGAATCCAATCCAAGGTCGATGGCGCTATTTGCGCAGTTGCCCGTAATGTTGCACAAAAAGCGCAATGCTGCCGGCCACCACGCCCCAAAATGCCGAACCGACTCCGGCTATCGATACGCCGCTGAGCGTGACGAGGAAGGTGATGAGCGCGGCCTCGCGGTACTGCTCGTCGCGCAGCGCCACCAGCAGGCCGTTGGCGATGGTGCCCAGCAGGGCGATGCCGGCGATCGCCACCACCAGCTCGCGCGGGAAGGCCATCAGCAGCCCGGCGATGACTGCGCCAAAGCAGCCCAGCACCACATAGATCACACCGCAGCTCACCGCGGCCGTGTAGCGGCGCTTGCGGTCGGGGTGCGCCTCTTCGCCCATGCAGATGGCCGCGGTGATCGCGCTGAGGTTGAGCGCATAGCCGCCAAAGGGCGCCAGCAGCAAGGTGGCGACACCGGTCATGGTGATGAGCTTGGAGATGGGCAGGTCGTAGCCCGAGGCGCGGATGACCGCGACACCCGGCAGGTTCTGCGAGGCCATGGTGACGACGAACAGCGGCAGCGCCAGGCTGACCGCGGCCGAGAAGCTGAAGCTGGGCATGGTGAAGACCGGCCAGGTCCAGGCGCCATGCACCGCCGACCAGGTGATGCGCCCCTGCGCATAGGCGACGGCGATGCCGATCAGCAGGGTGGCCATGACCGCATAGCGCGTCCACCAGCGGCGCGCTACCAGGTAGCCCAGCAGCATGGCGGCCACCAGCCAGAGGTTGCCGGTGGCGGCGGCGAAGGCATCCAGGCCGAAGCGCGTGAGCACGCCGGCCAGCAGGGCCGAGGCGATCGCCAGCGGGATGCGGTCCATCAGCCGCTCGAACCAGCCGGAGGCGCCCGCCAGCGTGATGAGCGCGGCGCTCAGGATGAAGGCGCCCACCGCCTCGGGCATGGAAAAGCCGCCCGCCGCGCCGGCTGTGGCGAGCACGGCCGCGCCGGGCGTGGACCATGCCACCATGACCGGCTTGCGCCAGCGGATGGACGGCAGCCACGAGCACAGCCCCATGCCTATGCCCAGCGCCCAGACCCAGGACGAGACCTGCTGCGGGGTGGCGCCGAAGGCCTGCGCCGCCTGGAAGACGATGGCGATGGAGCTGGTCAGGCCGACCAGCACGGCCACGAAACCGGCCACGAAGGCCGACGGGCTCCAGTCACGGAAGAACTGCATGGTGAATGCTGCTTGCGAGGCTCAAAAGCCCCGCAGCCTACCAGCAATCGGCCTGGCCTGCAGCCACGCGCTAGACCTCGACCTTGGATCCCAGCTCCACCAGGCTGTTGCTGGGCAGCAGCAGAAAGTCGCCCACGCCGGCCGCGTTGTGGTGCATCTGCGCAAACAGCTTCTGGCGCCAGGATGCCATGCCCACGTTCTTTTCCGAGGGGATGAACACGTCGCGCGACAGGAAGTAGCTGGTCGCCATGCTTTCCATCTCGCAGCCGCGCCCGCGCAGCACCTGCAGCGCGGCGGGCACATCGGGGTCGTTCTTGAAGCCGTAGTTGATCTGCGCGCTCCAGCAGTTGCTGCCCAGCGCCTGCATCTGCACCCGCTTGTCCAGGCCGATCCACGGCACTTCGTGGTTGACGATGGTGAGGAAGATGTTCTGCTCGTGCAGCACCTTGTTGTGCTTGAGGTTGTGCAGCAGGGCCGTGGGCACCACGTTGGGGTCAGCGGTCAGGAACACCGCGGTGCCGGGCACCCGGGTCAGCGGCTGCTGCAGCACCATCTGCAAAAAGCCCTTGAGCTCGATGCCGTCGGCATGCAGTTTTTCATGCACCAGGTCGCGGCCGCGCTTCCAAGTGGTCATGAGCGTGAACATGAACAGGCCGATCGCCAGCGGGAACCAGCCGCCGTCGAACAGCTTGAGCAGGTTGGAGCTGAAGAAGGTGATGTCGATCACGAAGAAGAACGCGGTGGGCGCCAGCGCCAGCCACAGCGGGTATTTCCAGCCCTTGTGCAGCACGAAGAAGGTGAGCACGGTGGTGATCGTCATATCGAGCGTGACCGCAATGCCGTAGGCCGCCGCCAGGTTGCTGCTGGACTTGAACAGCAGCACCGCCAGCGCGATGGCCACGCACAGCCCCCAGTTGATGAAGGGGATGTAGATCTGCCCCGTGTCGCGCACGCTGGTGTGCTCGATGCTCAGGCGCGGCAGATAGCCCAGCTGGATCACCTGCTTGCTCACGCTGAAGGCGCCGGTGATCAGGGCCTGCGACGCGATCACCGTGGCCATGGTCGCCAGCAGCACCACCGGCAGCGTGGCCCAGTCGGGGCCGAGCATGAAGAAGGGGTTCTTGACCGCCTCGGGATTCTCCAGCAGCAGCGCGCCCTGGCCGAAGTAGTTCAGCGTCAGCGCCGGCATGGCGATGGAGAACCAGGCGATGCGGATGGGCTTGCGCCCGAAATGCCCCATGTCGGCATACAGCGCCTCGGCACCGGTGACGCACAGCACCACCGCGCCGAGGATGATGAAGCTGATGCCCGGGTTGTGCATGATGAAGCGCAGCGCGTGGTGCGGGCTCAGCGCCCACAGGATGGTCGGGTGCCCGACCAGGTTCCACAACCCCAGCAGGGCGATGCTGACGAACCACAGCACCATCACGGGGCCGAAGAAGCGCCCCACATCGGCCGTGCCGCGCTTCTGGATGAGGAAGAGCCCGATCAGCACCACCAGCGTCAGCGGTATCACCGCCCCCTTGAAGCGCGGCGACACCACCTCCAGGCCCTCGACGGCCGACAGCACCGAGATGGCCGGCGTGATGACGCCGTCGCCATAGAACAGGCAGGTGCCGAAGATGCCCACCATCATCAGCGCGGCGCGCAGCCGGGGCTGGTCCTTCACCGCCTGCGAGGCCAGCGCCAGCATCGCGATCAGGCCACCCTCGCCGTTGTTGTCGGCCCTGAGCACCAGCACCACGTACTTGAGCGACACGATCAGCGTCAGCGTCCAGAACAGGATGGACAGCACCCCATAGACATTGGCGTGGGTGAACGGGACATGCCCCGAGCCGAAAACCTCTTTCACCGAATAGAGCACGCTGGTGCCGATATCGCCATACACCACGCCGACTGCGCCCAGCGTCAGGGCGCCGAGCGAAGATTTTGAGCTGCTTTGCACGTCAAGCCTTTGCCGCCATGCGTTGGCATGGCCTTTTTATTGGATGTCGATTGTGCGCCATCCGGCGGATTTTGAATGCGGGACAGTACCACTTGACAGCAGGCCGGGAATTTTTGTGCGAAATTCGCCTTTAGCGCCCATGGAATAAGCGCCAATAGCTATAATTTATATAGCACCCATTCCAACCTGGCCGCGAAATCAGTCGTAGATCTCGGCCTCGGGGTCGGTCGCTTCCAGCTCATAGCTGGCGGCCAGCATGGCCAGGCGCGCCACCACGCCATACATATAGAAGCGGTTGGGCGCGCTGGCGCCCACCGAGTCGCCCGGCGAGATGCCTTGCTCGAAGGCCAGCGGAATGAAGTGGGCGCCCGGCACGTTGAGGTTCTCCTCGCGGCCCTTGTCGGAGTGGGCGCGGTAGTAGCCGCCCACCACATAGCGGTCGATCATGTAGACCACCGGCTCGGCGGCCTCGTTCTGCATGCGCTCGATGGTCTGCACGCCCTCCTGGATGATCACGTCGTGCACCGGCGCGCCGCCCTTGCCGGTGGCCATCTGGCTGCGTACCTTGGCGCCCACCGACTGCAGCTCCTTCGCGTCGTGCACCGTCATCACGCCCAGGCCGTTGGTGCCGTTGTCCGCCTTGACCACCACGAACGGTTTCTCGTTGATGCCGTATTCCTTGTACTTGCGCCGCACCTTGGCCAGCAGCGTATCGACGCCCTCGCCCAGCTCCTGCATGCCAGGGTCGGCGTCGTCCAGGAAATTGACGTTGCCCAGGCGGCTGAACATGGGATTGAGCAGCCAGGGGTCGATGCCCATCAGCTTGCCAAAGCGCTTGACCACCTCTTCATAGCTCTGGAAATGGCGGCTCTTGCGGCGCACGCTCCAGCCCGCATGCAGCGGCGGCAGCACGAACTGTTCGTACACCTCTTCGAGGATGCCCGGCGCGCCCGCGGACAGGTCGTTGTTCAGCAGGATGGTACAAGGGTCGAAGTGCCGCAGCCCCACGCGCCGGCCCTGGCGCAGCGCGGGCTCGAGCACCAGCTCCTGCCTGCCCACCTTGAGCTTGACCGCATCCTTGATTTCGGGATCGATGGAGCCGATGCGCACATTCAGCCCCGCCATGCCGAAGATATGCCGCAGCTGCAGCAAATTGGCCAGGTACTGCGGGCTCGGCGTCTGGTTCTCGGGGATGATGAGCAGGTTGCGGGCCTCGGGGCAGATTTTCTCGATCGCCGCCATCGCCGCCTGCACCGCCAGCGGCACCATCTCGGGCGTGAGATGCTGCCAGCCGCCGGGGAACAGGTTGGTGTCCACCGGCGCCACCTTGAAGCCGGCGTTGCGGATGTCCACCGACGAATACAGCGGCGGCGTGTGCTCCATCCATTCCAGGCGGAACCAGCGCTCGATCGCGGGCATGGAGTCCAGCATGCGCTGCTCCAGTTCGTCGATGGGCCCCGTGAGGGCGGTAATCAGATTCGGGACCATAGGAGGTATGTATTCTTCGTGGGCCCGCCGCGCGGCGGGCGAGGTCGTTGACCGGCAATTGTAGAGAATTGGCGTCGGACATTCGGGGTTTCAATAGCCCCCCCGCCGTTCGACCCTGGCCACCAAGCGCGAAAGCCCGTCAGCCCGGAACCGCCAGGGCATCGTCCGGGATCTGGAAGCGGCCGGACAGCCAATCCGCAGCGCGCGGCATCTCCCCCCCCGCCAGCTGCAGGCACTTGTCCAGGTGCCGCTCCGACGGCTCCAGCAGACGCCGGTATATCTCCTTGCACAGCAGCCGCGCCTGGTGGCCGGGCCAGCCCGCGGGCAGCAGCACTTCGGGCAGCTGGGGGTCGCGCAGCAGATGGCGGCGAAAATCATGGATCAGCAGAATGCGCGTCAGGCACGCCTGCTCCTCGTCCACCTCGCCGCCCGGAGCCTGCCTGAGCGCATCCAGCACCGGCTGGTAGCGCGCCACGAAGCCGTCATAGGCAACCGCCAGCTCATCCAGATCCCAGGCTTGGCGGATCAGGCTGGCATCCTCGGCGGCGGGATTCAGCCTGGGATTGATCGCCACCATGGGCATGAGCTGGGGCAGCAGGTCCGCCAGGCCTTCGGCGGCCACCGCATCCAGTGCCGCATCCAGCTCGGCGCTGGGATGGATGAAGCAGCCCGTGCCGGTCTCGCCGAACCCCTGCCAAGACAGGGCCCGGCGCAAGCGCTCGCGCTGGCGGGCATCCAGGTCGCCCATCACCATGATCAGGCGCCAGCGGCGATCCCACCCCGGGCTATCGATGGCATAGATCTGCCGGGAGGCCTTCTCGAACCGGCGGCGCCCCGCGGGGGTGAGCATGTAGTCCGTGCGCCGCCCCAGCGCCTCGGCCTGCAGCCACTCGTCCTTGACCAGCCGAAACACCGTGGTGCGCACCAGCCGCTCGTTGATGTCCAGCGGCTGCAGCAACTGGATCAGGCTGCCCAGCCAGACCCGCCCGCCGCGCGGCAGTATGGCATCGCCAAACACGGAAGTGATGAGCGAGCGCGCCTGGACTCGGCTTTTCTGGCGAAAGTGCTCCAGCAGGGCCTCGATGGCATCGGGCTCAGTAGGTACGTTCATATGCGGTGTGCGATGCATTCATTTCCAAGATGGTACCGATGACCAGCCCTGCCAAATCGCTGGCGAGGCATCGCCAGCGCTCATAAAGACACATATAAAACAATAAACACAAAATTAAAGTATCAATAAAAGGCAAACAAGCATGGCGTTCCACGCCCTGCCTTCATCCGCCCACGCCAGTCCTTTCCCGCGCAATCAAGAGGACAGCAAGCACGTATGAACCAAGAAAAGCAAGCACACAGGCATCTGCCATCATGCTTCATTGGTGCTAACCCTATTCCGAAAAATAGATACATAAATAAATAATAAACAACTTGATTTGTATCAATTAAAAACGCAAATTCACAAGGAGCGCCGCCATGCCACTGGAACCCCACGCACACCCCATCCCCAGGAGGAAGCGCTGATGCTTGCCGAATTCCTCCAGTTCCTCTTCTCGGGCATCACCGTAGGCGCCACCTACGCGCTGACGGCGCTGGGCTTCACCCTGATCTACAACGCCAGCAACGTCATCAATTTCGCCCAGGGCGAATTCATCATGCTCGGCGGCATGCTGGCCGTGGTCTTCGCGCAGATGGGCCTGCCCATACCCGTGGTGGCCCTGCTCGCCATCGCCCTTCCGGCGCTGGTCGGCGTGGCGCTGGAGAAGCTGGCCATCGAGCCGGTCAAGAACGCCGAACCGGTGTCGCTGATCATCATCACCATCGGCGCATCGCTGGTGATCCGCGGCCTGGTCCAAATCTGGCTTGGCAAGGGCACGCACAGCCTGCCGGCGTTTTCCGGCGAGTCGCCGCTGACGCTGCTGGGCGCTACCCTGCTGCCGCAGAGCCTGTGGGTGCTGGGGGTGACCGGCGCCGTGGTGGCCGCCCTGTGGCATTTCTTCAACCACACCCTCACGGGCAAGGCGATGCTGGCCACCTCCATCAATCGCATGGCGGCGGAGCTGGCAGGCATCAACACCGGCTGGGTCCTGTTCATGAGCTTTGCCATGGCCGCCGCCCTGGGCGCGCTTGGCGGCATCCTGATCACGCCCCTGACCATGACCTCCTACGACGTGGGCATCATGCTGGGCCTCAAGGGCTTCGTTGCCGTCGTGGTCGGCGGCCTGGGCAATGGCCTGGGCGCCGTGGTCGGCGGCCTGCTGGTCGGCGTGCTCGAGGCCCTGGGCGCGGGCTATGTCTCGTCCGCCTACAAGGACGCCATCCCGTTCGCGCTGATCCTGCTGATGCTGTTCTTCAAGCCACGCGGCCTGTTCGGCGGCAAATCAACCGATCGGGTGTGAGCATGGCATCGAAAAAGAACACCACCCTCGGCCTGGGCCTGCTGGCCGCCGTGCT
Organism: Comamonas sp. FG99; assembly: GCF_057808605.1. Lineage (NCBI taxonomy): Bacteria > Pseudomonadati > Pseudomonadota > Betaproteobacteria > Burkholderiales > Comamonadaceae > Comamonas > Comamonas sp. FG99. The sequence goes on from NZ_JBMDII010000022.1 coordinate 8,164, forward strand.
GCTGGTCCTGCCCTGGATCGTGCCCAACAGCTACTACCTGGACCTGGCGATCCGCATAGGCATCAATGCCATCATCGTCATCGGGCTCAACCTGCTGATCGGCTTCGCCGGCCAGATCAGCCTCGGGCATGCGGGCTTCCTGGGCATTGGCGCCTATGCCTCCGCCGTCCTGCCCACGCATTTCGGCTGGCACCCACTGCTGGCCATGGCGGCAGGCGCGGTCGCCACGGCGGCCATCGCCGGCATCGTGGCACGCCCCATCTTCAAGCTCAAGGGCAACTACCTTGCCATGGCAACGCTGGGGCTGGGCATCATCATCAACATCGCCTTGCGCAACGAGGCCCAGTGGACCGGCGGGCCCGATGGCATGGCGGTGCCCCCCATGGAGCTGTTCGGCCATGAGCTCAGCAGCGACCGGCAGTGGTACTGGGTGGTCGCCGGACTGCTGGTTTTCAGCGTCTGGGCTTCGCTGAACATGATCGACTCGCCCTTTGGCCGCGCACTGCGCGCCCTGCACGGCTCGGAGGTGGCCTCGCAGGTGGTCGGCGTGCATGTGGTGCGCTACAAGGTCACGGTCTTTGTCATGTCGGCGGTGTTCGCCAGCCTCATGGGCAGCGTCACCGCACACTACATGGCCTTTGTCACGCCCAATTTCGCCGACTTCTTCCACTCGGTGGAGCTGGTCACGATGGTCGTGGTGGGCGGCATGGCCTCGGTGTTCGGCTCCATCGTCGGCGCCGTCCTGCTGACGGCCCTGCCCCAGGCGCTGGCCACCTTCGAAGGCTGGGAGACCGTGGTCTTCGGCGCGGTGCTCATGCTGTGCATGATCTTCCTGCCCAAGGGCCTGGTGCCGACCCTGGCCGCCAGATTCGGCAAGGGGGAATGAACATGGCTTTACTCGAAGTCAAGGGCCTGTCCATCCATTTCGGCGGCGTCAAGGCGCTTCAGGAGGTGTCCTTCAGCATCGATGCCGGCATCGTCTACGCGGTGATCGGGCCCAACGGAGCGGGCAAGACCACGCTGTTCAACCTGATCACCGGGGTCTACCAGCCGAGCGCCGGCGAGATCCGCCTGGCGGGGGAGCCGATTCAGGGCAAATCCCCCGACGAGCTGGCCGAGCGCGGCGTGGCTCGCACCTTCCAGAACCTGCAGATCTGCATGAACATGACGGCGCTCGAAAACGTCATGCTGGGGGCGCATCTGCGGCTGGACCGCAACCTGTTCAAGGCCGCCCTGGGCTGGCCCGGCCTGCGCGCCGGGGACAAGGCGCTGCGCCACGAAGCGGCAGAACTGATGCGCTTTGTCGGGCTGGAGCAATACCTGGGCGCGCGCGCCGACGCCCTGCCCTACGGGGCGCTCAAGCGCCTGGAAATCGCCCGCGCCCTGGCCATGCAGCCGCGCCTGATATTCCTGGACGAGCCCGCGGCCGGGCTCAACCCCAAGGAGACCATCGAGATCGACCAGCTGGTGCGCAAGGTGGCCGATTCCGGCGTCACCGTCGTGCTGGTGGAGCACGACATGAAGATGGTGATGAACCTGTCCAACCGCATCCTGGTGCTGGACTACGGCAAGCGGCTGGCCGAGGGCAGTGCAGACGAAATCCGCAGCAACCCCGATGTGATCGCAGCCTATCTGGGCGCACATGCCTGAAAGGAAAACCCACATGCACGCATTGCACACCGCCGGCGGCCAGACCTTGCTCAAGGTGCAGGGACTGCGCAGCTGCTATGGCCGCATCGAGGCGCTGAAGGGCCTGGACATGGAAGTGCGCCAAGGCGAAACCGTGGCCCTGGTCGGCGCCAACGGCGCCGGCAAGACGACCCTGCTGCGCGCCCTCTCGGGCGTGCAGCCCATCAGCGGCGGACACCTCTGGTTCGATGGCGCGGACATCTCCGGGGTGCGGGCCGATCGGCGCATGCGCCTGGGCATCTGCCAAAGCCCCGAAGGGCGCCAGGTGTTCGGCCCCCTGGCCATCGAGGACAACCTGCGGCTAGGCGCCTACACCCGGCCCCGGCACCAGCTGCCCGAAGACCTGGACAGGGTCTATGCCATGTTTCCCATCCTGAAGGAAAAGCGCAAGCTGCCCGCGGGCACGCTGTCCGGCGGGCAGCAGCAGATGCTCGCCATCGGCCGGGCGCTGATGGGCCGCCCCAGGCTGCTGCTGCTCGACGAGCCGTCGATGGGGCTGGCCCCGCTGCTGGTGCAGGAAGTGTTCAACGTGGTCAAGGCGTTGAAGGCGCAGGAGATGAGCATCATCCTGGCCGAGCAGAACGCCTTTGCCGCGCTGGCGCTGGCAGACCGGGGCTATGTGATCGAAACCGGCGCAATCGGCCTGACCGGCTCCGGCCAGGATTTGATACACAACGAGCAGGTACGGGCAGCCTATCTGGGCATGTGATACCCGGCTGGCCCGTCGGCCACCCCTTTCTCCCGCACTACCGTTGGCGGCGCTACCCCGCCTTCCCCACTTCCAAAAAAGCGATACATAAAAATAACGATGAATTATTTTTTGCATCATTTAAGGGTTAACACCATTCTTTTGACATGGATCAATAGACACAATATTTCCATGTAATTTTATTTTTATGTATCACTTTAAGCAAGGCGCCAGAGCCCCATGGCGCCGCGCATGAAGCCCCACCGCCACCACCCAGGAAAAAGCATGTCCCACCCCTTGTTTGAAAAGCACCACGCCACGCTCCAGGGCGCCCTGCATGCCATTGCCACCCGCGGCTATTGGTCGCCCTACCCCGAGATGCCCAGCCCCAAGGCCTATGGCGAGACGGCCGCAGAAGAAGGCAAGCGCGCCTATGAAGCGCATCTGGGCCAGGACTTCGAGCTGCACCAGCCTGGGCAAAGCGGCTGGACTGGCAACGAATCCTCGCCTTACGGCGGCCCGTTGAACGTGCGCTACCCGCTGTGCGGCCACGAGGTCTTGATCGCGGCAGGCCTGGCCGCGATGCCGGGCTGGCAGGCCATAGGGGCCGCGGCGCGCACCGGCATCTGCCTGGAAATCCTGGCGCGCCTGAACCGGCAGAGCTTCGAGCTGGGCCATGCCGTCATGATGACCACCGGCCAGGGCTGGATGATGGCCTTCCAGGCCGGCGCCCCCCATGCCCAGGACCGCGGCCTGGAGGCCGTGGCCTATGCCTGGCGCGAGCAGAGCTTCGTGCCTGCCGAGGCCGTGTGGGAAAAGCCCCAGGGCAAGAACCCGGCCCTGCTGATGAAAAAGCATTTCGAGATCGTGGGCCGCGGCGTTGGCCTGGTGGTGGGTTGCGGCACCTTCCCCACCTGGAACACCTATCCCGGCCTGTTCGCCGCCCTGGCCACCGGCAATGCCGTCATCGTCAAGCCGCACAGCAATGCCATCCTGCCCGCCGCCATCACCGTGCGCACCATCCGCAGCGTGCTGGCCGAAAACGGCATCGATCCCAACCTGGTCACGCTGTGCGCCACCGACAGCCGCAGCACCACCCAGGCCCTGGCCACGCACCCCGGCGTCAGCTCGGTGGATTTCACCGGCAGCAATGCCTTCGGCCAGTGGCTGATCGAGCATTGCAAGCAGGCCCAGGTCTATGCCGAGCTGGCCGGCGTGAACAACATCGTGATCGACTCGACCAATGCCTACAAGGCCATGTTGGGCAACCTGGCCTTCACGCTGTCGCTGTACTCGGGCCAGATGTGCACCACCTCGCAGGCCATCTTCGTTCCGGCCGGCGGCATCGACACCGACGAAGGCCACAAGAGCTACGACCAAGTCTGCGCCGACCTGGGTCAGGCCATCAGCCGCTTCCTGTCCAAGCCCGAGGTGGCCTGCGCCGTGCTCGGCGCCATCCAGTCCGAAGCCACCGTGGCACGCGTGGAACATGCCAACAGCGGCCAGCTGGGCCGCGTGGTGCTGGCCTCGCAGGCGCTGGGCAACCCCGAGTTTCCCGCGGCCCAGGTGCGCACCCCGGTGCTGCTGGCCTGCGACGCAGCCGACGAGGCGGCTTACATGCAAGAGCGCTTCGGCCCGATCAGCTTTGTCGTCAAGGTGGCGGATAGCGCCGCCGGCATCGCCCTGTCCGAGCGCGTCGTGCGCGAGCATGGCGCGCTGACGGTGGGCCTGTACTCCACCCGCCAGGAGGTGGTCGACGCCATGACCGCAGCCAGCTGGCGCGGCAAGGTGGCCCTGTCCATCAACCTGACAGGCGGCGTGTTCGTCAACCAGTCCAGCGCCTTCTCCGACTACCACGGCACCGGCGGCAATCCTTCCGCCAATGCCTCCTACTCGGACTCCGCGTTTGTGGCCAACCGCTTCCGCGTGGTGCAGCGCCGCTACCACGCCTGAGGAGCGGTCCATGGACTACCAGCACATCCTGTTCGAGGTGAGCGACGGCGGCGTGGCCCGCCTGACACTCAACCGCCCGGACAAAATGAACAGCTTCAACGCGGCCATGCACGCGGAGCTGCGCGCTGCCCTGGACGGCATCCAGCACCAGAGCGCCGTACGCGTGCTGGTGCTGAGCGGCGCCGGCCGGGGCTTTTGCGCCGGCCAGGACCTGGCCGACGCCGAGGTGCGTTTCGTGCCTGGCGACACCCCGCCCGATCTCGGCGATGTGGTCGAGCGCCACTACAAGCCGCTGGCCATGCGGCTGGCCAACCTGCGCGTGCCCACCATTGCCGCCGTGAACGGCGTTGCCGCCGGGGCCGGCGCCAGCCTGGCGCTGGCCTGCGACATGGTGATAGCCGCCCACTGCGCCTCTTTCATGCTGCCCTTCGCCCGGATCGGCCTGATCCCCGATAGCGCCTGCTCCTGGCTGGTGCCGCAGCGCCTGGGACAGGCCCGCGCGCTCGGCCTGGCGCTGACCGGCAACAAGCTGCCCGCCGCCAAGGCCGCCGAGTGGGGCCTGATCTGGGAGGCGGTGGCCGACGAGGCCTTCGCGGCCGCCGTCGACGGGCTGGCGCGGCAGCTGGCCGCCATGCCCACCCGCGCGCTGGTGCGCACCCGCCAGGCCATGCAGGCAGGACGCAGCAACACGCTGGAGCAGCAGCTCACGCTGGAAGGCCTGTACATGCGCGAACTCGGCCGCAGCCGCGACTACGTGGAAGGCGTGGCCGCCTTTCTCGAAAAGCGTGCGCCCCATTTCACCGGAGCATGAACATGAATGCCAGCGCAACCGCAACTGCAACCGCCCAGGCCCTGGCCGAAGCCGCCAGCCAGGCCATGTGGCAACGCGACCTGACCGCCCATGCACTTGGCATGGAGCTGGTATCGGTGGCGCCGGGCACCGCCATGCTGCGCATGGCCGTGCGCGCCGACATGGTCAACGGCCACTACACCTGCCACGGCGGCCTGATCTTCACGTTGGCCGACACCGCCTTTGCCTACGCCTGCAACAGCCACAACCTCAACACCGTGGGCTCGGCCTGCCACATCGACTTTGTCGCCCCGGCCCAGGTGGGCGACGTGCTCGAGGCCACGGCCGTCGAACGCTCGGCCACCGGCCGCACCGGGGTCTACGACGTCACCGTCGGCGTGGCCGGCGGCAAGACGGTGGCGCTCTTTCGGGGCAAGAGCTACCGCGTCAAGGGCGAAGTCACGGCCCATCCTGCCGCCGGGGCCTGAAGCCCCTCCCCGCGCCAGCCACAGCCAGCCATCCAGATTCCAGACCTATCCAAGGAGACCAGCCATGACCGTCAAGCAGCCCGCGCCGGGCGACCTGGAGCCGATCGAAAAAGCCAGCCGCGACGAGATTTCCGCGCTGCAGCTGCAGCGCCTGCAGTGGTCGCTGCGCCACACCTACGACAACGTAGCCCCCTACCGGGACAAATGCCTCGCCAAGGGCGTGCACCCCGACGACCTGAAGTCGCTGGAGGACTTGGCCCGGTTTCCATTCATGACCAAGCTGGACCTGCGCGACCACTACCCCTTCGGACTGTTCGCCGTGCCGCGCGAGCAGGTGGTGCGCCTGCATGCCTCCAGCGGCACCACCGGCAAGTCGGTCGTGGTCGGCTACACCCGGCAGGACATCGAGCACTGGGCGGAGCTGATCGCCCGCTCGCTGCGCGCCGCCGGCGTGCGCGCCGGCGACATGGTGCAGAACTCGTATGGCTACGGCATGTTCACCGGCGGCCTGGGCGCGCACTACGGCATAGAGCGCCTGGGCTGCACGGCCGTGCCCATGTCCGGCGGCCAGACCGAAAAGCAGGTCCAGCAGATCCTGGACTTCAGGGCCGATGCCATCATGGTCACCCCGTCGTACTCGCTGGTGATCGCCGAGGAGTTCGAGCGCCGGGGCATACAGCCCGAGGACATCTCGCTGAAAGTCGGGATCTTCGGCTCCGAGCCCTGGGGAGAGGGCATGCGCGCCGAGATCGAGAAAAAGCTCGGCATCGACGCCATCGACATCTATGGGCTGACCGAAGTGATGGGGCCGGGGGTCGCGTCGGAGTGCATCGAGTCCAAGGACGGCCCGGTGATCTGGGAAGACCACTTCTACCCCGAAATCATCGACCCCGACAGCGGCGAAGTGCTGGAGGACGGCGCACAGGGCGAGCTGGTTTTCACCTCGCTGACCAAGCAGGCCTTTCCCGTCATCCGCTACCGCACCCGCGACCTCACGCGCCTGCTGCCGCCCACGGCGCGCGCCTTCCGCCGCATCGGCAAGATCACCGGCCGCTCGGACGACATGCTGATCGTGCGCGGCGTCAACCTCTTCCCCACCCAGGTCGAAGAGCAGATCATGCGCATCCCCCAGCTGTCGGGCATCTACCAGATCCATTTGTCGCGCGACGGCCATATGGACAACGTGGAAGTGCATTGCGAGCTGCAGCCCCATGCCAGCGGCCAGCTGGGCGCCAGCGACGTACAGCGGATCGGCAAAGAGCTGCAGCACCACATCAAGACCATCGTCGGCATCTCCACCCTCGTCAAGGTCTTCGAAGCCCATGCCCTGCCGCGCACCCTGACCGGCAAGGCCCGCCGCGTATTCGACGAGCGGCCCAAGCAGGTCTGAGCCACCACCCCCAGCCCCTTCACCCCGGAGACACGCATGAAATTTCCCCTCCAATCCATCGCCGCCGGCGCCCTGCTGGCACTGGGCGCGGCCGCTTCCCCGGCCGCCGAGCCCATCAAGATCGGCGCCGTGCTGTCGGTCACCGGCCCGGCGGCCTTTCTCGGCGATCCTGAACTGAAGACCCTGCAGCTGTACGTGGAAGACCTCAACGCCAAGGGCGGGGTGCTGGGCCGCCAGCTGGAGCTGGTGCACTATGACGACGGCAGCGATGCCAACAAGGCCAACGGCTTCGCCAAGCGCCTGATCGACAACGACAAGGTCGATGCCGTCATCGGCGGCACCACCACCGGCGCCACCATGTCGATGGCGCCGCTGCTGACCAAGGCGCAAACCCCCTTCATCTCGCTGGCGGGCGCCGTGGTGGTGGTCGAGCCGGTGAAGAAATGGGTGTTCAAGACCCCCCACACCGATCGCATGGCCGCGGAAAAAGTGTTCGAGGACATGAAAAAGCGCGGCCTGGCCAAGGTGGCGCTGCTGTCGGAGACCTCCGGCTTCGGGCAATCGGGCAAGAAGGAGACCGAGGCCGTTGCCGCCAAGTACGGCATCACGCTGGTGGCCAACGAGACCTATGGCGCCAAGGACACGGACATGAGTCCGCAGCTGACCAAGATCAAGAACACCGCCGGCGTACAGGCCGTGTTCGTCTTCGGGCTCGGCCAGGGGCCGGCCATCGTCACCAAGAACTACCGGCAGCTGGGCATCAAGCTGCCGCTGTACCAGTCGCATGGCGTGGCGTCGGACGAATTCCTCAAGCTCGCAGGCCCTGCCGCAAACGGGTTGCGCCTGCCTTCGCCGGCCCAGCTGATCCCCGGCCAGCTGCCGGACAGCGACCCGCAGAAGGCGGTCGTGACGGCCTACGACCAAGCCTACAAGACCCGCTACAAGTCCGAGGCATCCACCTTCGGCGGCTACGCCTACGACGCCCTGATGCTGACCGTCGACGCGATGAAGCGCGCCGGCAGCGCCGACAAGGCCAAGGTGCGCGACGCCATCGAGGGCACGAAGCACTTCGTTGCCACCAGCGGCACTTTCAACATGTCGCCCACGGACCACATGGGCCTCGACCTGTCGGCCTTCCGCATGCTGGAAGTCAAGGACGGCACATGGCGCCTGCTGCCCTGAATCCGCAGCACCACTCAACCCCAAGGAGCAACCGCGATGTACACCCAATCGTTCAGCGTGCCGGATGATGCCGGCCAACCCGGCCAAAAGGCCGCGGCAGCCGTGGAGCCGCCGCAGCTGATGGCGAAGTTCGATGCCTGCATCGATGCCGACGGCCGCATCGAGCCGCAGGACTGGATGCCCGACGCCTACCGCAAGACCCTGGTGCGCCAGATCAGCCAGCATGCCCACAGCGAGATCGTCGGCATGCTGCCCGAAGGCAACTGGATCAGCCGCGCCCCCAGCCTCAAGCGCAAGGCGATCCTCATTGCCAAGGTGCAAGATGAAGGCGGCCATGGCCTGTACCTGTACAGCGCGGCGGAAACGCTGGGCGTCGGCCGCGACCAGATGCTGCAGGCCCTGCACAGCGGCAAGGCCAAGTACAGCTCCATCTTCAACTACCCGACCCTCACCTGGGCCGACGTGGGCGTGATCGGCTGGCTCGTCGATGGCGCCGCCATCATGAACCAGGTGCCGCTGTGCCGCTGCTCCTACGGCCCCTATGCGCGCGCCATGGTCCGCGTCTGCAAGGAGGAGTCCTTCCACCAGCGCCAGGGCTACGAGGCACTGCTGGTCATGATGCGCGGCACCGCGGAGCAAAAGGCCATGGTGCAGGACGCGGTCAACCGCTGGTGGTGGAAATGCCTGGCCATGTTCGGCCCGCCGGATGCCGACAGCCCCAACAGCGCCCAAGGCATGCGCTGGGGCATCAAGCGCGTCTCCAACGACGAGCTGCGCCAGAAATTCATCGACGCCACGGTGCCGCAGGCCAAGGTGCTGGGAGTGACCCTGCCCGACCCCGATCTCCAGTGGAACGAGGCGCGCGGCCACCACGACTACGGCCCGATCGACTGGGACGAATTCTGGGCCACGGTCAACGGCAACGGCCCCTGCAACACCGAGCGCCTGGCCACCCGCGTCAAGGCCCACAACGACGGCCAATGGGTGCGCGATGCCGCGCTCGCCCACGCCCGCAAACAACAACAACGCGCGATGAAGGAAGCAGCATGAACACCCCCGCCCTGAAAGACTGGCCCCTGTGGGAAGTCTTCGTTCGCAGCAAGCAAGGCCTGGACCACAAGCACTGCGGCAGCCTGCACGCCTCGGATGCGCGCCACGCGCTGGAGATGGCGCGCGACGTCTATACCCGCCGCCAGGAAGGCGTGAGCATCTGGGTCATTCCCTCGGCCCAGATCACCGCCAGCAACCCCAGCGACAAGGGCGAGCTGTTCGATCCGGCGGCGGACAAGATCTACCGCCACCCGACGTTCTACGACATTCCGCAAGAAGTGGGGCACATGTGACCATGAGCGCGACCGCCAACTACCTGCTGCACCTGGCCGACAACGCCCTGGTGCTGGGCCAGCGCAACGCCGAATGGTGCGGCCACGGCCCCATACTCGAAGAAGACATTGCCATGGCCAACGTCAGCCTCGACCTGATCGGCCAGGCGCGCCTGCTGTACCAGCAGGCCGCCACGGCCATCGGCGGCGACGCCAGCGAAGACCGGCTGGCCTATTTCCGCGACGGGCCCGAGTTCCGCAACTACACCCTGCTGGAGCTGCCGCACCACGGCCCGCTGGTCGGCTACGCACAGGCCGGCATGGACTACGGCACCACCATCGTGCGCAACTTCCTCTACAGCGCGCTGATGGTGCTGGTCTGGGAGGCGCTGCAGCAGTCCAGCGACGAGCAGCTCGCGGCCATCGCCGCCAAGTCGCTCAAGGAAGTGCGCTACCACCTGCGCCACTCGCGGGACTGGCTGGTGCGCATGGGCGACGGCACCGACGAATCGCAGGCCCGCGCCCAGGCGGCCTTGAACCACCTGATGCCCTACACCCAGGAGTTCTGGACCGGCAGCAGCATCGAAGCCGCGGCCGAGGCCGCCGGCGTGGGCGTGCATGTACCCGGCCTGCGCGCCCCATGGGATGCGCTGGTCGACGACGCCCTGGCCGAAGCCGGGCTGGCGCGGCCGCCTGCCGGCGGCTACATCACCCAGGGCAAGAGCGGCCTGCATTCCGAGCATCTGGGCTTTCTGCTGGCCGAAATGCAGGGCCTGGCCCGCGCCCACCCGCACGCCACCTGGTGACGCCATGAGCAGCACCGTCGCCAATCCCGTGCAAGCCGCCTGGGCCGCCCTGGAGGCGCTGGCAGACCCGGAAATCCCCGTGGTATCGCTGCGCGAGCTGGGCATTCTGCGCGATGTGCGCGCGGGCCCGGATGGCCTGGAAGTGGTCATCACCCCCACCTACAGCGGCTGCCCGGCGATGGGCCAGATCGAGGACGATGTGCGCGCCGCCCTGCAGGCGGCCGGCCTGCACGCCCGGGTGGTGACGCAGCTCGCTCCGGCCTGGACCACCGACTGGATGAGCGCTGCCGCCAGGCAAAAGCTGCTCGCCTACGGCATTGCGCCACCCGGCGGGCGCTGCGCCCCCGATCGCGCGGCCGGCCAGAACGTGCTGCACTTCGTGCGCGGCGCCGCCGCCAGGCCTGCCGTGCCGTGCCCGCATTGCGGCTCCCACCATACCGTGGAGTCCTCGCATTTCGGCTCCACCGCCTGCAAGGCCCTCTACAAATGCCTGGACTGCCAGGAACCCTTCGACTATTTCAAGCCCTATTGAGCACCCACCGGAGAAGCCAGCATGTCCGCCCCCCACTTCCATGCACTCAAGGTCAAGCGCGTCAGTCCGGAAGCCGCAGGCGCCGTGGCCATCGCCTTCGACATCCCCGCCGAGCTGCGGGCCGCCTTCGCCTTCGAGCCCGGCCAGTTCCTGACGCTGCGCGCCCGCATCAACGGCCAGGACGTGCGCCGCAACTACTCCATCAGCAGCCCGCGCAGCCGATTCGCCAGGAGCGGTGAAATCGAGGTCGGCATCCGCCCGGTGGAAAACGGCGTCTTCTCCAACTGGGCCGTCACCGCGGTCAAGGCCGGCGACCACATCGGCGTCATGCCGCCGGACGGCCGCTTCGTCGTCAAAAAGCCCCGCGCCATCCACCGTGTCGGCTTTGCCGGCGGCTCGGGCATCACCCCCATTTTGTCCATTGCCGCCAGCACGCTCGAAGAGCAGCCCGAATCCAAGTTCACCCTGATCTACGGCAACCGCAACACGGCCACCATCATGTTCAACGAGGCGCTGCAGGACCTGAAGGACCGCTTCGCCGACCGCTTCACGATGATCCACGTCCTGTCGAGCCAGGCCCAGGAAGTGGACCTGCTGCAGGGCTACATCAATGGCGACAAGGTGAACGCGCTGATCTCCACCTTCCTGCCGGTCAAGAGCATGGACGAGGTCTTCATCTGCGGCCCCGAGCCCATGATGGACGCCACCGAGCAGGCCTTGCTGGCGGTCGGAGTTCCAGCCCACCGGGTGCATACCGAGCGCTTCAACGCGGGCGCTCCGGCGGGCGTGCAGATCGTCACGATCGACGCCCCCAAGGCCAAGGTCGAGCGCAGCGTGCAGCTGACCGTCGTCATCGACGGCACCGAGCACCAGATGGCCATGGCCCCCAGCGAGCGCGTGCTGGACGTCGCGCTCGACGCCGGGCTCGACCTGCCGTTCTCCTGCAAGGCCGGCGTCTGCTGCACCTGCCGGGCCAAGGTGCTGTGCGGCGAAGTGACGATGGACAAGAACTACACCCTCGAAGACGACGAAGTCGCCCAGGGCTTTGTGCTCAGCTGCCAGGCCCGTCCCGTGGGCAAGGAGCTGAAGCTGAGCTTCGACCACCGCTGAGGCGAGACCGCCCGTCGCCACCGTGTTTAGATCGGAGACAAGCATGAGCATCACTGCACCGGCCATGCGGGCCCGGCCGCTGGCCGCCGCGCTGGCCCTTCTGCTTCTCGGCGCCTGCAGCAGCAGCAGCGGCGACCATGCCAAGGCAAGCGCCCCAGAATCCACCGCCGCCACCGCCACTGCCCCGAGATCGCTGACGCTCAAGCGCGACCGCTACGGCATTCCCCACGTCTATGCGGACACGGTGCGCGGCGTATTCCATGGCTTCGGCTACGCCGTAGCCGAGGACCGGCTCTTCCAGATGGAGATGGCCCGGCGCTCGGTACTGGGCAGCGTCGCCGAGGTGCTGGGCCCGAAGCATGCGGCGCGCGATGCAGATGTGCGCCGGCTCTTCACGCCGGCCTCAATCAAGGCCCAGCTGGCGCGGCTCGCGCCAGAGGACAGAGACATCTTCGAGGGCTATGCCGACGGCTTCAATGCACGCATCCGCGAAGTCCTCGCGAACCGGGCCACGCTACTGCCCAGGCAGTTCGCCGATGCGGGCTTCGATCCCGTTCCCTGGACAGGCTATGACGTGGCGATGATCTGGGTTGGCACCATGGCCAACCGGTTCTCGAACGGCAGCAGCGAAATCGCCAACCTGCAACTGCTCCAGCAGCTCCAGCGTGCCAAAGGCGAGCAGCTGGGCAGCCAGCTGTTCGAGCAGCTGCGGTGGCTGGAAGACACGGCCGCCCCCACCACCGTGCCGCGCCCGGGCGGCGCCGCGGCCGTGCAAGCGACCGCATCGGAGGGCCGCGGCCAGGCTCAGCGCGACAGGCTCGCACCGGTTTCCATTGCCACCCTGGAGCGCACGGACACCTTGCTCGCCACCTGGAAAGGCATGGCCCTGCCGCAAGAGCGGCCCGTCGCCTCCAACCTGTGGATCGTGGGCCCGAAAAAAACCACCGATGGCAGCACGGTCCTGGTCAACGGCCCCCAGTTCGGCTGGTTCAACCCGGCCTATGTGTTCGGCATCGGCCTGCACGGCGCCGGTTTCGATCTCGTCGGCAACACGCCCTTCGCACACCCGGTAGTGCTGTTCGGCACGAACGGCCACATCAGCTGGGGCGCCACCGCCGGCCCGCAGGATGTGAACGACATGTACCAGGAGCAGCTCGACCCGGCGAATCACCGCCAATACCTCTACCAGGGGCAGTACCGGGCCATGGGCCAGCGCACCGAGACCGTCAAGGTCAAGGGCGAGGCGGATCGGCAGGTCGAGGTGCTGAGCACGGTGCACGGCATCGTCACCAGCGTGGACGCGGCCAGCCATGTGGCCTACTCGATGCGCCGCGCCTGGGACGGCCATGAAATCGAATCCCTGCTGGGCTGGATCCACATGACGCGGGCCCGCAACTGGGATGAATTCCTGCGGCAGGCCGCGCGGGTGGCGATCACCATCAACTGGTACTATGCCGACGCCCAGGGCAACATCGGCTACGTGTCGCCGGGCCGCCTGCCGATCCGCCCTGCGGCGCAGGACGTCCGCCTGCCCGCGCTGGGCGACGGCAGCATGGAGTGGCAGGGTTTCAAGCCCTTCGAGCAGCTGCCCCAGGTCTACAACCCCGCGCAGGGCTACATTGCCAACTGGAACAACCAGCCCGCCCCCGGCGCCTTGACGGACGGCGGCAACTTCAGCTTCGTCGACCGCGTCAACGAACTCATCCTGCGCATCGAAGCCCGGCCCAGGCTCTCGCCCGAACAGGTGTGGGAGCTGAACCGCGAGGCCTCGTTTGCCGACACGAACGCCCGCTACTTCGTGCCGTACATCGCGGCCGCCACCCGCGCGCTGGCACCGGCCGATCCGGTGCGCAAGGCAGCGCAGCTGCTGGCCTCCTGGAACGGGTTGAACACCAACCCGCATAACGGCCCGAACTACATCGAGCCGGCCGCGACCGTGATGCGCGCCTGGCTGCCCATCATGTACCGCAAACTGCTGGCGGACGACCTTCCGGCCGAGGTGTTTGCCCAGTATTCGTCCGCCGGCTATCCAGCCGCGGTGCCGCCCGGCAGCATCCGGCCCGGCAACGGCTCCAAGCTGCTGTACAACGCCTTGGCCGGCAGCAAGGCCGGCGTACCGCAGGCCTACGACTTCTTCAATGGCGCAGACCAGCATCCAATGATTCGCGATGCGCTGGCCGAAGCCGTGCGCGAGCTGACGGCGAAATACGGCAGCGACATGTCGGCCTGGCTCACGCCGGTGGCCCCGCACCCGTTCCTCACCACCAACTTCATGGGCTATCCGCAGGCGGGCGAAGACGAGGCCCTGGCGCTGCCCACCTACATGAACCGCGGCACCGAGAACAACCGGGTGATTTTCCCGGCACAGGGCGCGGTGCAGCTGTGCACGGCCGCGCCTCCCGGCCAAAGCGGCTTTGTCGCGCCCGACGGCCGCCAATCACCGCACTACCAGGACCAGATGGAGCTGTACCAGGCCTTCGGCTGCAAGCACGAGGCCATCACCGCCCAGCAGGTGGACGCCCAGCTGGAGTCGCGGCGCGAGCTGCGCTATTGACGGCCGGGGGCCGGGGCATCGCAGCCAGCCTCACCTCCTCCAGAAGGCCGGCGTCAGCAGCGCCATGAAGCTCAGGATCTCCAGCCGCCCCATCAGCATGGCCAGCGTGCACACGCCGAGCTGGAAATCCGTCAGGCCCGCATAGTTGTTGGCCGGACCGAGCTCGCCCAGGCCCGGCCCGGTGCAGTGCACGCTGGCCAGCGCGGCGGAGAAGGCCGTCAGCGGGTCCATGTCGGTCAGCAGCAGCGCCATGGTCAGCCCGGTAATCGTCGCGCCGTACACCAGCATGAAGGCCAGCACCGCGAAGATCATGCGGTCGGGCACCACCGCGCCGCCCATGGTCACCGGCTGCACCGCCTGCGGGTGCACCAGGCGTGTCATCTCGCGCCGGGTCTGCTTGAGCAGCAGGATCATCCGCGCCATCTTGATGCCGCCGCCGGTGGAGCCGGCGCTGGTGGCCACGCCCGACAGCATCAGCATCAGCACCGGCGCGAACGCCGGCCACTGCAGGTAGTCCACCGTGGCGAAGCCGGTGGTCGTGGCCACCGAGACCGCATGGAACATGCCCAGCCGCAAGGCCTCCAGCGGGCCGTACACGCCCTTGAGCCACAGCAGCGCGGCCACCACCAGGCCGCTGCCAAGCAGCGTCAGGATGGTCGCGCGCATCTCCGGGTCCTGGTACAGGCAGTTGAGCCGGCGCTTGCGCACGGCCACGAAATACAGCGCGAAATTGCAGCTGGCCAGCAGCATGAACACGGTGCAGATGCCTTCGAGCAGCGGCGACGCAAAGTAGGCAAAGCTGGCGTCGTGCGGCGCCAGGCCGCCCAGGCTCACCGTGGCGAACATGTGCATCAGCGCGTCGAGCGGCGTCATGCCACCCAGCCAATACGCCAGCGCGCACAGCAGCGAGAACACGCCGTACACCCCCCACAGCCCCTTGGCCGTCTCGGCCACGCGGGGCGTGAGCTTGGTGTCCTTGACCGGGCCGGCGGCCTCGGCGCGAAACAGCTGGCTGCCGCCCACGCCCAGCAGCGGCAGCACCGCCACCGCCAGGATCAGGATGCCCATGCCGCCGAGCCACTGCAGGAAGGTTCGCCACACGTTGAGCGACACCGGCAGCGTATCGACATGGTTGAGCACGGTGGCACCGGTGGTCGTCAGCCCCGAGACGGCTTCGAAATAGGCATGCACCCAGGTGAGCGGCCGGCCGATCTGCGCAAAGCCCAGCATCAGCGGCACGCAGGCGGCCACCGGCAGCACCAGCCAGACGAAGGCCACCAGCATCACCCCGTGCCGCGCCTGCAGCTCGCGCCGGCTGCGATGGCCCAGCCACCAGATGGCCAGGCCCGCCGCCACGGCCACCACCATGGCCTGCGGATAGACCCAGAACACGCCGTCGTCCATGGCGTACGACACGCCGGCCGGCACCAGCATGACGCCGCCGAACAGCATCAGCAGCACGCCAAGCACACGCAGGACGGGAAGGAAATCGGCCATGGCGTGGACTGCTTGGTCAGAAGAATGTGGCGCCAACGCTGAACAGCGACTCCACCTGGTGCACCAGGCGCTTGTTCGGCAGGAAGAGGATCACATGGTCGCCCGGCTGCAGCACGGTGCCGCTGGTGGGCACGATGACCTCGGGCACCGCCGGCGGCGCGGCGTCATCCGGCTCCTCGGCCTCGTCGCCGCCGCTGCCGTTGGTGCTGCGCGAATCGGGCGCGGGCAGCCCGCGCACGATCAGGCCCACATGCACCTGGTGCGGCAGGCGCAGGCCGCCCACGCGCCGCCCCACCACCTTGCAGGTGCGCGCATCGCCGCGCACCACGATCTCCAGCGCCTCGGCCACGCCGCGGCGCAGGCTGTGCACCGCCTGCACGTCGCCCTGGCGCACATAGGCCAGCAGCTCGCCCAGCACCGCCTGGGCCGGCGCCAGCGCGATATCGATCTGCGTGCCGTGCATCAGCTCGGCGTAGCTGCGGCGGTTGATCAGCGCCAGCACGCGGCTGGCGCCCAGCTTCTTGGCCAGCAGGCTGGCCATGATGTTGTCCTCGTCGTCGCTGGTCAGCGACAGGAACATGTCCACGTCCTCGATGCTCTCGCCCTCGATCAGGTGCTCGTCGGTGGCATCGCCGCGCAGCACCAGCACGTTGGACGGCAGCTGCGAGGCCAGGTAGACGCAGCGGTCCTCGTCTTTTTCGAGGATCTTGATCTGGAAGTCGCCCATGCCGCTCAGGTGCTTCGCCAGCCGGAAGCCCACGCGGCCGCCGCCGGCGATCATGATGCGGCGCACCGGCCGCTCGCGCTCGCCCACCTGCCGGTGGAAGGCCGCCAGCACCTGGTCCACCTGCTTGCGCGCCGCGAGGATGAAGACCTCGTCGCCCGGCTCGATCCGGGTGTTGTTCTCGCAGGGCACGAAGCGGTCGGCCTCGTGCAGGAAGCGCCGGTAGATGCCCACCACGCGCATGGGCATGTCGGGCACGCCCTGGCGCACATCGGAGATGGACAGCCCCACCACCGGCGCGCCGCCGCGCGCGCGCACCGACACCAGGCAGGCATGGCCGAGCGCAAACTCGCGCACCTGCAGGGCCTCGGGGTGCTCGACCAGCTTGCCGATGTAGTTCATCAGCGACTCTTCGGGACAGAAGGCGCGGCTGACCGCAAAGCCCTCGTCGGACAGCAGCTCGGCATGGCTGCGCAGCGCGGTATTGCGCACCCGGGCAATGCGCGTGGGGATGTTGAACAGCAGCTTGGCCAGCTTGCAGCACACCAGGTTGGTGTCGTCCTGCGGGGCGCAGGCGATGAGCATGTCGGCATCGCGCGCGCCGGCCTCGGCCAGCACCGCCGGGTCGATGCCGTCGCCCACCACGCCGCGCAGGTCGAACCGGCTCTCCAGCTCGCGCAGCCGCGAGGCGTCGGTATCGATGACGGTGATGTCGTTCTTCTCGCCGATCAGGTTGTCGGCCACGCTCTCGCCCACACGGCCCGCGCCGAGGATGATGATTTTCATAGCGATACCAACGATGGATGCAGGCGCATCATACCGCGTCCAACGCCCAGGCAGAACATCAAAAAATATAGCTGCCAGCGCTTGCAAGACAAGCGCTGGCAGCCAATTTCATTCAAACCCGGACTTCGCCGTTGCCCAGTACCAGGTATTTCAGCGAGGTCAGGCCCTCGATGCCCACCGGGCCGCGGGCATGGAACTTGTCGGTGCTGATGCCGATCTCGGCGCCCAGGCCGTACTCGAAGCCATCGGCAAAGCGGGTGCTGGCGTTGACCATGCAGCTGGCCGAGTCCACCTCGCGCAGGAACTGCTGGGCATGCATGTGGTCGCGCGTCAGGATGGCGTCGGTGTGGTGGCTGGAATAGCGGTTGATATGCGCAATCGCCTCGTCGACGCCGGCCACCACCTTGATGCTGATGATCGGCGCCAGGTACTCCTCGCCCCAGTCCCGCTCGGTGGCCGGCACCAGCTTGGCGCCCGCCACGCCCTGCAGCAGCGCCAGCGCCTCGGGGTCGCAGCGCATCTCCACGCCCTTGGCCGCATAGACGGCCCCGATCCGCGGCAGGAACTCGGCCGCCACGCCGCGCGCCACCAGCAGGCCCTCGCTGGCATTGCAGGGGCTGTATTTCTGCGTCTTGGCATTGTCGGCCACGGTCACCGCCATGGCGATGTCGCAGGGATCATCGACATAGGTGTGGCAGTTGCCGTCCAGGTGCTTGATCACCGGCACCTTGGCCTCGCGGCTGATGCGCTCGATCAGCCCCTTGCCGCCGCGTGGAATGATCACGTCCACATACTCGGGCATGGCGATCAGCTGGCCCACCGCCTCGCGGTCGGTGGTCTGCACCAGCTGCACGCCGTGCTCGGGCAGGCCGGCCTCGGCCAGCGCCGCCTGCACCAGCCGCGCCAGCGCCTTGTTCGAGTCGATGGCCTCGGAGCCGCCGCGCAGGATGCAGGCATTGCCGCTCTTGATCGACAGGCTGGCCGCCTCGATGGTCACGTTGGGGCGGCTTTCGTAGATCATGCCGAACACGCCGATAGGCACGCGCATCTGGCCCACGCGGATGCCGCTGGGCATCTGCTTCATGCCGATGACTTCGCCGATCACATCCGCCATGGCCGCCAGCTGCTCGCAGCCCTGGGCGCAGGTCTCCAGCACCTTGGGCGTCAGGCGCAGGCGGTCCACCATGGGCGCGGACAGGCCATTGGCCACGGCGCGCTCCAGGTCGCGGGCATTGTCCGCCTGCAGCGGCTGCGCCTGCTCGCGCAGCAGGCGCGCCAGCGCCAGCAGGGCGCGGTTCTTGGTGGCGGCAGACGCTTTGGCCATCTCGGCGGCGGCCGTTTTGGCCTGCAGGCCCAGCGTATGCGTATAGTCGGCGATGTTCAGGGCGTTCATGCCCGCCATTGTGACGTATCTGTTGCATCGCAGCAGCCCCCGGAGATTCAACCCCATGACCACCGCCACCGACCAACTGGATGCCTTGCAGGCCGCGCTGCGGCAGTTTGACGCGGGCGCGCTCGGCGCGCAGGCACTGAGCACCCAGGCGCGCGGCCTGGGCGCGCTGCTGGCGGCGCTGCCGCCGCAGTTCGAAACCGTGCTGCTGCAACTGCTGGACCGGCTCGAATCCAGCGCGCTGTTCAGCGAGGAAAGCTGCTCCTTCAGCCAGAAAGACCTGCTGGACAGCCTGCGCCTGTGGGCCGAGAAGGCCCGGGCCAGGCTTTACAACAGCTGAAAAACCGCCGCGGCCATTGTCAACCATGGCCGGCAATTGCAAGCGAAACCTGCGCCGGGCAAAGAAGCGCAAAGCCGCTGGCGGCGGCGCCGGCGCGGTGCTAACTTGGGCGCCTCGAATCAACCCGCGATGCGGAGGTCTTATGGGATTGCTCAATGAAATCGTCGGCGCCGTGGTCGCCGAAGAGGCGCTCAAGAAAGTCGATCCGGACGCCGGCATGCTCAAGAAGGGCATGGCCGTGATTGCCGGTTTCGAAGGCGAGAAGGTCGCCGAAGAGAAAATCCGCGAGCACCTGGATGGCGAACAGCAGCCGCCCACGGACGCCAGCCAGTAGCCACACCAAGCCGAAACACACCAGGGCGCCCAGGCGCCCTGCGTTTTTTCTACACCGCCAGCGGCAGCTCGGTGGTCGAGACCACGTTGCGCAGCACCATGAACGAGCGCACCTGCCGCACGCCCGGCAGGTAGAGCAGCTGCTCGGCATGCAGGCGGTTGAAGCTCTCGCCGTCCCGGGTGCGGATCAGCATGAAGTAGTCGAACTCGCCCGTCACCACATGGCACTCCATGCAGCCGGAGATCCTGGCCGCGGCCTTCTCGAAGGCCGCGAACGACTCGGGTGTGGAGCGGTCGAGCACCACGCCGATCATCACCAGCATGCCCGCCCCCACGGCCTGCGGGTTCAGCCGCGCCACCACGCCGTCGATGAAACCCAGGCGCCTGAGCCGCTCCACACGCCGCAGGCAGGCCGGCGGGCTCAGATGCACCTTGGCCGCCAGCGCCACGTTGGACAGCGCGGCGTCGCGCTGCAGCTGGCGCAGGATGGCGCGGTCGGTGCGGTCGACTTCAGCGGGCTCGGCAGGGGCATTCCTGGAACGAACTTTTGTTGCGCACATTTCAAATTCCCTGAAATACATGGAGTGTTTCGTCGCATATTCTCCGATGTATTGGCCATTTTTCATCGATTTTTCACAACCCTGTTAAGCGAGTATCTTTCTACGATTCAAGGACATCCACCAGCGAACGGAGTCCTCCATGAATCTGCAGAAATTCCCCCGCCACCCGCTCACCTTTGGCCCCACCCCGATCCAGCCGCTGCCGCGCCTGTCGGCCCACCTGGGCAGCAAGGTGCAGCTGTTCGCCAAGCGCGAGGACTGCAACTCGGGGCTGGCCTTCGGCGGCAACAAGACGCGCAAGATGGAATACCTGATCCCCGAGGCGATCGCGGGCGGCTACGACACGCTGGTCTCCATCGGCGGCATCCAGTCGAACCAGACACGCCAGGTGGCCGCGGTGGCCGCGCACCTGGGTATGAAATGCGTGCTGGTGCAGGAGAACTGGGTCAACTACTCCGACGCGCTGTACGACCGCGTCGGCAACATCGAGATGAGCCGCATCATGGGCGCCGATGTGCGCCTGGATGCGGCGGGCTTTGATATCGGCATCCGCCCGAGCTGGGAGCAGGCGATGGCGGATGTGCGCAAGGCCGGGGGCAAGCCCTTCCCCATACCCGCGGGCTGCTCCGAGCATCCCTATGGCGGCCTGGGCTTCGTGGGCTTTGCCGAGGAGGTGCGCCAGCAGGAGCAGGAGCTGGGGTTCCGGTTCGACTACATCGTGGTCTGCTCGGTCACCGGCAGCACGCAGGCGGGCATGGTGGTGGGCTTCGCGGCCGACGGGCGCGCCGACCGGGTGATCGGCATCGATGCCTCGGCCAGGCCCGCGCAGACGCGGGCTCAGATCCTGCGCATTGCCCAGAACACCGCACAGCTGGTGGAGCTGGGCCGCGACATCACCGAGGCCGACGTGGTGCTCGACACCCGCTATGGCGGCCCAGAGTACGGACTGCCCAACGAGGGCACGCTCGAAGCCATCCGCCTGTGCGCGCGCCAGGAAGGCGTGCTCACCGATCCGGTGTACGAGGGCAAATCCATGCACGGCATGATCGACAGGGTGCGCAAGGGCGAATTTCCGGCGGGATCGAAGGTGCTGTATGCGCATCTGGGCGGCGTGCCTGCCCTGAACGCCTACAGCTTTCTTTTTCGTAACGGCTGAACCCACGCCCACGCGCCAGGCACAGCTGCTGTCGATTGCCTTGATCTGAGCGCCGCCGCCGGCCCGCTCTTAGCGGTAGGCCCGGCAGCACTGCTGCGCCAGCTGGTTCAGCGCGCGCCAGCTGTCCTGGGGCCAGTCCGGGTGCTTGAGGCCCTTGACGATGCCGTCCACTACATGGGCCGAATGCAGCAGGCGCGAGGCCA
Organism: Comamonas sp. FG99; assembly: GCF_057808605.1. NCBI lineage: Bacteria > Pseudomonadati > Pseudomonadota > Betaproteobacteria > Burkholderiales > Comamonadaceae > Comamonas > Comamonas sp. FG99. Next base: position 29,657 of record NZ_JBMDII010000022.1, read on the forward strand.
TGGCCTCGCTCAGGCGCGGCGCGATGCGCTCGAAATGGCGCTCCTTGGCGCCCCAGATGCGGTTTTCGCGCAAGGCCATCGGCAGGGGCTTGCCCGATTGCAGGGCATCGCGCACGCGCTTGAGCGCGCGGATGTCCTCGGCCAGCGCCCAGTGCACCAGCACCTCGGCCTCGCCTTCGGCCTGCAGGCCGCCCAGCATGCGCGCCACCCGCATGCCCTGACCGGACAGCACCGCATCCGAGAGCTTGAACACGTCGTAGCGCGCCACGTTGAGCACGGCCTGCTCCACCTGCTCGAAGCCGAGCTCGCCCGCAGGGTACAGCAGCGCCAGTTTCTGGATCTCCTGGTGCGCGGCCAGCAGGTTGCCTTCGACCCGGTCGGCAAAGAACTGCAGCGTGCGCAAGCCCTCGTCGCCGCCGGCCACGCGCTGGCCCTGGGCGCCCAGCCGCTGCGCGATCCACTGCGGCAGCGCCTGGCGCTCGATGCTGTCGATCTGCACCGACACGCCCGCGCCGTCGAGCGCGCCGAACCAGGCGCTGGACTTGGCGGCCTTGTCCAGCCGCGGCAAGCTGACAATGGTGAGCAGGCAGTCGTTGCCCTCGGCCGCTGCCGCGAGCTGCTGCAGCGCGGTGGCGCCGTCCTTGCCGGGCTTGCCGGAGGGGATGCGCACCTCCACCACCTGCTTGTCGGCGAACAGGCTGAGCGAGCCGCCCGCCGCCAGCACCGCGCTCCAGTCGAAGTGCGCGCCGGCCACGGTGAAGCTGCTGCGCTCGGTATAGCCGGCCTGGCGGGCGGCTGCGCGGATGGCGTCGCCCGCCTCCTGCAGCAGCAGCGGCTCGTCGCCATGCAAGGTGTAGAGCCCGCGCAGGCCCTTGGCCAGCTGCGCGGGCAATTGGTTCAGCGCGATGTGCATCAGTCCACGGGCCGGGCCTGCTTCACGGTGGACAGGCGGCGCACGATCTGCTGCACCAGGTCGGTCTGCATGTTGCGGTAGAGCATGTCGGCTTCGGAGGCCTTGGACAGCGCGTAGGTTGCCAGGTAGCTGATCTCGCGGTACTGCATCAGCTCGGTCTCGGGTATGTACTCGGCGCCGCCCTGGGTGCGCACCCGGAACTTGGCGAACAGGCGCACCTGCATCTCGCGCACCTGGCCCGTGGCATCGCGCGAGATGATGACTTGCTGGCGGCGCTGGCCCAGGTCGTCGTAGATGGCCTCGGCCTTGGTCGCGTCGCCGGGCTCGCGCAGCACCTTCAGGCCGCTGCCCGATGCCTCCAGGTTGCGCTGCAGCTCCTTGAGGAAGTCGGAGTTGGCCGCGCCATTGAAATAGATCGAGCGGAAGGCGAAGTCCACCGAGCCGCGCAGCTTGAAGCCGCACGCCGCCAGCGGCAGCGCGGCGCCCAGGGACAACAGCGTGCGTCTTTGCATCATTTACACCACCACGTTGACCAGCCGGCCCGGCACCACGATCACTTTCTTGGGTGCCGCGCCATTGGCGAATTTCTGGAAATCCTCGCTGGCCAGCGCCGCGCCTTCAATGGCGGCCTTGTCGGCCGCCGCCGGCACGCGGATCGCGCCGCGCAGCTTGCCGTTGACCTGCAGCATCAGCTCGATCTCGTCCTGCACCAGGGCCTGGGGATCGATCTCGGGCCAGGGCGCATCGAGCAGCTCGCCCTGCGCCTGGGCGTAGCCCAGCTCGCTCCACAGCACATGGGCCAGGTGCGGCGTGGCCGGGTACAGCGCGCGCAGCAGGATGCCGAAGCACTCGAGCAGCGCCTCGCGCCCGCCCGCGCTGTCCAGCGCCTTGAAGTCCTCGAGCGCGTTGATCATCTTCATCGCGCCGGAGACCACGGTGTTGTACTGCATGCGCTGGTAGTCGTACTCCACCTGCTTGAGCACGGTGTATACCTCGAAGCGCAGCGCCTTGGCTTCCTTGCCCAGGGCCAGGCCCTTGACGCCGGCGCCGGCCGCGCTGGCGCGGGCCGCATCGAACTCGGGCGCCGCCAGCTTCACGCCAAAGTTGTACACCCGGCGCAGGAAGCGGTAGCTGCCCTCCACGGCGGCGTCGTTCCACTCCAGCGTCAGCTCGGGCGGCGCGGTGAACATGGTGTACAGGCGCGCGGTGTCGGCACCGTACTTCTCGATCAGCTCCTGCGGATCGATGCCGTTGTTCTTGGACTTGGACATGGTGCCCACGCCCTCGTAGTCGATGGCGCTGCCCGCGGGCAGCAGGCCGTCGGCACTGTCCACCGCGTTCTTGAGCTTGGCGCCGACGATCTTGCCGTCATCGCCCAGCACATGCTCCACGTCCTTGGGCCAGAAATATTCCTTGGCGCCCTTGGCGGTGCGGCGGCTGTAGATGTGGTTGAGCACCATGCCCTGGGTGAGCAGCCGGGTGAAGGGCTCGTCCACCTTGACCAGGCCCAGGTCGCGCATGACCTTGGTCCAGAAGCGCGCATACAGCAGGTGCAGGATGGCGTGCTCGATGCCACCGATGTATTGATCCATCGGCATCCAGTACTCGGCGCCATCGGCCACCATCCGCTCGCTGTTCTTCGGGTCGCAATAGCGCATGAAGTACCAGGACGAGTCCACGAAGGTGTCCATGGTGTCGGTCTCGCGGCGCGCGCGCTTGCCGCAGCAGGGGCAGACCACCCCGGCGTGGAACGCCTCGCTCTTGACCAGCGGGTTGCCCGAGCCGTCGGGCACCAGATCCTGGGGCAGCACCACGGGCAGGTCCTGCTCGGGCACGGGCTGCGGGCCGCAGTCCTCGCAGTGGATGATCGGGATCGGCGTGCCCCAGTAGCGCTGGCGGCTCACGCCCCAATCGCGCAGGCGCCAGGTGGTTTTCTTTTCGCCCAGGCCCTTGGCGGCCAGCAGTTCGGCAACCTTGTCCACGGCCGCCGCATGGCCCAGGCCGTCGAGTTCGCCGGAGTTGACGCACACGGCGCGCTGCTTGTCGCCGTACCAGTCGGCCCAGGCCTCGGTGCCGAAGCTCTCGCCTTCGGCCGCGATGACCTGGCGGATGGCGATGCCGTATTTCTTGGCAAAGGCGAAGTCGCGCTCATCATGCGCCGGCACGCCCATCACCGCGCCGTCGCCATAGCTCATCAGCACATAGTTGCCAACCCAGACCTCGACCTGGGCGCCGGTGAGCGGGTGGGTGACGAACAGGCCCGTGGGCCGGCCTTCCTTTTCCTTCAGCGCCAGCTCGGCCTCGGTAGTGCCGCCCTTCTTGCATTCCTCGATGAAGGCGGCAAGCTCGGGCTGCGTGGCCGCGGCATGCAGCGCCAGCGGATGCTCGGGCGCCACCGCGCAGAAGGTCACGCCCATGATGGTGTCGGCGCGCGTGGTGAAGACGTACAGGCGGCCGTCCTGGATCGGCTGGCCGTCGGCGCCCTTGATGTCGTGCGTGAAGGCGAAGCGCACGCCGGCGCTCTTGCCGATCCAGTTCTCCTGCATCAGGCGCACCTTGTCGGGCCAGCCGGTGAGCGTGGCCTTGTCGCCGCCGAGCTGCACATGGTCGAGCAGCTCCTGGGCGTAGTCGGTGATCTTCAGGTAGTAGCCGGGGATCTCGCGCTTTTCCACCAGCGCACCGGTGCGCCAGCCACGGCCGTCGATCACCTGCTCGTTGGCCAGCACGGTCTGGTCCACCGGGTCCCAGTTCACGACCTGGGTCTTGCGGTAGGCGATGCCCTTTTCCAGCATCTTCAGGAACAGCCACTGGTTCCAGCGGTAGTAATCGGGATCGCAGGTGGCGACTTCGCGGCTCCAGTCGATGGCCAGGCCCATGGCCTGCATCTGCTTTTTCATGTACGCGATGTTCTCGTAGGTCCACTTGGCCGGCGGCACCTTGTTCTTGAGCGCCGCGTTCTCGGCCGGCAGGCCGAAGGCGTCCCAGCCCATGGGCATGAGCACGTTGTAGCCCTTCATGCGCAGCTGGCGGGTGAGCATGTCGTTGATGGTGTAGTTGCGCACATGGCCCATGTGCAGCTTGCCGCTGGGGTAGGGCAGCATGGAGCAGGCGTAGTACTTGGGCCTGGTCTTGTCTTCGGTGACACGGTAGGCGTCGCCCGCGGCCCAGTGGGCCTGCGCGGCGCGCTCGACTTCGGTATGGTTGTATTTGTCTTGCATGGAACGGGTCGGAAAAACAGGCGGGCCGCCGCCACCGATCACTGGGCGCGTCCCGAATGGTCGAAGATTGTAGGCGCTTCGGGCAATGCAACCGCCGCGCCATGGTATGCGGCCCGGCGCCGAAAACGCAGTGCGCGGCCGGGGTTTGCACGTCCTGTCACAATATTGCGGCAAAACCATCGGCAATGCTTGTCTGCATTGCGCAATCAGCTCTCGTTTCAAGAGCAATCTCCGCGCCCGGCCCTCGCTGGCCCCGGCACCTGGCCCACCCTCAGCCCAAGGAACACGCCCCCGTGAGCTTTGACGTTTTCGCCACCCTCCACTCCCTCGACCCCTGGATGCAGACCGCGATCGCGCTGGCCGCATTGGTCCTGCTGGCCTATGCGCTGCGCTGGACCGTGCGCCTGCTGCTGCTGCGGGCGGTGCCGCGCTTTCGGCGCAACCTGCCTCCGGGCTGGCTGCAGGCGCTGCTGGGCGACACCGTGCTCAGGCGGCTGTCGCAGCTGGTGCCGTCGCTGGTGATCCAGGCCGGCATCGCGGCGGTGCCGCACCTGCACCCGGCCGCCGCCACCGTGATCCGCAATGTGGCGGTGGCCGTTACCGTGCTGCAGGCCGCGCGCGTGCTGATGGCGCTGCTCGATGCGCTGGAGCAGCACAACCAGGCCTCGATCAGCGCCGCGCGCGACGGCGGCGCGCCCACCCGCTCCATCAAGAGCTATGTGCAGCTGGGCAAGCTCGTCATCATGCTGGTGGCCTGCATCGTGATGGTGGCCACGCTGATCGACCGCTCGCCGCTGATCCTGCTGTCGGGCCTGGGCGCGATGTCGGCGGTGCTGATGCTGGTGTTCAAGGACACCATCCTCTCCTTCACCGCCGGCGTGCAGTTGGCCGGCAACGACATGCTGCGCGTGGGCGACTGGCTGCAGATGGACCAGGTTGGCGCCGACGGCGCGGTGGTGGACATGGCGCTGAACACGGTGAAGATCCGCAACTGGGACAACACCATCACCACCATTCCCACCTGGCGGCTGATGAGCGAGAGCTTTCGCAACTGGCGCGGCATGTCCGAATCGGGCGGGCGCCGCATCAAGCGCGCGCTGAACCTGGATGCCGGCACCGCGCGCTTTCTCACGCCCGAGGAGATCGACGAGCTGAACCACATCGCGCTGCTGCGCCCCTACCTCACCCAGGTGCGCGCCGACATCGCCGCCTACAACGCCGACTTCGCGCGCCGCTCGCCCGACATGGCCGGCGAGATCGTGAACCTGCGCGCGCTCACCAATATCGGCACCTTCCGCGCCTATGTGAATGCCTACCTGCAGGCCCATCCGCGCCTGCGCAAGGACATGACGCTGATGGCGCGCATGCTGCAGCCCAGCGAAAACGGCATGCCGATAGAGATCTACGCCTTCACCGCGACCACCGCGTGGACGGAATACGAGGGCATCCAGGCCGACATCTTCGACCACCTGGTCGCCATCCTGCCCGAGTTCGGCCTGCGCGCCTTCCAGAACCCCTCGGGCAGCGACCTGGCGCTGGCGCTGCGGCCGGGCACGGTACCTCAATAAAAAATGAGCTGCCAGCGCATGCTACATAAGCGATTCAAATACTTTTATATCGCAAACACTTACATAGCAAGCGCTGGCAGCTCCTATTTTTTCTGAGCCACGAAACCCAGCCGGCTCAGCCCGGCGGCGTGGGCCGCGTCCATGACCCCGACCACGCTGCCGTAGGGCACCGCCCGGTCTATGCTCAGCTGCACCTCGGTATCGGGGCGGCTGGCGCCCGCCTGCTGCAGGCGCTGCTGCAGCGCTGGCAGGTCGGTGGCCTGGCCATCGGCGAAAAGCCGGCCCTGGGCATCGATCTGGATCGCAATCGCCGCCGGCGCATCGCTGGGCGTGGCCGAGCGCGCCTGCGGCAGCTCCAGCCGCAGCGAGGCCGCCAGCAGTGGCGCCGCCAGGATGAAGATCACCACCAGCACCAGCATCACGTCGACCAGCGGCGTCACATTGATGGCGCTGATCGGCTGCGCGGCCTGCGATGCACGGAAGCGCCCGAATGCCATGGCCCCGCCTTCAGCGCGCGCCCACCGAGGCCATGTGCGCCGCAGGCAGCGCATGGGCCGCATGGGCTGACAGCGGCTGGGGCTCGTCACCCGCCCGGCCCTTGGCCCATTCGCACAGGTCGTGCGCCAAGCCTTCGAGCTGCTCCTCGACCAGCGCCGCCCTGCGCCCCAGCAGGTTGTAGGCCAGCACCGCGGGTATGGCCACCGCCAGCCCGGCGGCGGTCATCACCAGCGCCTCGCCCACCGGGCCGGCCAGCTGCTCGATGCTGATGCGGGCCGTGCCGGCCAGCGACACCAGCGCCTGGTGGATGCCCCAGACCGTGCCCAGCAGCCCCACGAAGGGTGCGGTGGCGCCGATGGTGGCCAGCAGGGTCTGGCCCCACTGCAATTGCCGGGTTGCGGCCAGCAGGGCCTCGCGCAGCACGCGCGTGGCCTGCACCTGCGTGCCGCTGGCGGCCGCCAGGCCGCCGGCGCCGGCCGTCAGCCCCTGCATCGCGGCCAGCGCCGGCGCGACGATGCCGCTGCGGTCAAGGCGCGAGGCAGCCTGCAACGCCTGCGCCCAGCCGGGCGCCTGCCAGAAGGCGCCGATGGCGCGCGGCGTGTCGCGCCCGGCGCGTGCCAGCCACCAGCACCGGGCCACGATCACCACCCAGCTGGCCACCGACATCGCAAGCAGCACGCCGGCCGTGCTGCGGCTCACCCCATCCGTTTGCGCCAGCCATTGCAGCGGAGTCATCGCAGCGCCCGGCTACCTAGCGGTCCAGGCCCAGTACGTCGTACATGTCGAACAGGCCGCTGCGCTGCGCCGCCAGGAAGCGTGCCGCGCGCAGGCTGCCCTGCACATAGCCGGCCCGGCTATTGGACTTGTGGCTGATCTCGATGCGCTCGCCCGCGCCCACGAACAGCACGGTATGCTCGCCCACGATATCGCCGCCGCGCACGGTGGCAAAGCCGATGCTGCCATCCACGCGCGCGCCGGTATCGCCATAGCGCTCGTACACCGCGCGGTCGGCCAGCCGCGTGCCCTGGGCCTCGGCGATCACCTCGCCCATCTTCAGCGCGGTGCCCGAGGGCGCATCCACCTTGTGCTTGTGGTGGGCCTCGATGATCTCGATGTCATAGCCGGTGGCAAGTGCCTTGGCCGCCATCTCCAGCAGCTTCATGACCACGTTCACGCCCACACTCATGTTGGGCGCGAACACGATGGCGGTCTTTTGCGCATGGCGGGCGATCTCGGCCTTTTGCGCCTCGCTGAAACCGGTGGTGCCGATCACCACCTGCACGCCGCGCTCGGCGCAGGCGGCCAAATGGGCCAGCGTGCCTTCGGGGCGGGTGAAGTCGATCAGCACATCGGCCTGGGCCAGGCCCTGCTGCAGGTCGGCGGTGATGGCCACGCCGCTGGCCTTGCCCAGAAAGCCCGCGGCATCGCTGCCCAGCAACGGGCTTTGCGGCACGTCGAGCGCGCCGGCCAGCACCAGGTCATCGGCCTGGACGATGGCTTCGATCAGCATGCGGCCCATGCGGCCACTGGCGCCGGCCACGGCAACGCGGCGGGCGGAAGGAGAAGAGGTGGTCATTCGGAAGTCGCCTGATCAAATTGCTCAATGGGTGCGGCGCGGCGCACTCCCGCCCTAGCGCGCCGGCGCCTCCAGCGGCGGATAGCTGCTGGGCCGCGTGCCCGCGGCGGCGGCCGGCTTGGCGGCATCGTCGCCGGCATCGGCATCGGCCTGCGGGGCGGGCTTGCCGGCACTCTTGGCCAGCTGCTCGGGCGTGGCCTCCAGCACCGGCACCTTGGGGTTCTTGATGGAGGTGCTCAGCGAAGCGACGAACTCCTCCTCGCTCGGCATCTCGTCGCCCTCGAAGCGCTCGAGCGCATCGTCCTTGAAGAAGACCGAGAACTTGCGGGTCTGCTCGGGAACGCCGGGCCGCTTGATCGTGAAGACATAGTCCCAGCGGTCCGAATGGAACACGCTGGTGAGCAGCGGCGTGCCCAGCACGTCCTTGACCTGCTGGCGGCTCATGCCCTGCTGCAAGGCCTCGACCTGCTGCTTGGTCACGACATTGCCCTGCACCACCTCCACCTTGTAGGGCGTGATGGTATCGGCGAATTTGCGGCTGGCGTCGTTGAAAGTGCTGCAGGCCGCCACGCTGGCTCCAAGCGCCAGCAACATGGCCAGGCGGACGCTGGAGGTGACTTGTACGGGCATGGTTTTATACATAGCGATATGATGGACCATTGTAGCGGCAGGCCTGCCGCCAGGCGCCGTAAGAACCTGTATATGATCTTTACGCTGCCGCGGCGGGCCGCAAACACGATCCAAGAGATACCAGGAGCCCATGAACAACCATATCGAAGACCTCAAGAGCACCGGCCTCAAGGCAACGCTGCCCCGCCTGAAGATCCTCGACATCTTCCAAAGCGGCGCCCAGCGCCACATGACGGCCGAAGACGTGTTCCGCGTGCTGCTGGAAGAGCGCTCCGACATCGGCCTCGCCACCGTGTACCGCGTGCTCACGCAGTTCGAGCAGGCCGGCATTCTGATCCGCAGCAACTTCGAGGGCGGCAAGGCCGTCTACGAACTGAACGAAGGCCAGCACCACGACCACTTCATCTGCACCAGCTGCGGCAAGGTGGAGGAGTTTTTCGACCCCGAGATCGAAAAACGCCAGCAGTTGATCGCCCAGCAAAAGGGCTGGGCGGTGCACGACCACGCGATGGCGCTGTATGGCCAGTGCGCCGCCTGCGTGGCCAAGCTGCACAAATAGGCCAGCCCCTTCAACCGGCCACCAGCTCCCTGCGCCTGGCATACGGGCGGCAGGGAATTTTTTTGCTTAGATTTCTATGCCGCGCGCCATCGCCTTGCGGTGGCGGTCGACGAATTCCTGGTAGGTGTCGATGCCGCGCAGCTGCAGGATGGTGTTGCGCACCGCCGCCTCCACCAGCACGGCGATGTTGCGCCCGGCCACCACCTGGATCACCACCTTGAGCACCGCAATGCCCAGCACGTCCTGCGTCAGTGGCGCCGACGGCAGGCGCTCGTAGTCGCGCTCCATCGTCTCCTTGCGCACCAGGTGCACGATGAGCTTGAGCCGCATCTTGCGGCGCACCGCGGTCTCGCCGAAGATCGCGCGGATGTCGAGCAGGCCGATGCCGCGCACCTCCAGCAGGTTCTGCAGCAGCTCGGGGCACTTGCCCTCGATCGTGGTCTGGTTGATGCGGTACAGGTCGACCGCATCGTCGGCCACCAGGCCGTTGCCGCGGGTGATCAGCTCCAGCCCCAGCTCGCTCTTGCCCAGGCCTGACTCGCCGGTGATCAGCACGCCCAGCCCGAGAATGTCCATGAACACGCCGTGCATGGTGGTGCGGTCGGCGAAGTGCTTGGACAGATAGGCCCGCAGCACATCGATCACGAACGCGGCCGACTCGCCGGTGGAGAACATCGGGATCTGCGCCCGCTCGCACATCGAGAGCAGCTCCTGCGGCGCGCCCTGGCCATCGGCCAGCACCAGCACCGGCGGCTCCAGCGTCACGATGCGGGCGATGCGGCGCTTGCAGTCCTCGGTGGTGGAGTTGGTGAGGTAGGAGATCTCGCGCTCGCCCAGCACCTGGGCGCGGTAGGGGTGGATGTAGTTGAGATAGCCCACCAGGTCGGCGCTGGAGCGCGCGCTGCGCACCGCGACCTCGTCGAAGCGGCGCTCCGATGCGCCCAGCCCCGCCAGCCATTCCCAGCGCAGGGAACTGCGAAACGCCTCGAAGAGGACGTCCGCGCTGACCACATTGGGCTTCATCGCGTCAGGCCGAGACCTGGCTCGAAGTGCGGGCGGCCGCAGCGGTCGACTGCCAGTTGGCAATCATGGCATGCAGCTCCTGGGCATTGGCGGTGATCTTCATCTGGTCGCGCAGCGCGCCATTGCTCAACAGCTCGGCGATCTCGCCCAGGATTTCCAGATGCTGCTGGGTCGCCGCTTCGGGCACCAGCAAAAAGATGAGCAGGCTGACCGGCTGCTCGTCGGGCGCATCGAAACCGATGGGCCGGGCCAGCTGAAAGACGGCCGCCATCGGCGACTTCAGGCCCTTGATGCGGCCATGCGGTATGGCCACGCCATGCCCCAGCCCCGTCGATCCCAGCCGTTCACGGGCAAACAGGCTGTCCGTGACCAAGGCACGCGAGAGTCCATGCAGGCTCTCAAACAGGAGACCGGCCTCCTCGAATGCGCGTTTTTTGCTGGTGACATCAACGCTCACTAACACTTGGGCAGGGGGCAATATGGAGGCAAGACAGTTCATTGGAGTGTGTGTCAGCTGGCAATCGGCACGGCATACCCGGACAAACGCAGCCACGCCACCGCAGTGGCGTAGCTGCCCCGTATTATCGGATACAGATTGTTCAAGCTTTTTTACTCGGTTTTTGGCTTACGCCAAAGCCTGCCTGAGAGCATCGCTGTAGTGGGATTGAACACGCTGCTTGTGGCGGCCGACCATGCGGTCGAGGCGATCGACCAAGGCATCGACGGCTGCATAGAGATCATGGTGGCTGCACTGCACGCACAGGTCGTCACCCTTGACACGCAGGTTGCACACAACCCGCTGCCGCTTCTCCCTTTCTTTCTGTTTCTCGACCGAAAGCAAAACCTTCGCATCCACCACCTGGTCGAAATGGCGCGTGACACGGGACAGCTTGGCTGTTACATATTCACGCAGCGCAGGGGTTACGGACAAATGGTGACCGCTGATCGTCAAATTCATGAACAAGTCTCCTTCTGCAGGACAGAAACATGCCTTCGATTTCTGAAAAATCCTAGGCATTGCGAGGACGGAAACACATGCATGCGTGGAAACCACTATGCGCCCGGCTCTGCAAAATTGCAAGTCCATGACAGTGCCAGGGGTCGGGAATTGGCGCCCGCAAGCCCGCTTTCGCGCCACAGCGGTTACAAGTTGGCCCTTGCAAGCTGCGGCGCCACCGGCATGTCGATCATGCTTGGCGCGCATGCGCTGCTCCTAAAAAAATTCAGCACCGCGCCGCCCGGCCTGGCGCCCTCACCTATCGGACTACGTGCTTTCGTGTGCGGCTTGGCCGCAGCCGCCGGCCTGCGCCGGGCGCAAACGCCCCGCCCGGCCGGTTGCCGACTAGAATCACCCGTTGGACCCGCGCCAGGACTTGGCCGGGCCCGCTGCAATCGAGCCTTCTCCCGACCATGACCCAAGCCACCACAACTGCCCTGCATACCTCCAAGATCACCTCCCTGCCGCTGCTGGCGCGGGGCAAGGTGCGCGACAACTACGCAGTGGGCAACGACCGCATCCTGATGGTGGCCTCGGACCGCCTCTCGGCATTCGACGTGATCATGGGCGAGCCCATCCCGGGCAAGGGCGCGCTGCTGACCCAGATGGCGCTGTACTGGTTCGACAAGCTGGGCGGCATCTGCCCCAACCATCTCACCGGCGACGCGCCCGAGAGCGTGGTCACCCCCGCCGAAGTGCCGCAGGTGCAGGGCCGCTCCATGCTGGTCAAGCGCCTCAAGCCGGTGCCCATCGAGGCGGTGGTGCGCGGCTATCTGGCCGGCAGCGGCTGGAAGGAATACCAGGAGTCGCAATCGGTGTGCGGCGTGCCGCTGCCCGCGGGCCTGACCAATTCCGCCAAGCTGCCCGAGCCCATCTACACGCCCGCCGCCAAGGCCGAGGCCGGCGAGCACGACGAGAACATCAGCTTCGAGCGCACGGTGGAGATGGTCGGCCCCGAGCTGGCCGCCCAGATCCGCGACATCAGCATCGCCATCTACCGCAAGGCCGCCGCCATCGCGCTGGACAAGGGCATGATCATCGCCGACACCAAGTTCGAGTTCGGGCTGGACGAGAACCACCAGCTGGTGCTGATGGATGAGGTACTCACCCCCGACAGCTCGCGCTACTGGCCGGTCGAAGGCTATGCCGACGCGCTGGCCCAGGGCGCCAACCCGCCCAGCTACGACAAGCAGTTCGTGCGCGACTGGCTGGAGCAGGCCAAGGTGGGTGGCAAGCCCTGGGACAAGACCGCCCCCGCCCCGCGCCTGCCGCAGGAGGTGATCGAGAAGACCGCCGCCAAGTACCGCGAGGCGCTGCAGCGGCTGACCGCCTGAGCCAAACCGCCCTCGCTCCGCCTAACCGAAAACCTGCCCTTGCGGCAGGTTTTTTTATGAACAAACCACAATTTCGAACGAATGTGCTTTTTATTACACATTCAATGCGAACGGCCGTGCTTTTTTTCCATGCTCAGATCAGAATAGCCAAAAAACCAACCCTGACCATGCAAGGAGACAAGCCATGAAATTTTCCAAGATCTGGGTCGCCGCCATGACCCTGACCGCCATTGCCGGCGGTGCCCACGCGCAGAAGGCAGGCGACTGGGTGGTGGGCGCGGGCGCACTGCTCTATGCGCCGCAGGACAGCACCACGCCGCTGCGCTTCGTCAGCCCGGTGCAGCAGGAAATCCCCGGCTCGGGCGCAAACGTGCACAACGCCACCACGCTGGGCCTGAATGTGCACTACTTCCTGACCGACAACTGGGCCATCGAAGGCGTGCTGGGCGTGCCCCCCAAGATCAAGCTCGATGGCGCCGGCACGCTGGCGCCGATTGGCGAGCTGGGCAGCGCCAAGCTGTACGCGCCCTCCGTGCTGGCCAAGTATTTCTTCGGCAATGCCGACGACAGGTTCCGCCTGTCGGTGGGCGCCGGCGTCACCTACACCGCGTTTCGCAGCGTCCACCTGACCCAGGGCCTGCAGAACACGCTGGGCGGCGCGCTCAAGCTGCCGCCGGGCGCATCGTCCACCTCGGCCGACATCGACAGCAAATGGGCACCGGTGTTCAACGTGGGCGCCAACTACGCGATCGACAAGAACTGGGGCCTGACCTTCTCGGTGTCCTACATCCCGATGAAGACCAACGCCACGCTGACCACGCAGGTCGGCGGCAAGACGGTGGCCGTCTCCAAGACGCGGGTCACGCTGGACCCGTTCGTCCCCTTCCTGTACCTGACCTACAAGTTCTGACCCGCCTGCTCACTGGAGCGGAGATTCCAAGCGCCCTGCGGGGCGCTTTTTTTTGCCGCCGGGCCGCCCCAAGGCAAAAAGCACCCACTCGGGGGGCAGCGGCCACACGAAGTGGGCAAGCGTGGGGGCCATTTTTCCCGCACCACGATGGCTGCGCCTGCGCTGCAGGCGCTGACAGTTATCAAATCTTGACAATTCATATTTTCAATTCATTGAGTTTTCAATATAAAAATAATCAATCCAAATCATCCAATCCTGCGGTCCAGGCAAGGCCGCGCGCCCCACGAGGAGATCTCCCATGGCACTCTCACGACATTGCTCCAAAGCCGCATGGTGGCTGCTGCCCGCCCTTCTGGGCGCATCGCTGTCGCAGGCGGCCATACGAGAAACCTTCACCGGCACCACGGCTCCCAACTGGACCATCTCCAACAACTCGGCCTTGACGGCGCCGAGCATCGACGCCGATGGCTCGGGCTGGCTGCGCCTGAATCCGCTGAAGCAGTCGCAGATCGGCCGCGCGGTGCTGAGCGGCGCATCCGAGGTACTCACGCCCGGCACGCCGCTGTATTTCGAGTTCGAATACGTCTCCTGGGGCGGCAACGGCGCCGATGGCCTGGCGGCGTTCCTGTACGACGCAAGCAAGGACATGTCGGGCGCCTCCTCCGGCGGCTCGCTCGGCTATTGCGCGGGCGCAGGCGCCTACCTGGCCATCGGGCTGGACGAATGGGGCAATTTCTCCGGCCCGTCGTGGCCGGCCAAGAACTGCGGCTTCCTGAATACCGACCCCGCACGCGCAGAACATGCCCAAAGCGTGGTGATCCGTGGACCGGAGACGGACAACTACCCGCTGGTGGCCACCACTAAATACGCGCCGGGCATCGATGTTCCTGCGGTGACCGAGCGCCCCACCGTCACCAAGGTCCAGGCCACGCTGCAGCCGGCATCGCCGGGCTACAACATCACGGTGACCCTGGTGCGCGACGGCGCATCCACCGTGGTGCACAACAATGTGTCGTTCCCCTATGCGGCCCCGGCCGCGGTGCGCCTGGGCTTTACCTCTGCCACCGGCACCCGCACCAACATCCACGAGGTGCGCAATGCGGTGTTTGCCGTGCTGGCCGAGGTGGACGCAGCCAAGACCCTGTTGACGCCCACGCCTGCGAAGCCAGGATCGACCGTTTCCTACAAGATCACTTTCAGCAACCTCTCGTCCTTCGACATCCCGAGCGGCAACATCAGGTTCGAAGATGCGATTCCCGCCGAAATCACGAACCCGAGCTGGACTTGCGCCGGCACCGGCTGCCCGGGAGCCAGCGGCAGCGGCAGCATCCAGGCGCTCAACGGCGGCAGCTTCGAGGCCAATGGCAAGGTGGAATTCACCGTCACCGGCCAGCTGGCCAGCGGCGTCACCGATGGCCAGGTGATTCCCAATACCGCCAAGATCAGCTTCAACGCCAACTCGATCTATGCCGGACCAGAGAAAGAGGCCACGGCCGAGCTGACGGCGCAGGTCCCCACCCAGCCGCCGCAGCCTCCTGCCGCGGCAGCGCCGGTGCCGCTGCTGCAGGGCGCGGGGCTGCTGCTGGCATCGGCCGGCCTGGGCGGCTTGGGCGCGCTGCTGGCGCGGCGCCGCAAAGCCCGCCAGGCCGACTGAGCGGCGCGATAGGCGAGACGGGGCAGGCGGGCCTCAGGGCCCGGCCCAGCGCAGCTGGAACAGCTGATCGACCCAGAACAGCACCAGCCCGATCAGCCCGCCCACCAGCGTGCCGTTGATGCGGATGAACTGCAGGTCGCGGCCGATGTTCCACTCGACCAGGTCGCTCAGCTCGCGCGCATCCCAGCGCTTGACCGTCTCCTCGATGTGCGCGGCCAGGAACTGCGAGATATCGGGCGCCAGGCCCTGGACCCAGATCTCCATGCGCCGGTTCAGCGAGCGGCGCAGCGCCTCGTCGCCGGCCAGCGAGCGGCCCAGCCACAGCCCCATGGCGCGCACATTGCGCGCCAGCATCGAGTGCTCGCTCGCCAGGTCGCGCTGCAGCGCGGCGCGCAGGCTCTGCCACAGCGCCTGCACATAGGCGCCCACCTGCGGGTCGTGCTGCAGGTAGCGGCGCAGCTCCTCGCCCTTGGCCAGCCAGGCCGGATCGTGCGCCAGCCGCTCCACCCATTCGTGCATGCTGGCATCGAACTTGGCGCGCAGCAGGTGCTGCGGGTTGTCGGCGATCGCCTCCAGCAGCGATTCGAGCGCGCTGGCCACCATGTCCGAGCCCTTGCCGCTGAGCCAGTCGGTGGGCAGCATCTTCTCCTTCCATGGATGCTCGGTCTTGAGCCAGTGGGCAATGGTCTGCGCGATCAGGGTGCGGGTCTCGGCCTCGTGCAGCAGCTCGACCAGCCGGCCGAGCGCCTGCTCCAGCAGGGCCTGGTGGCGGCCGTCCTGCGTCAGCGTGGCCAGCACCCTGGACAGGGTCTGCGACAGATCCATCTGCCCGAGCAGCGTGCGCAGCGCGGTCTTGATGAAACGCTCCACCTGCTGGTCCTGCGCGGTATCGAGCGCCGCCGCCGCCAGCCGCGCCACCTGGTGGCCCAGCAGTTCGGCATGGGCCGGGCTCTTGAGCCACTGCGCCAGCTTGTCGGCCGGGCTGTGCTGGCGGATCAGGCGCACCAGGGAGTCGGCATCGAGAAACTTGTCGCGTACGAAGGTCGCCAGGTTCATGCCGATGCGGTCCTTGTTGCGCGGGATGATGGCCGTATGCCGCTGCACCCAGGGAATCGGAATGTGGCGAAACAGCGCAGCCACCGCGAACCAGTCGGCCAGCGCGCCGACCATGGCCGCCTCGGCCACGGCCTTGGTGCAGCGCAGCAGCATCTGCCAGGACGCCGCCTGCACGCCAGGCTGCGGCAGCAGCCAGCTCACCCCGAGAAACAGCGCGGCTGCCGCCAGCAGCAGCAATAACGGCACGCGCTTGGCGCGGCGCAGCAGGGCTTGTTGTTCGGCTGTCAGCATTGCTCCACTGTAGCCGAGTAAAAGCATAGCTGCCAGCGCTTTATTGATAAAGATTTCAATGCTCTACAGCATTAAAACCTTTACGTAGAGGGCGCTGGCAGCTATCGATTTATCAGGCCAGGGCCTCGGCCGGCCCGAAGAACTCGTAGCGCACCTGCTTGTCGGGCACGCCCAGGTTCTTGAGCGAGCGCTTGAGCACGCGCATGAAGGGGCGCGGGCCAAGGAAGTACACGTCGGCATCGCGCGAAGCGGGCAGCCATTCGCCCAGGCGCTGCTCGCTCAGGTAGCCTTCGGCGTCCACCGCGTCCTCGGGCACGGCGCGGTCGTAGCAGTAGTAGCGGGTGAGCTGCGGATGCTCGGCCGCCAGCTGGTCGATGCGTTCGCGGAAGGCATGCACCGAGCGCTCGCGCGCGCAGTGGATGAAGGTCACCGGCCGCTCGGCCGCCAGCGCGGTCGCCAGCATGGGCAGCGTGGGCGTGATGCCGACGCCGCCGCTGATCAGCACCAGCGGCTTGTCGCTGTGCTGCAGCGTGAAATGGCCGGCCGGCGGAAACAGCTGCAGCGTGTCGCCCACCTGCACCTGGTCGTGCAGGAAGTTGGACACCTTGCCCCCCGGCTCGCGCTTGACGCTGATGCGCAGGCTGCGGCCGTTGGCCGGCGCCGACAGCGAATAGTTGCGCCGCTGCTCCACGCCGCCAACCACCACGCGCAGGCCGATGTACTGGCCCGGCAGGTGCGCGATCACCTTGCCGCCATCGGCCGGCACCAGGTACAGCGAGCTGATCTCGGCGCTCTCCTGCACCTTCTTCTCGACCTTGAAGGCACGCTCGCCGCGCCAGCCGCCCTCGGCCGCGGCGGTGCGCTCGTACACATCGCGCTCGGCGGCGATCAGGATGTCGGCCAGCTGCTGGTAGGCCGCGCCCCAGGCGGCCAGCACCTCGTCGGTGGCGATCTCGGCGCCCAGCACCTCGCGGATGGCGCGCAGCAGGCAGGTGCCGACGATGGGGTAGTGCTCGGCCTGCACCTGCAGCGCCACATGCTTGTTGACGATCTGCGCGGGCAGATCACCCAGGGCGTCTAGCCTGTCGATATGCTTGGCATACATCAGCACGCTGTGGGCCAGCGCGCGCGGCTGGGCGCCGCTTTGCTGGTGGGCCTGGTTGAACAGCGGCCGCACCTCGGGGTACTCGCCCAGCATGGTGTTGTAGAAATGGGTGATCAGCGCCTCGCCGCCGGTCTCGAGCAGCGGTACGGTGGACTTGACGATGGCGCGTTGGTTCTCGGTCAGCACAGAAAAAACTCCTTGCGGTCAATGGACTCGGCTTTTCCACAGGCAAGCCCCATGCCAGCCCTGCGCACCAGCCACATCAAGCACTTGCGTCAACAGGAGTCAATTCGACAGCGATAAAGTCGTGTCTATATGACCTATATCAAGTCAAAATGACCACATCTGCCATCCTGCATGCCCTGGTGCCGCTGGTCGCCGACCTGGCCCAGGAGCTGCCCGAGCGCGAGCGCCTGCGCCGCCTGCTGGCAGCGCTGCGCGCGGTGCTGCCGGCCGATGCGGCGGCGCTGCTGCGGCTCGAAGGCGAATGGCTGCGGCCGGTGGCCATCGACGGCCTGGTGCCCGACACGCTGGGGCGGCGCTTTCGCATCGCCGAGCATCCGCGCTTCGCCCAGCTGCTGGCCGCCGGCCAGGCCATGCGCTTCGCGCCCGACAGCCCGCTGCCCGACCCCTACGACGGGCTGGTCGCGCAGCAGGGCCAGACCATCGCCCGCCTGCATGTGCACGACTGCATGGGCTGCGTGCTGCAGGCCGGCGGCCTGCCCTGGGGGCTGCTGACGCTGGACGCGCTCGATGCCGGGCGCTTTGCCGACCCGGCCTCGCTGGCCGCGCTGCAGGCCTTCAGCAACCTGGCCGCCGCCACGGTGAGCACCGCCGAGCGGCTGCGCGAGCTGGCCCGCCCGCCAGCCGCGCCGCCCACGGCGGCAGCCCAGGCCGCGCCGGTGCAACGCCCGCTGCTGGGCCACAGCCCGGCCATGCGCCAGCTGCAAAAGGACATTGCGCTGGTGGCCGCCAGCGAGCTGAGCGTGCTCATCAGCGGCGAGACCGGCACCGGCAAGGAACTGGTCGCGCAGGCGGTGCATGCGCAGTCGGCGCGCGCGCACCGGCCGCTGGTCAGCATCAACTGCGCGGCCCTGCCCGACAACCTGGTGGAAAGCGAGCTGTTCGGCCATGTGCGCGGCGCCTTCACCGGCGCGCTGGCCGACCGCCGTGGCAAGTTCGAGCAGGCGCACCAGGGCACGCTCTTTCTCGACGAGGTGGGCGAACTCTCGCTGCCGGTGCAGGCCAAGCTGCTGCGCGTGCTGCAAAGCGGCCAGCTGCAGCGCCTGGGCTCGGACCGCGAGCACCATGTGGATGTGCGCGTGATCGCCGCCACCAACCGCGACCTGGCCGCCGAGGTGCAGGCCGGCCGCATGCGCGCCGACTTCTACCACCGGCTGAGCGTTTACCCGCTGCAGGTGCCGCCGCTGCGCGAGCGCGACAGCGACGTGCTGCTGCTGGCCGGCTTTTTCCTGGAAGACAACCGCTCGCGCCTGCAGCTCGGCGGCCTGCGGCTCGATGCCGCCGCCCAGTCGGCGCTGCTGGCCCAGCCCTGGCCGGGCAATGTGCGCGAGCTGGAGCACCTGCTCAGCCGCGGCGTGCTCAAGGCGCTGAGCCGGGCGCCCCGCGCGCCGCACAGCCCCGCCACGCGGCCGCGCATCGTCACGCTGGGCCTGGCCGAGCTGTGGGATGCGGCGCCCGCCGCCGATGCAGGCGCAGCCACAGCAGCGCCTGCGCCGGCCCATGCCGAGGCCGCACCGCCCCAGGGCCTGCGCGACGCCGTTGAGCGCTATGAACGCGGCCTGGTGCAGGCCAGCCTGCGGCGCCATGCCGGCAACTGGGCCGCCGCCGCGCGCGAGCTGCGCATGGACCGCGCCAACCTGCAGCGCCTGGCGCGACGGCTGGGCGTGCTTGCCACAGGAAAGGAATGAATATTTTCATTACAATCCGAAGGATATATATTGCGCTGCAAGGATTGCCATGCCCTCACTCGCCGTCACCATCAAAGGCCAGATAACGCTCAAGCGTGATCTGCTGCAACACTTGGGCATCCGGCCCGGCGAGCGGGTCGAACTCGACAAGCTCCCCGGCGGAGAGCTGCGCATGCGGGCAGCGCAGTCGAACGGAACCATTGACAGCTTCCTGGGCGTGCTTGCCGGTCAAACCGACAAGGTCGCCACCATCGAGGAAATCAACGAAGCCGCTGCCGCAGGCTGGGCCGGGATCAAGTGAAGATCATCGCCGACACCAATGTGCTCGTCCGGGCCGCGGTGCGCGACGATGCCGCCCAGGCCCAGGCTGCCGAGAAAATTCTCCAGCAAGCCACGCTGATTGCCATTTCACTGCCTTGCCTGTGCGAATTCGTCTGGGTACTGAGACGGGTCTACGGCCTGCCCTCCAGCAGCATTGCCTTGGCCATCCGGGCCCTGCTGGCAACGGGCAACGCTGTCATGAATCGGCCGGCCGTCGAAGCAGGCCTGGCCTTTCTGGAGGCTGGCGGCGATTTCGCGGATGGCATTGTGGCCTACGAGGGCCACTGGCTGGGCGGCGAAATCTTTGTCTCCTTCGACAAAAAGGCGGTTTCACTGGCCAGCGCTCAAGGATTGCAAGCACAACTGATCGGCTAAGCGCGGCACCTGCGCCGCCAATCCACGACAATGGCCCCTTTTTCCACCGGAGAACCTCCAGCATGACCGACACCGCCGAGCGCCCCGAACTGCCCGACCACCTGAGCATCGATCCCCGCAGCCCGTACCATGTGGCCGCCGTGTTCGCCCACGACATCGGCATCCGCTTCAACGGCAGTGAACGCTTCGACGTGGAGGAATACTGCGTGAGCGAAGGCTGGATCAAGGTGCCCGCCGGCAAGACCGTGGACCGCAAGGGCCGCCCGCTGCTGATCAAGCTCAAGGGAAAGGTCGAGGCGTATTACCGCTGACAGGGCCGCTGGCAGGGCCATGGGAGGCCAACCCGTACAATATCACGTACCGACCAAGGAGATCCCATGGATGCCATCAGCTACAGCGCCGCACGCGCCAATCTGGCCAGCACGATGAACCGCGTCTGCAACGACCACGAGCCGCTCATCATCACCCGCAACGGCGAGCCATCGGTCGTCATGCTCTCGCTGCAAGACTACAAGGCGCTTGAGGAGACCGCCTACCTGCTACGCACGCCAGCCAATGCCCAGCGCCTGCTGGCGGCCGCCGCGCAACTGAATGCGGGCCAAGGCTCTGCGCGCGAGCTGGCCGAGTGAAGCTGGTCTTCGCCGCTGCCGCTTGGGAGGACTACCTGTACTGGCAGCAGCACGATCGAAAAATGCTGCTGCGCATCAACAAGCTGATCCAAGAGACCCGGCGGGAGCCCTATTCCGGCATGGGCAAGCCGGAGGCGCTCAAGCATGCGCTTGCGGGTTTCTGGTCGCGCCGCATCAACGATGAGCACCGCATGGTGTATCGAGTGGAACCGGACGAATTGCAGCTGGCCCAGCTGCGGTTTCACTACTGATCCGAATCCGGGAATCGGCCCTTTTGCGTCCTGAATACAAGACGCTTTCCTCAGCCAGCGTCGCAACGTCCTGAAACCAGGACACACCCGCCCCCGCTCAGCGCCCCTTGATGCCCAGCAGCTCCACCTCGAAGTTCAGCGTGGCATTGGGCGGGATCACCTTGCCGGCGCCGCGGCTGCCGTAGGCAATGGCCGGTGGGCAGGTGAGCTTGGCCTTGCCGCCCACCTTCATCTTCTGCACGCCCTCGGTCCAGCAGGGGATCACGCCCGAGAGCGGGAACTCGATGGGCTGGCCGCGCGCGATCGAGCTGTCGAACTCCTTGCCCGATTCGGGGAACCAGCCGCGGTAGTGCACCTTGACGGTGTCGCTCGCCTTGGGGCTGTCGCCGCTGCCCTCCTTCAGGCTTTCATAGACCAGGCCGCTGGCGGTCTTGACCGGGGCAGCCGCATGGGCCGCGCCGGCCAGCAGCGCGCAGGCGGCCAGGGTGACGATGGTTTTGCTCATATGCAGGTCTTCCAGTTCTCAGGCCTTGGCAATCGTATCCAATGCCGTGCGCAGATGGCCCACGCTGCGCTCCACGTTGTGCCATTTCTCCAGGCCGAACAGGCCGATGCGGAAAGTCTTGAAATCCGGTCCCTCGTCGCACTGCAGCGGCACGCCCGCAGCGGTCTGCAGGCCCACGTCGAGGAATTTCTTGCCGCTCTGGATGCCCGGGTCGGTGGTGTAGCTGACCACCACGCCCGGCGCCTTCCAGCCATCGGCCGCCACGCTCGGAAAGCCGCGCGCCTCCAGCAGCGCCCGCACCTGGGCGCCCAGGGCGAGCTGCTCCTCGCGCACCTTGGCGAAGCCGTAGTCGCGGGTTTCGAGCATCACGTCGCGCAGGCGCACCAGCGCATCGGTGGGCATGGTGGTGTGGTAGGCATGCTGGCCTTTTTCGTAGCCTTCGGCGATCTGCATCCACTTCTTCAGGTCGCACGAAAAGCTGGAGCTGCGCGTGTGCTCGATGGCCTCGCGCGCGCGGGCCGAGAGCATGACCATCGCGCAGCACGGCGAGCTGCTCCAGCCCTTTTGCGGCGCGCTGATGAGCACGTCGACACCGGTCTTCTCCATGTCCACCCACATCGCGCCCGAGGCCACGCAGTCGAGCACGAAGAGCGCGCCCACCTCATGCGCGGCATCGGCCACGGCGCGCAGGTAGTCGTCGCCGAGGATGATGCCGCTGGCGGTTTCCACATGCGGCGCGAAAACCACCTTGGGCCTTTCGGCGCGGATCGCGGCCGCCACCTCTGCGGCCGGGCAGGGCGCCCAGGGCGCCTGCGGGCCATCGCCCTGCTTGCGCGCCTTGCACACCACCGCGCCGCCGCCAAGCGCGCCTTCTTCGAAGATCTGCGTCCAGCGGTAGCTGAACCAGCCATTGCGCACGATGAGCACCTTCTCGCGGTTGGCGAACTGGCGCGCGACCGCCTCCATGCCGAAGGTGCCGCTGCCCGGCACCAGCACGGCGGTGTGGGCGTGGTAGACCTCCTTGAGCACGCCGAGAATGTCCTGCATCACGCCGGCAAAGCGCTTGGACATGTGGTTCAGCGCGCGGTCGGTGTAGACCACCGAGAATTCGAGCAGGCCGTCGGGATCGACGTCGGGCAGCAGGCCGGGCATATGCATCACTCCTGAAAAATTTTCGCGTCGCAGCTTAGCATGCGTAGTGCCGCTTGCCGAAAATACCGGTGCCCACGCGCACCATGGTGCTGCCGGCGCTGATCGCGGCCAGCAGGTCGGCGGTCATACCCAGCGAGACGGTGTCCCAGCGCTCCAGCCCAGGCAGGCGCAGCGCGGCGATCTGCTCGAAGACCGCCCGCACGCTGCGGTGCAGCGCGCACTGCGCCTCGAAGCCGGGGGCTACATCGGGAATGCTCATCACCCCGCGCCATTGCAGCCGCGGCAGCGCCAGCAGCTCGCGCAGCAGCGCGGGCGCCTCGGCCGGCGCGATGCCGGACTTGGTGGCGCCGCCGTCGGGGTTGAGCTGCAGGCACACCTGCAGCGGCGGCAGGTGCGCGGGCCGCTGCTGCGACAGGCGCTGCGCGGTCTTGGCCCGGTCGATGGTGTGCACCCAGTCGAAATGCTCGGCCACCAGCCGGGTCTTGTTGCTCTGGATCGGGCCTATGCAGTGCCACTGCAGGCCGAGCGCCTGCGCCCCGGGCTGCGCGCGGAAATGCACGATCTTCTCCACCGCCTCCTGGATATAGTTCTCGCCGAACGCCCGCTGCCCGGCCGCGATGGCCTCGGCAATGGCGTCGACGCCGAAGGTCTTGGAGACGGCGAGCAGTTGCACGCCGGCGGGGTCGCGGCCGGCCTGTGCGCAGGCGTCGGCGATCTGCCGGCGCACCTGCTCCATGTTTTGCGGGATGCTGTTCATAATGCAGCACAACATACCAAAATTTTGCCCCCCACGCTTGCTCACTGCGCCAGGCGCATCCAAAGGGGCTCCTTTTGCCCGGGGGCGGCCCGGCGGCAAAAAATTCGAGGGAGATTCGACATGGACATCACCCAACTGCTGGCCTTCAGCGTCAAGCACCAGGCATCGGACCTGCACCTGTCCGCCGGCCTGCCGCCAATGATCCGGGTGCATGGCGACATGCGCCGCATCAAGCTCGATCCGCTGGACCACCAGACCGTGCACGCCATGGTCTGCAGCCTCATGAGCGAGGCCCAGCGCCAAGTGTATGGCACAGCGCTGGAGATCGACTTCGCGTTCGAGATCGCCGGCCTGGCGCGCTTTCGCGCCAACGCCTTCACCCACAGCCGCGGCGCGGGTGCGGCGATCCGCACCATTGCCGGCCAGGTGCCAACCCTGCGGCAGCTGCACGCGCCCCCGGTCTTCGCCGAGCTGGCGCTCAGGCCGCGCGGCCTGGTGCTGGTGACCGGGCCCACCGGCTCGGGCAAGTCGACCACGCTGGCGGCGATGCTCAACCACCTGAACGAGAACACGCAGCGCCACATCCTGACCATCGAAGACCCGATCGAGTTCGTGCACCACTCCAAGCAATGCCTGGTCCACCAGCGCGAGGTCGGCGCGCAGACGCATTCGTTCTCGGCCGCGCTGCGCTCCGCCCTGCGCGAAGACCCGGATGCGATCCTGGTCGGCGAGATGCGCGACCTGGAAACCATCCGCCTGGCGCTGACCGCCGCCGAAACCGGCCACCTGGTGTTCGCCACGCTGCACACCGCCAGCGCCGCCCAGACCATGGATCGCATCGTCGACGTCTTCGCGGCCGGGGAAAAGGAGCTGGTGCGCACCATGCTGTCCGAATCGCTGCAGGCGGTGATTTCGCAGCAGCTATGCAAGACCAGCGACGGCCAGGGCCGCGTGGCGGCACACGAGATCATGCTCGCCACGCCGGCCATCCGCAACCTGATCCGCGAGGCCAAGGCGGCGCAGATGTATTCCGCCATCCAGACCGGCCAGCACCTGGGCATGCAGACGCTGGACCAGAGCCTGGCCGCGCTGGTGCAGCGCAAGGCCATCAGCGCCGCCGAGGCGCGCGGCAAGGCAAAATCCCCCGAGAGCCTTCCCCCGGCTTGACCCCGAAAAACCATAGCTGCCAGCGCTTGACCCCTTTGCCTCTTCAAGACCCAAGCATTGAAAACCGTTGGTACATTAGCGCCAGCAGCTCACTTTTTTAAAGACCCATGACTTCCAGCATCAACGCTCGCAGCTACGAACCCACTCCCGCACGCACCGTGGCCTTCCTGGGCCTGGGCGTGATGGGCTACCCCATGGCCGGCCACCTGGCCCAGGCGGGCCACCGGGTCACCGTCTACAACCGCAGCGCCGCCAAGGCCGGCCAGTGGGCCGATGAATTCGCCGCCAGCGGCGCCCACCGCCAGGCCGCCACCCCGCGCGAGGCCGCCGCCGGCGCCGACATCGTCTTTTGCTGCGTGGGCAACGACGACGACCTGCGCTCGGTGGTGCTGGGGCCGGATGGCGCCTTTGCCGGGATGCGGCCGGACGCCATCTTCGCCGACCACACCACCGCCTCGGCCCAGGTGGCGCGCGAGCTGTACGCCCAGGCGCGCCAGCGCGAGCTGCACTTCGTCGACGCGCCAGTCTCCGGCGGCCAGGCCGGTGCGCAGAACGGCCAGCTCACGGTGATGTGCGGCGGCGACGCGGCGGCCTTCGAGCAGGTGCGCCCCGTGGCCATGGCCTTTGCCCGCGCCTTCACGCTGATGGGCGACAGCGGCGCCGGCCAGCTCACCAAGATGGTGAACCAGATCTGCATCGCCGGCCTGGTGCAGGGCCTGTCCGAAGCCATCGCCTTCGGCCAGAACGCGGGCCTGGACATGGACCGGGTGCTCGAAGTCATCGGCAAGGGCGCGGCGCAGAGCTGGCAGCTGGACAACCGCGGCCGCACCATGGTGCAGGGCGAGTTCGATTTCGGCTTCGCGGTGGACTGGATGCGCAAGGACCTGGGCCTGGTGCTGCAAGAGGCCCAGCGCAACGGCTCGCGCCTGCCGGTCACGGCGCTGGTGGACCAGTTCTACGCCGACGTGCAGCAGATGGGCGGCAGGCGCTGGGACACCTCCAGCCTCATTGCCCGGCTGGGGAAAAAGTAAAACAGGGCCGCACCAGCGGCCCTGCCCCGGGCAAGGGCTTCAAGGCTTGGTGGTGAAGCCGTCGTTCAGCGGCTGCACCGGCGAGCTGGTGACCGGCGAAGTGGTCACGCCCGTGCTGCTGGCCGCGGGCGCGGCGGGCGCAGGGGCCGCAACCGCCTTGGCACCACCCACCGGGGCCGCGCTGCTGTCGGTGATCACCGGCGCGGCGTTGCTGCCACTCGCGCGGTTGACGCTGATCTGCTGCAGCTCCTGCTCGGAGATGATCTCGAACACGCGCACCACCTTGGCCACGCCGCTCACGCCACGGGCGATCTCGGCCGCGCGCTTGGATTCGCGCTCCGTCACCCGGCCCATCAGGTAGACCGCCTTGCGCTCGGTCACCACCTTGATGGTGCTGGCGGAAAGGTCCTTGGCATCGATCAGGCTGGCCTTCACCTTGCCGGTGATGTAGGTATCTTCCGAACGCTGCGACAGCGTGGAGCTTTCCATCACCGCCAGCTCGTTCACCACCGAATTGACGTTCTGCGTGCCGGCCACGGCCGCCTGCACCTTCTGCTTGAAGGCCTCGTTCGGCACCTCGCCGGTCAGCAGCACCTGGCGGTTGTAGCTGGTGACGTTGATGTGGCCGCCCTGGCCCACCGTCTCGTTGATGCGGTTGCCGGCGCGCAGCTCGATGCCCTCGTCCTCCACCTGCGAGCCGGTGGTGCGGCGGTCCACCGCCAGCACCGTGCCGGTGGCCGCGGCGCCGCCGAGCACCACGGGCACGCAGCCGGATACGGCACCGGCCAGTGCGCCGGCGCAGGCCAGCAGGCAAGTGAGACGCTTCAGCGAAGCAGCGGTGACAGACCTCATTCCTCTTCTCCTAACAACTGCATGTCGATGCCGTCGGCCAGGCAATGCAGGACCAGCTGGTGCACCTCGCGCACCCGGGCCATCGCATCGTGCGGCACGCACAGCAGGACGTCGGTTTCGATCAAGATATCGGCCAAGGCGCCGCCGGTGCGGCCGCTCAGCGCCAGCACCGACATCTCGCGCTCATGCGCTGCCTGCACCGCGTACAGCAGCGCGGCATCGTCGCCATCGACCGAGATCACCAGCAGCACATCGCCCACCTGGCCCAGCACCCGCACCTGGCGCGCCAGCGCCCAGGGGGCCAGGTCCAGCGACAGGTTCAGGCCCTGCTGGGTGCAGGCCAGCATGCCCGTATCGAGCGCCACGGCCGCCAGCTCGGGCCGCTCGCGCTCCAGGCCGCCGACGCAGATCGCGGCGAACTGCGCCGCCTGCGCGGCCGACAGGCCATTGCCGCAGCACAGGAGCTTGTTGCCGCTGGTAACGCAGGCCAGCAGCACATGCACCGCGTTGGCAATGCCCTCGCCCATCTCCTGGGCAATCTGGTATTGCAGATCGGCGCTGTCGATGAATTGCTGTTGGATGTATTGCTCAAGCATGGAGGCCCGATGATAACCGCGTGAATTTGGCCTTTCATGAAGCGGCATCGGCCTCGAACGCCGCCTTCACCCAGCGGATCTGCGGCTCCAGCAGCAGCGCATCGAAGCGGCACGGCGGCAGCCGCGGCTGCAGCGCCAGCCAGTGGCGGGCCGCGAGCACGATGCGCCGCTGCTTGGCGGCGCCTATGCTGGCGCCGGCGCCGCCATGCTCCGCCCGCCGGCGCTGGCGCACCTCGACGAAGACCACCGTGCCGCCCGGCTCCTGCAGGATCAGGTCGATCTCGCCGCCGCCACGCCCCGGCGTGCGCCAGTTGCGCGCCAGCAGGCGCAGGCCCTGGCGTTGGAGATAATGCAGGGCCGCGTCCTCGGCCGCCTGCCCCGCCGCGCGCGTGGTGCGCGGGCCGCCCGCCACGGCGGCGCGCATTTTTTCAAGGATCTTCCACGGTGAGTGCATCTTTCTCTCTCCCAGAGCGTCTTCATGGCCTTTCCATCATGCCCGTTGCCCCGCAAAGGCCGCGGATGCCAGGCGCGAACCGCAGTCGGGCTGGTCGCCCGGCGAGGATTTGCAACGCCGCAGACGCGGCCTTTGCGGGGCAACCCGAAGGGCAAGAAAGCAAAGCGCTGCACTCTTCGTTACCCGCCTTGCCCAGGCCGCCCGCATGGCCTACGGCGTGCGCCTCGATTGCAACGCTTTGCTCCCTTGCGGGCACGATGGAAAGGCCATGAAGACGCTCTTGCAAGCCGCGCAGGACGCCGCCGGTGCCCAGCATTATCCGCAAGCCTGCCTCTACATCGTGGCCACGCCCATCGGCAACCTGGCCGACATCAGCCTGCGCGCGCTGCACCTGCTGGGCCTGGCCGACGCCATCGCCTGCGAGGACACGCGCCACACCCACGCGCTGCTGCGCGCCTATGGCATCGACAAAGCCGGCGCGCAGCTGCTGGCCGTGCACCAGCACAACGAGGCCGAGGCCGCGCAGCAGGTGATCGCCCGGCTGCAGCAGGGCCTGCGCGTGGCCTATGTGAGCGACGCCGGCACGCCCGGCGTGAGCGACCCCGGCGCGCGCCTGTGCGCCGCGGTGCGCGAGCAGGGCCTGCGCATCAGCCCGCTGCCCGGCGCCAGCAGCGTGACCGCCCTGCTCAGCTGCGCCGGCGCGGTGGCCCAGGGCGAAGGCAGCGGCTTCAGCTTCGTCGGCTTTGTGCCCACCAAGGCCAAGGAACGCCAGCAGGCGGTCGAGGCCATTGCCCGCGACACGCGCTGCCAGGTGCTGCTGGAGGCGCCGCACCGCATCGCCGCGCTGGCCCAGGCGCTGGCCGCGCTGGGCCAGCGGCCGGTGACGCTGGGGCGCGAGCTGACCAAACAGTTCGAGGAGCTGGCCACCTGCCCGGCGCAGGAGCTGGCCGCCTGGCTGGCGGCCGATGCGAACCGCGCCAAGGGCGAGTTCGCGCTGCTCGTGCACCCGCAGGCCAAGGCGGCCAGCGCCGGCCTGGAGCTGCGCGTGCTGCAGCTGCTGCTGCCCGAGCTGCCGCTCAAGACCGCGGTGCGACTGGCGGCGGAGATCACCGGCCAATCGCGCAACGAGCTGTACGACGCGGCGCTGGAGCTCAAGCGGGAACAGGCTCAGTGAATGGTGTGGCAGTCGAACTGGTAGCAGACGGTGCAGAACGCGTCGTGCTGGCGCGGGCGCATGTCGGGGTCCAGCATGGTGCCCACCCATTCCTGCAGTTCCTCGGTGAATTTCTTGGCCGCGGGCGACAGCGAGCGCCCGGGGTGGAACACCATCACCACGCCGCGCTCGACCACCGGCGGACCGATGGGCCGCAGCACCAGGCCAAGCGCCTCGGCCACCTGGCGCGATGAGCTGGTCAGCACGCCGATGCCCAGCCCGGCCGCCACCATGCCCGCCGCCGTCAGCGGCAGCGAGGTCTCGTGCGTGAAGCTCAGCGATAGGCCGGCGCTGGCCAGCGCGAAATCCAGCAGCGTGCGCACCGGATTGCCGCGGCGCGAGCCGATCAGCACCTCTTTTTGCAAATCCTGCCAGGAGAGCCCGGCCTTGGCCAGCAGCGCATGGCCGGGCGGCAGCACCGCGTAGAAGGGCTCGACCCACAGCGGCCGCATGGCCAGGCCGGCATGCTCGCCGAAGGCGGTGCCCACGCCGAAATCCACCGCGCCGCTTTGCACCATGCTCAGCACCTCGTCCTGGGCCACGTCGAGCAGCTCCACCTTGATGCCCGGGTGCGCCTGGATGAACTGCCGCACCATGCGCGGCAGCACCAGCGCCGCCTGCAGCGACGAGGCGGCGATCGACACGCGCCCGCGCTCCAGCGTCTTGAGCTGGGCCGAGCTGCCCACCATCACATCCAGGTCGGCCAGGGTCTTGCGCGCCAGCGGCAGGATCTCGCCGCCGGCCTCGGTCAGGCGCAGCATGCGCGTGTGGCGGTCGAACAGGCGCAGGCCCAGCGCCTCCTCCAGCTCCCGCAGCTGGGTGCTGACCGACGACTGGGGCAGCCCCAGCGTGTCCGCCGCGCGCGTGATGGTGCGCGCATCGGCCACCGCAACGAACACGCCCAGCTGGCGCAAGGTGACATTCTGATTCATCGTGAATATGGATAAATTCAGGCCGAATATATAGCGATCCAGTGGTTTCTGAAAGCCGGGGCATCTGTCAGCATTCAGCCATGCCCGTGACGGAGCTGGATTCGTCGGGTTGGTCCTTCAAGAAGGAGGCCAAGATGCTGAGCCTGTCCCTCGCATTCTCATGGGATCCGCCGGCCTCGACGCCCGCCGGTTGGCCTGTCCGCCCAACCTCACCGCGCCCGCAGCCACTCGCACAACATCGCCACCTGCGCCCGCTCCGCGGCCAGCTCGGCATCCTGCACCTGGCGGCGCACGGCATCGCGCAATGCGGGGTCGGCGTCCATGGCCTTCATCGCGCGCCGCAGCCGGCGCAGCGGCTCGATCACCTGGGCGCGCCAGCCGGCAACCGCCGCCGTGGCCTCGGCCAGCGCCTCGCCGGCGAGCGGGCGGCCCTGGCGCTCGGCCCACAGCGCAAACAGGTGCAGCACCACGTCCAGCCCCTCCTCGTCCTGGCGGCGCAGCAGTTCGCGGGCCAGCGCTGGGTCGGCGTACATGGCGACGATATCGTTCCAGGCGGTTTCGCAGTCCATGGCAACGCACTATATCGGAGCGCCGCATGAGCCAGGCTTCCCGCTCCCGCCTGATCGTCGCCATCACCGGCGCCTCGGGCTTCGTCTATGGCTGGCGGCTGCTGCAGATGCTGCAGCCGGCCGGCATCGAGGTACACCTGATCGTGAGCCGCGCGGCGCAGATCACCATGGTCTGCGAGACCACGCTGCGCATGTCCGACCTGAACGCCCTGGCCGCCCAGGTGCACAAGAACGAGGACATCGGCGCCTGCATCGCCAGTGGCTCGTACCGCACGCTGGGCATGGTGATCGCGCCGTGCTCGATGAAGACGCTGGGCGAGATCGCCCATGGCATCGGCGGCTCGCTGGTCACGCGCGCCGCCGACGTGATGCTCAAGGAGCGCCGCCGCCTGGTGCTGCTGGCGCGCGAGACGCCGCTGACGCTCTCGCACCTGCGCAACATGACCGCCGTCACCGAGATGGGCGCCATCGTCGCGCCGCCAGTGCCGGCCTTCTACGCCAGGCCGCAAAGCCTGGACGACATGGTGGACCACACCCTGGGCCGGGTGCTGGACCTGTTCGACATCGACGTGGGCGCGGTAAGGCGCTGGACGGGGCCCGCTTCGGGGCGTTCTTCCGAAGAAGCAAGAGACTGAAGCATGAAACACTTCGACTACAGCGAGCCGGCCTCGCTGGACGAGGCGGTCGCGCTGCTGCGCGCCGGCCCGGCCAGCCTCCTCGCCGGCGGCACCGACCTGATGGTGCAGATGAAGGAGCATGTGCGCCAGCCGGCGCATGTGATCAACCTCAAGAAGATTCCCGGCATGGATGAATTCGCGTTCACCCAGTCGCACGGGCTGCTGCTGGGCGCGCTGGTGACGACCCGGCAGGTCGAGACCTCGCCGATCACGCAAAAGCACTACGCCAGCCTGGCCAAGGCGGCCACCGATTTCGCCTCCATCCAGGTGCGCAACCGCGCCACCGTGGTGGGCAATGTGTGCCGCGCCTCGCCCTCGGCCGACACGCTGCCGGCGCTGATTGCCGACGGCGCGGTGCTGCGCATCCACGGCGGCGGCGGCCAGCGCCGCGTGGCGGTGCAGGATTTTTGCAGCGGCCCCGGCCGCACCGTGCTCGCGGGCGACGAAATCGTCACCCACATCGAGATCCCGGCGCCCGCGCCGCGCACCGGCAAGGCCTACATCAAGCACGGCCGCCGCTCGCAGATGGAGCTGGCCACGGTGGGCGTCGCGGTGCGGGTGGCGCTGGGCGCGGGCGGCGAGGTGGCCGAGCTGGCCATCGTGCTCGCCGCCGTCGCCCCCACGCCGCTGCGCGCGGCGCAGGCCGAGGCGCTGCTGCGCGGCCAGCCGCCCACGCCCGCTCTGCTGGCGGCCGCGGCGCAGGCCGCCAGCGACGAATCCCGCCCCATCGGCGACGTGCGCGGCAGCGCCGCCTACCGGCGCGACATGGTGCGCGTGCTGACGCGGCGCGCGCTGGAGCAAGCCTTGCAACAAGCCCGGGAGGCACAGCCATGAGCAAGAAAATCGTTTCCTTCACCGTCAACGGCGAGGCCCGCGACATGCTGACCAGCCCCAACCGCAGCCTGCTCGACGCGCTGCGCGGCGAGGCCGGCCTGACCGGCTGCAAGAAAGGCTGCGACGTGGGCGAGTGCGGCTCCTGCACCGTCATCATGAACGGCAAGCCGGTCAACTCCTGCCTGGTGCTGGCCTTCGAGGCCGAAGGCGCCGAGATCACCACGGTCGAGGGCCTGCAGGCCGCAGACGGCACGCCGCACCGGCTGCAGGAATGCTTCATGCAGTGCGGCGCCGCGCAGTGCGGCTTCTGCACCCCGGGCATCCTGGTGCAGGCCAAGGCGCTGCTCGACGAGAACCCCAGGCCCACGGTGGATGAGATCCGCTTCGCGATCGCCGGCAACATCTGCCGCTGCACCGGCTACACCAAGATCATCGACGCCATCGCCATGGCCGCAGAAACGCCTGCGAACGAGGAGGCCGCGCAATGAGCCAGAGCACCATCATCGGCAAGAGCGTCAAGCGCGCCGACCTGCTGGCCAAGGTGACCGGCACCGCCCAGTACGTGGCCGACATGCACCTGCCCGGCCTGCTGTATGCCCGCAGCAAGCGCAGCAACATCGCGCATGCCAACATCCGCCGCATCGACACCAGCCGCGCGCTGGCGCTGCCGGGCGTGAAGGCGGTGCTCACGCACGAGAACGTGCCGCGCGTGCTGCACGCCGGCTCGCCGCATCCGCGCTCGGCCTCGGTCACGCCCGACCAGTACATCCTGGACAGCAAGGTGCGCTACTGGGGCGAGACGGTGGCGGTGGTGGCCGCCACCAGCGAGGAGATCGCCGAGGCCGCGCTGGATCTGATCGACGTGGAGTACGAGCCGCTGCCGGCGGTGTTCACCACCGAGGACGCCGCCCGCCCCGATGCGCCGCTGATCCACGAGCGCGAGCCCGGCGGCAACCTGGTGCTGCCGCCGGTGAAGGTCAGCCGTGGCGATATCGACAAGGGCTTCGCCGAGGCCGACCTGATCATCGAGGGCGAGTACGAAGGCGGCCGCCCCACGCCGGCCTACATGGAGCCCAACGCCTGCATGTGCCAGTGGGACGGCAACGGCAACCTCACGGTGTGGATCTCCACCCAGACCGCCTTCATGGTGCGCGGCATCATGGCCGAGGTGCTGGGCCTGCCGCTGCACAAGGTGCGCGTGCTGGTGGACCACATGGGCGGCGGCTTCGGCGCCAAGCAGGACCTGTTCCAGAGCGAGTTCCTGTGCGCGCTGCTGGCCAGGCAGACACGCCGCCCGGTGCGCATGGAGTACACCCGCGAGGAGACCTTCCTGGGCGGGCGCACGCGCCACCCGGCCAAGATCTGGCTCAAGCAGGGCTTCAAGAAGGACGGCACCATCACCGCCCGCCAGGCGCGCGTGGTGTTCAACTCGGGCGCCTACGGCTCGCACGGCCCGGGCGTGACCATCGTCGGCACCACCGCCATGACCTCGCTGTACCGCTGCGAGAACATCGAGCTGGAAGGCCGATGCCTGTACACCAACAGCCCGATCGCCGGCGCCTTCCGCGGCTATGGCGTGGTGCAGACCTACTACGCCATCGACACCCAGATGGACGAGGCCGCCGAGCAGCTGGGCATGGACCCGGCCGAGCTCAAGCTCAGGAACGCGGTGCGCGAGGGCGACATCGCGCCCTCGGGCCATCCGCTGATCGGCCACGGCCTGGAAGACTGCATCCGCCGCGGCATGCAGGAAGTGGGCTGGGCCGCGCTGCGCCAGCGCCCCCGCGATACCGGCGTGCAGCGCCGCGGCTGGGGCCTGGGCTGCGAGATGCACGGCAGCAGCGCCTATCCCGGTATCAAGGAGCAGGGCAACGCCATCGTCAAGATGAACGAGGACGGCACCGTGGTGCTGCTCACCGGCACGGCGGGCCTGGGCACCGGCGCGCACACCGCGCTGGCGCAGATCGTGGCCGAGGAGATCGGCGTGCAGTTCGAGTCGGTCTCGGTCACGCATGGCGACACCGACGTGGTGCCCTGGGACATCGGCGCCTTCGCCAGCCACACCACCTACCTGGGCGGCAAGGCGGCGCAGCTCGCGGCGCTGGAGATCAAGCGCCAGCTGTACGAGCGCGCCGCCGGACAGCTCGAAGTGGCGCCCGACGATCTGGAATCGAGCGGCGGCATCATCCACGTGCGCGGCACCGACCGCAGCATCAGCATCCGCGACGCGGTGGCGCCGCGCAAGGGCATACCGGCTGCGCAGTTCGTCGGCAGCGCCACCTACCACCCGACCAAGTCGTACTCGTTCGCGGCGCATTTCGTGGAGGTCAGCGTCGACACCGAGACCGGCCAGGTCAGCGTGCTGCAGGTGGTGCCGGTGCACGAGATCGGCAAGGTGATCCATCCGATCGCGGCCGCCGGCCAGATCGAGGGCGGCATCCAGCAGGGCATAGGCCACGCGCTGTACGAGGACTACCAGATCGACATGCAAACCGGCCGCTCGCTGAACGCCAACTTCGTCGACTAC
Source organism: Comamonas sp. FG99 (assembly GCF_057808605.1). Lineage (NCBI taxonomy): Bacteria > Pseudomonadati > Pseudomonadota > Betaproteobacteria > Burkholderiales > Comamonadaceae > Comamonas > Comamonas sp. FG99. Next base: position 63,762 of record NZ_JBMDII010000022.1, read on the forward strand.
AAGATGCCGCTGTCCATGGACATGCCGCCGATACGCACGGTGATCCTGGAGACCGCGCCCGACCCCGGCGGCCCCTTCGGCGCCAAGGGCGTGGGCGAGGACCCGATCGTCGCCATCGGCCCGGCCATCGCCAACGCCATCCACGACGCCATCGGCGTGCGCTTTCGCCACTACCCCATCAAGCCCGAGCAGGTGCTGCAGGCCCTGCGCGAGCAATCCAACCAGACTGAAGGAGCCAACGCATGAACGCATCCACCACTTCCCTCAAGAGGCCGGTGCCGGTCACCATCCTCACCGGTTTCCTCGGCGCCGGCAAGACCACGCTGCTCAACCACATCCTGACCGAGAAGCACGGCCACCGCATCGCGGTGATCGAGAACGAGTTCGGCGAGGTGGACGTGGACTCCGACCTGGTGATGGCCAACTCGGACGAGGAGATCTTCCAGATCGTCAACGGCTGCATCTGCTGCACCGTGGACGTGCGCAACGACCTGGTCAAGACCCTGCAGATGCTGCTGCAGCGCCAGGACCAGTTCGACCACATCCTGGTCGAGACCAGCGGCCTGGCCGACCCCACGCCGGTGGCCGCCACCTTCTTCATGGACAACGAGGTCGCCAGGCAGGTGGTGCTCGACGGCGTGGTCACCCTGGTCGATGCGCTGCATGTGCAGCCGCACCTGGACGACCCGGCGCTGGCCGAGCACGACAACCAGGCGGTGCAGCAGATCGTGGTGGCCGACCGCATCCTGCTGAACAAGACCGACCTGGTGGCGCCGCCCGAGCTGGCCGAGCTGGAAGGCCGCATCCGCGCGCTGAACTGCAACGCCCCCATCCTGCGCACCGTGCAGGCCAAGGTCGATCTGTCGCAGATCCTCGGCCTGCAGTCCTTCGAGTGCGACGCGCTGACCGCGACGGACCCGCACTTCATGGGCGGCCACCACGACCATGGTCACGAACATGGCCATATCTGCGACGCGCATTGCGACCACGGCCACGACCACGGCCATGGACAACCGCACTCGCACGAGGCGGCCGCCCTGCTGGCGCCGCACAGCCATGACCCATCGGTGGGCTCGGTCTCGCTGCTGTTCGAGCAGCCCTTCGACACCGGGCGCCTGATGCAGTCGCTCAATGAGCTGCTGGCCGTGGATGGCGACGACATCTACCGCGTCAAGGGCATCCTGCACGCGCACGGCGACGACCGCCGCCACGTGCTGCAGGGCGTGCACCGCCTGCTCGAGCTCAAGCCCTCCATCCCCTGGTGGGACGAGACCCCGGGCAGCAAGCTGGTCTTCATCGGCCGCAACCTGCAGGCCGACGCGCTGCGCGCCCGGCTGGCCGCCTGCACCAGCTGCGCCCCTGTTTCCCACGAGGCCCTGGAAGCCGCCTAGGCACACGCCCTGAAGCGCTTCAACCCGTCATCCACAAAGGAGACTGAATCCATGATCATCGACATTAGCTGCTACCCCACCGACCAGGTCGACCTGGCCTGGTGGCACGATGGGGAGCCCTACACCGTGGACCGACTGCTGGCCACCATGGACGGCCCGTACTACGTCAACGGCAAGCCGCGCCGCATCGACAAGGCCTTCATCCAGCCGCCGCAGGGCAACACCATCTACACCTGGACCGATGGCGAGAAGGACGGCCGCGAATCCATCGACGCCTACATGGCCTATACGCTCAAGTGCGTGCAGCAGCACCCCGACCGCCTGATCGGCTGCTTCGTCTACAACCCGCGCTGCGGCGTGAAGAACGGCGTCGAGGCCATCGAGCGCTACGTCAAGGAGCACGGCTTCAAGATGGTGCAGCTGCAGGCCAACATGCACGCCTACCGCCCCGACCGCGCGCTGGACTGGGTACGTCCCGCGCTGCAGAAGTGCGCCGAGCTGGGCGTACCGGTCAAGCTGCACACCGGCGACGGCCCCTACAGCATCCCGACCGAATGGGTGCCGATGATCAAGGAGTTCCCCACGGTGAACTTCATCATGGCCCACTTCGGCGTGCAGACCGGCGGCGTCTATTGCTTCGAGCCCTACCAGTGGGCCATGGAGCTGCCCAACGTGTTCTGCGAATCCGGCTGGTGCCTGCAGTCGCGCATCGTCGAGTTCGCCAAGACCCTGCCCAAACACAAGATCATCTTCGGCACCGACACGCCGCCCAACGAGCCCGGCATGTGGATCCGCCTGCTGGAAGTGCTGTGCACCAACCCGCCGCAGGGCCTGAACCTGGACGAGGAGACGCTGGAAGACTACCTGGGCAACAACATCGCCCGAATGATCGGCATCGAGCCCACGCCGCACCCCAAGACCTTCGAAGAAGCCGAGCAAATCCTGGGCCGCAAGGCCGAGCGCCACCCGGTGATCGGCTTGTACTGAGATATGGAGACAACAACATGATCATTGACACCCACCTGCATCCCACCAACCTGGTCGACGAGGCCTGGCGCCACACCGGCACGCCCTTCAACGGCGAGCGCATGCTCAAGCTGATGGACGGGCCCTACATGATCAACGGCAAGCCGCGCCGCATCGACATGGGCTTCATCCAGCCGCCGCCGGGCAACACCGGCTACCGCGACGGCAACCGGCGCGGGCGCGAAGGCGTGCGCGACTACATGGCCTACATCGCCGAGCTGTGCCAGAAGTACCCCGACCGCTTCATCGGCAACTTCACCTACAACCCGCGCTGGGGCCCCGAGAACGGCGCCGCCGAGCTGGAATTCCACATCAAGGAATACGGCTTCAAGATGATCAAGCTGCACGCCAACATGCACGGCTACCGGCCCGACCGCGCGCTAGACTGGCTGCGCCCCGCGATGAAGGTCTGCGCCAAGTACGGCACCGTGGTGCTGATCCACACCGGCGACGGCCCCTTCACCATCCCGACGATGTTCTATCCGATCATCCGCGAGTTCCCGATGGTGAATTTCGTGATCGCGCACTTCGGCATCCAGACCGGCGGCAACTACTCGTTCGAGACCTTCTGGATGGCCATGGACACGCCCAACGTGTACGTCGAGTCGGGCTGGTGCTTCCAGGCCCGCATCGCCGAGTTCGCCAAGGAGCTGCCCAAGAACAAGCTGGTGTTCGGCACCGACAGCCCGCCCAACGAGCCCGGCATGTGGCTGCGCGAGCTGGAGATGCTGTGCAAGCCCGCGCCGCACGGCATCGACCTCGACGAGGACACGCTGGAGGACTACCTGGGCAACAACATCGCCCGGCTGTGCGGCATCAAGACCACGCCGCCGCCGCGCGACCAGGCCGACGCCCAGGCGCGCCTGGCCGACACCTACGCCGGCGTGAAATAGCAGTCCCCCTGAGGCGCTTCGCGCCTTCCCCCCGAGGGGACGACGGCCCATGCTGCGGGGCGGCCCTTGCTGGCCGTCCCGCAGATCCCGCCACGCCAGTTGCGTGCGCTGTTCAGGAGTTGCTTGATGAATTCGAAAGCCATGCTCGAAGACACCGGCCAGGATCTGCACCGGTTTTTCGCAGCCTACGAGTCCCTTTACCCCGACGACGTGCTCACGGTGGAGCATGCCGTCAGCCGCGACGAGGACGTGAGCGCCGCCGTCTGGTCGCTGGCCGGCCAGGGGCGCCACCCGGCGCTCAGGTTCAACCAGGTGGAGGGCCTGCACACGCCCCTGGTGACCAATCTCTTCGCCTCCCGCGAACGCGTGGGGCGCATGCTCGGCGGCGTGCCGCCGGCCGGCATCCATGCCGAATACCAGGCCCGCAGCCGGCGCCTGGTCGCCCCGCGCGAGCTGCAGTCCGGCGCGGTGACGCAGCGGGTCTTGGCCAGCGGCATCGACCTGGCCCGCGACATCCCGACCATCCGGCATTTCGCCACCGACCGCGGCCCCTACATCACCAACGCCATCATCGTGGCCGAGGACCGCGACGAGGGCATAGGCAACGTGAGCTACCACCGCTCGATGGTGCACTCGCCCAGCGAGATCGCCACCAGCCTGCATTCGCGCGGCCACCTGTGGCGCATGCTGCGCGCGGCCGAGGCCAGGGGCCGGCCGCTGCCGGTGGCGATGGTGATCGGCGCGCACCCGCTGTTCATGCTGGCCGGCGCGGGGCGCTTGCCCTATGGCGTGGACGAGCGCGACCTGGCCGGCGGCCTGTTCGGCGCGCCGCTCGACGTGGTGCGCACCCCAAAGTACGGCATCGCGGTGCCGGCGCATGCCGAGTTCGTGATCGAGGGAGTGATCGACCCGGCCGCCCGCGCCGAGGAAGGCCCGTTCGGCGAGTTCACCGGCTACTCGTCGGACCGCTCGACCAACAACGTGCTGCAGGTCGAGACGCTGCTGCGCAGGAGCGACGCCTGGCTGCTCGACGTGGTGGGCGGCAATTCGGCCGAGCACCTGAACCTGGGCCGCATTCCGCGCGAATCGGAGATGGTGGAAAAGCTCAAGGAGCGCTTTCCCGGCGTCACCGCGGTGCACTACCCCAGCTCGGGCACGCACTTCCATGCCTACGTGGCGCTCAAGCAGAGCCGCCCCGGCGAGGCGCGCCAGGTGATGATGGGCCTGCTCGGCTGGGACCCCTACCTGAAGACCGTGATCGCGGTGGACGAGGACGTGGACGTGATGCGCGACGAAGAGGTGCTGTGGGCCCTGGCCACGCACTTCCAGCCGCACCAGGACCTGTTCATCGTCGACGGCCTGCCCGGCAGCGCGCTCGACCCCTCATCGTCCGCCGACGGCACGACCTCGCGCCTGGGGCTGGACGCCACGCGCGGCCCGCGCTTCGACGGCGTGCGCGCCCGCATCAGCCCCGAGGCCATGGCCCGCGCCCAGGCCTGGCTGCCACGGGCATAGCCCGGCGACGACGGCCGGACTGCACCCGACAAGCGGAAACATACCGCAGCAGCCCGGCCGAGGCACCCCCCACAAGAAATCAGGAGACAAAGCCATGACGACCAGCACCGCAACGCCCCGCGCTTTTGCAGTCCACCCGGTGGACGAGAAGCTGCCCCTTCCCAAGCTGATGGCCCTGGGCCTGCAGCATGTGCTCGTGATGTATGCCGGCGCCATCGCGGTGCCGCTGATCATCGGCGGCGCGCTCAAGCTGGCGAAGGAAGACATCGCCTTCCTGATCGCGGCCGACCTGTTTTGCTGCGGCCTGGTGACCATCATCCAGAGCATGGGCATCGGCAAGGTGGGCATCCGCCTGCCGATGATGATGGGGGTGACCTTCACCGCCGTCGCACCCATCATCGCCACCGGCTCCAATCCGCAGCTCGGGCTGCCGGCGGTGTTCGGCGGCGTCATGGCCGCCGGGGTCTTCACGCTGCTGGTGGCGCCCTACGTGGGCAAGCTGCTGCGCTGGTTTCCGCCGGTGGTCACCGGCTCGGTGGTGCTGATCATCGGCCTGTCGCTGATGCGCGTGGGCATCAACTGGGCCGCGGGCGGCAACCCCACCATCCACGGCCCCAACGGGATGATCGCCAATCCCAACTACGGCATTCCCTCGCACATCGCGATCTCGGGCCTGGTGCTGCTGATCATCCTGTTCATCATCGCCTACTGCAAGGGCTTCCTGGCCAACATCGCGGTGCTGATCGGCATCGTCGCGGGCTTTGCGATCACGCTGGCGCTGGGCCAGGTGAATTTCGTGGGCATGAAGTCCACCGGCTGGTTCCAGCTCATCACGCCCTTTCACTTCGGCTGGCCCAGCTTCGATCCGATGACCATCGTCACGCTGTGCGTGGTGATGGTGGTGATCATGATCGAGGGCGTGGGCCAGTTCCTGGCGCTGGCCGAGGTGGTGGAGCGCCCGCTGCAAAAGGACGACATCGCGCGCGGCCTGCGCGCCGACGGCGTGGGCGCCATCGTTGGCGGCTTCTTCAACACCTTCACCTACACCTCGTATGCACAGAACATCGGCCTGGTGCAGGTCACCGGCGTGCGCAGCCGCTGGGTCTGCGTGGCCGCCGGTGCCATGCTGATCGTGCTCAGCAGCTTTCCCAAGATCTCGTTCATCGCCGCCTCGATCCCGCAGTACGTGCTGGGCGGCGCGGCGCTGGTGATGTTCGGCATGGTGGCCGCCACCGGCGTGCGCATCCTCAGCCATGTGGACTTCGTGAACAACCGCAAGAATGCCTACATCGTCGCCATCAGCCTGGCGCTGGGCATGATCCCGCTGGTGGCAGACCGCTTCTTCGCGCAGCTGCCCGAGCTGCTGGCCAAGTTCTGCCAGAACGGCATCCTGCTGGGCACCTTCACCGCGGTGCTGCTGAACGTGCTGTTCCACGCCCACGAAAAAGAGCATGGCGAAAGCGCCACGGCCGCCGCCCCGGCCAACGGCAAGGCGGCCTGACATGGCGGCCAGCCTGCACAGCACCGGCGCCGCCGCGCCGCCGCAGCTGCAGCTCAAGGGCATCCGCAAGGTCTATGCCTCGGTGGTGGCCAACGACGGCATCGACCTGGTGGTGCAGCCCGGCGAGATCCACGCCATCCTGGGCGAGAACGGCGCGGGCAAGTCCACGCTGATGAAGATCATCTACGGCGTGACCGCGCCCACCTCGGGCGAGATGCGCTGGCGCGGCGAGCCGGTGGCCGTCGCCAGCCCCAGCCAGGCGCGCAGCCTCGGCATTGGCATGGTGTTCCAGCACTTCCAGCTGTTCGAGACGCTGACGGTGGTGCAGAACGTGGCGCTGGCCCTGCCCGGGCGCCCCGACCTGGAGGACCTGGCCCAACGCATCGACGCGGTGGGCCGCCGCTACGGCCTGCCGGTGGATCCGCGGCGCCTGGTGCACACGCTGTCGGTGGGCGAGCGCCAGCGGGTGGAGATCATCCGCTGCCTGCTGCAGAACCCGCGCCTCTTGATCATGGACGAGCCCACCTCGGTGCTCACGCCGCAGGCGGTGCGCAAGCTGTTCGAGACGCTGCGCCAGCTGTCGCACGAAGGCTGCAGCATCCTCTACATCAGCCACAAGCTCGACGAGGTGCGCGAGCTGTGCCATGCCGCCACCGTGCTGCGCAACGGCCGGGTCAGCGGCCACTGCACCCCGAGCCGCGAGACCCCGGCCTCGATGGCGCGGCTGATGATCGGCAAGGAGCTGGTGGCCTGCCAGCGCGGCGCCCCCGCCGCACCGGGCGCGGTGCGCCTGGCGCTGCGCGGCCTGAGCCAGCCGGCCGCGCACCCGTTCGGCACCGCGCTCAAGCACATCGGCCTCGATGTGCGCGCCGGCGAGATCGTCGGCATCGCCGGCGTCTCGGGCAATGGCCAGCAGGAGCTGCTGCAGGCCATCTCCGGCGAGGCGCGGCTGGCGCGCGGCGACGCGGCCATGGTGCAGCTGGACGGGCAGCCCATAGGCCACCTGGGCAGCGCCGCGCGGCGCGTGCAGGGCCTGGGCTTCGTGCCCGAGGAGCGGCTGGGCCGCGGCGCGGTGCCGGCCATGAGCCTGGCGGACAACGCCCTGCTCACCGCGCACCGCCAGGGCCTGCTGCGGCATGGCCTGATCCGGCAGGGCGCGGTGCGCGCCTTTGCCGAGCGCTGCATCGCCGGCTTCAAGGTCAAGTGCGGCGGCGCGCAGGCGCCGGCCAACTCGCTGTCGGGCGGCAACCTGCAGAAGTTCATCGTCGGGCGCGAGCTGCTGCAGCAGCCGCGGGTGCTGGTGGCCGCGCAGCCCACCTGGGGTGTGGACGTGGGGGCCGCGGCCTTCATCCGCCAGGCGCTGGTGGCGCTGCGCGATGCGGGCGCGGCGGTGCTGGTGGTGTCCGAGGAGCTCGACGAGCTGTTCGAGGTCTGCGACCGCATCGCGGTGATCGCCGACGGCCGTCTGTCGCCCGCCGTGCCCACGCAGCAGACCGATGTGGAGACCATAGGCCTGTGGATGAGCGGCCTGTGGCCCGAGGACGGCGCGGCGCCCGCGCCCGCCGCAGAGGAAAGGATGGTGTCCCATGCTTAAGCTCGAAGCACGCCCCGAGGCCTCGCGCCGCATGCGCTGGCTGTCGCCGCTGCTGGCGGTGGCGCTCACGCTGCTGGGCGGGCTGGCGCTGTTCGCGGCGCTGGGCCAGAACCCGCTGCAGGGACTGCGCGTGTTCTTCCTGCAGCCGCTGAGCGACCTGTACGGCGTGAGCGAGCTGCTGCTCAAGGCCACGCCGCTGATGCTGATCGGCGTGGGGCTGGCGGTAGGCTTTCGCGCCGGCGTGTGGAACATCGGCGCCGAGGGGCAGTTCATCTGCGGCGCGGTCTTCGCCACCGGCATCGCGCTGCAGGTGGGCGACCAGTCCGCGCCCTGGGCCATTCCGGCCATGGTGGTGGCCGGCGCCATCGGCGGCGCGCTGTGGGCGGCGATTGCGGCCTGGCTGCGCACGCGCTTCGGCACCAACGAGATCCTGGTCTCGCTGATGCTGGTGTACGTGGCGCAGCTGCTGGCCTCGTGGCTGATCTACGGCCCCTGGAAAGACCCCGATGGCTACAACTTTCCGCAGACGCGCAATTTCGGCGACAGCGCGCTGCTGCCGCTGCTGATCGACGGCACGCGGCTGCATGCCGGCTTCGTGCTGGCGCTGGCGGTGCTGCTCGCGGGCTATGTGTTTTTGCAGCGCAGCTTCCAGGGCTTTCAGATGCAGGTGGGCGGCCAGGCGCCCGATGCCGCGCGCTATGCGGGCTTTTCGGCCAAGCGCGCAATCTGGGTGGGGCTGCTGGCGGGCGGCGCGCTGGCCGGCATCGCCGGCATGACCGAAGTGGCCGGCCCCATGGGCCAGCTCACCAGCCAGATCTCGGCGGGCTACGGCTTCGCGGCCATCATCGTGGCCTTCGTGGGGCGGCTGCATCCGGCCGGCATCCTGGGCGCCAGCCTGCTGATGGCGCTGTTCTTCCTGGGCGGCGAGCAGGCCCAGCAGCACATGAACCTGCCGTCGTCGATCTCCAAGGTGTTCCAGGGCATGCTGCTGTTCTTCCTGCTGGCCTCGGATCTGTTCATCGCCTACCGGCTGCGCTGGGAGCGCGCCGCATGGAAAGGAGCGCTGCCATGGACAGCTCGCTGATCGCCTCGATCATTGCCGCCACGCTGGTGGCCGGCACGCCGCTGATCATCGTCGCCATCGGCGAGCTGATCACCGAGCGCGCGGGGGTGCTCAACCTCGGCGCCGAGGGCATGATGTCGGTGGGCGCGGTGGCCGCGTTCGCCGCCGCCCATGCGGGCACGGGCCCGTGGCTCGCGGCCCTGGTGGGCATGGCCGCGAGCGTGGCGATGGCGCTGCTATTCGGCTACATCACGCTGAGCATGCAGGCCAACCAGGTGGCCTCGGGCCTGGCGCTGGCCATCTTCGGCGTGGGGCTGGCGGCCTTCTTCGGCAAGCCCTACGAGTCCGCGCCGCTGGTGGCGGTACAGCCGCTGCGCATCCCGCTGCTGGCCGACATCCCGCTGCTCGGGCCGGCGCTGTTCAACCAGCAGGCGCTGGTCTATGTGTCGTGGCTGCTGGTGGCCGCCGCCGCCTGGTTCCTGCAGCGCAGCCGCGGCGGCCTGGTGCTGCGCGCGGTGGGCGAGTCGCCGTCGGCGGCGCACGCGGTGGGCTACCCGGTGATCGCGATCCGCTACCTGGCGGTGGCCTTCGGCGGCGCCATGGCCGGGCTGGGCGGCGCCTTCCTGTCGGTGTTCTACACCCCGCTGTGGGCCGAGGGCATGGTGGCCGGGCGCGGCTGGATCGCGCTGGCGCTGGTGGTGTTCGCCACCTGGCGGCCGCTGCGCGTGATGGTGGGCGCCTACCTGTTCGGCGGCGTGCTGGTGTCGCAGCTCTTCGTGCAGGGCGCGGGCCTGCAGATCGAGATCCCGGCGCAGTGGCTGTCGGCCCTGCCCTATGTCGCCACCATCGTGGTGCTGGTGCTGATCTCGCGCAACCGCGCCACCATCCGGCTCAACTCCCCCGCGTCGCTGGGCCAGGCCTTCCGCCCGGAGCGCTGACTCCTTCGCTTTCCCTACAACCACAACGGAGACAAGATGATGAACCAACGCACCAAGCGCCTCTTGATGGCCGCCACCTCGCTGGGCCTGCTGGCCGCCTTCGGCGGCGCCGCGGCGGCCGCGCCGCTGAGCACCTGTTTCCTGTACTCCAACCCCATCGGCGAGAGCGGCTGGACCTACCAGCACGAGCTGGCGCGCAAGGAGCTGGCCGCCGCGCTGGGCGACAAGATCACGACCAAGCATGTGGAGAACATCGCCGAGGGGCCCGACGCCGAGCGCGTGATCCGCAACTTCGTGCAAGACGGCTGCAAGCTGATCTTCACGCCGTCGTTCGGCTTCATGGAGCCAACGATGAAGGTCGCGCGCACCGCGCCCAAGGGCGTGATCTTCATGAACGGCAGCGGCTACAAGACCGCCGCCAACGTGGGCGCCTACAACGCGCGCTACTACGAGGGCCGCTACCTCGAAGGCGTGGTGGCCGGCCATATGAGCAAGAGCGGCGACGTGGGCTACGTGGGCGCTTTCCCCATCCCCGAGGTGCTGCAGGGCGTGAACGCCTTTGCGCAGGGCATGCGCAGCGTCAACCCCAAGGCCAAGCTGCGGCTGATCTGGGTCAACGCCTGGTACGACCCGGGCAAGGAGCGCGATGCCGCGAACGCGCTGATCAAGCTCGGCGTGGACACGCTGGCCTACGCGACCTCGGGCGTCTCCATCGTCACCACCGGCGAGGAAAAGGGCATCTACACGCTGGGCTACTACTCGGACATGTCCAAGTTCGGCCCCAAGACCAACCTGACCTCGATCGTGCAGAACTGGGGCGGCTTCTACATCAAGACCGTGGAAGACGTGCTCGCCGGGCGCTGGCAGCCCGAGAATACGCTCGGCGGCCTGCGCGAGGGCATGATCAAGATGCAGCCGCTGAACGCCGCGGTGCCCGCCGATGTGCGCGACAAGGTCGCCAAGCTCGGCGAGGACATCGCCGCAGGCCGGCTGAACCCCTTTGCCGGCCCCATCACCGACCAGGACGGCAAGCTGCGCGTGGCCGCCGGGCAGAACCTCTCGGACACCGACCTGGCCAACATGAACTACCTGGTGCAGGGCGTGGAAGGGCTGCTGCCCAAGCGATAAAAAAACAATAGCTATCAGCGCTTGGCATGCATGAATTTCAGGTATTTTTATATTTGAATTTCAGCAATACCAAGCGCTGGCAGCTACCCTTTTTAAAAGCACACATTCATCATAAGCACGCCCCATGGACACCCGCATACTCATCCGCAACGCCGAATGCATCTTCACCGGCCTGCCCGGCGCGCAGGCCCGCAGCGCCGCCACCGACCTGCGCATCGCCGGCGGCGTGGTGGCCGAGATCGGCCGGGGCCTCGCGCCGCAGCCCGGCGAGCGCGTGCTCGATGCCCACGGCTGCGTCGTCTACCCCGGCTGGGTCAACACCCACCACCACCTGTTCCAGTCGCTGCTCAAGGGCGTGCCGGCGGGGATCGACCTCACGCTCAGCCCCTGGCTGCAGGCCGTGCCCTTCGCCTACCGCCGCGGCTTCGACGAAAAGCGCCTGCGCCTGGCCGCGCGCATCGGCCTGGTCGAGCTGCTGCGCTCGGGCTGCACCACCGTGGCCGACCACCACTACCTCTTCCAGGCCGGCGCCAGCCAGGAGGCCGCCGAGCTGCTGTTCGACGAGGCCGACCAGCTGGGCCTGCGCTTCATGCTGCTGCGCGGCGGCGCCACCGTCACCCGCAAGCTGGAAGACAGCGACAAGCTGGCGCAGCCGCCCGAGACGCTGGAGCAGATGCTGGCCGCGGTGGAGCAGACCGCCGCCCGCTTTCACCAGCGCGGGCCGCGCGCGCGCCAGCGCGTCGCGATGGCGCCCACCTCGGTGCATGTCTCGCTGCCCAAGGAACAGCTCAGGGAAGTGGCCCGCGCCGCGCGCGCCATGGGCCTGCGGCTGCACAGCCACATGTCCGAATCGGTGGCCTATGTCGAATACTGCCGCGAAGTGCACCACTGCCTGCCCATCGAATACCTGGCCGAGCACGAATGGCTGGGCCCCGACGTCTGGCTCGCCCACCTGTGCCACTTGACGCCCGGCGAGATGCGCCTGCTGGGCGAAAGCCGCACCGGCATCGCCCACTGCCCGCAGAGCAACGCCCGCCTGGCCGACGGCATCGCCCCCGCGCCCGCGCTGCAAAGGCTGGGCGCGGCGGTGACCATCGGCGTGGACGGCGCTGCCTCCAACGAGGCCGCCGACATGATCAGCGAACTGCACTTTGCCTGGCTGCTGCACCGCGCCCATGCCGGCGCCAAGGCGCGCCCCCGCCCCGAAGGCGCGGGCGAGGAAGGCGCCGACGCGGTGACCGTGGAGCAGATCGTGCACTGGGCCAGCGCCAGCGGCGCGCGCATGCTGGGCTTCGACGGCGTGGGCACGCTGCAGGTTGGCCAGGCCGCCGACCTGGCCGTCTACGGCCTCGACGACCCGCGCTACTTCGGCCTGCACGACCCCGCGATCGGCCCCATCGCCAGCGGTGGTCGCCCGCGCCTGTGCTGGCTGCTGTGCGACGGCAGGATCATCGCCGAAGACGACGCCATCCCCGGCCTGGACCTGGCCGAACTGCAGGCCCAGGCCCGGGCGGAGGTGAAGGCGCTGATGCAGGGGGTGTAGCAGGGGCGGCCTGTGCCACGGCATTTCACCCCCGTCTCCAATCGCCCCCACCGGTGAATCGTGCTCGCGCAGATAGCGCGCCAGCCGCGCGAGCATGGCATCGCAGGCGTTCAGCTGCGTGAAGTCCCGGACAACCGCGCGCCTGGACTCCGTTGTGTACTTCTTCATGGAACCTCTCGCCTTGGCCTGGCACAGGCCACTTTGCTGGGCTGACCACAACAAAAAGAGGCGCTTGGGTTTGTCGGGTGTGATACATCGGGTATGGTGAGCGGTGCAAACCACAAAAGGAATCGTCCAGTGTCAAAACCAAACTACCAATTCGAAAAGCGGCAACGCGAGCTGGAGAAGAAGAAAAAGAAGGCCGAGAAGGCCCAGCGCAAGGCTGCGGCACCCGAGGGATCTCCGCCCAATGAGGCAGCCGTGGCGCCACCGGAAAACAAGTAGCGAAGAGCGCCGTGGCGTGCTCGCCTCGAGGTGCGGAAGCTGGCTTGACGGGCAGGCACCCCTGCTCCGATTGCAGTCTTGAAGGCCTTCATCAGCCAGCACCGCGATGCCTTCGAGTCGAAGCCGCCCTGCAAGGTTTTGCAGCTTGCCTCGCACCGGCGCCGGCACTCACGACTTGAAGAACAATGAAGCCAAATGGGCCGCCATCGAGGGCTTGGGCCGGGGGCCTTGCGTGAGGTCTTTCAAGGCCAGGATGATCTTCTCGGTCTCCCTGGCCACGATGTTGGCGGCAACCATGTTGCCCGGCATGAATCCAATGCCGTAGTCAAACCTGGCGAGGCAGGAGTTCTGGCCCTCAACCCCGAAATGCTGCACGCAAGAGTCCAGCAGGCACATGATCTTCCTGCGTTTTTGCAGGTATGCACAAATGTCCCAGTCGTAGGCGCCACCCGCGTCTACCTGCTGCAGCACTTCGCTCACCAGCTCCCTGCTCCACAATGTCCCCGCAAAACCTACGCTGGCTTTTTGCACCAGGCCCGGGCCAGCAGGCGCGCTGGCATAGTGCGTGGGCGTATTGAAGAGCGACAGCAGCCCTTGCGCATGCGCAAAGCCCCGCCAGCTCGCGCGCAGCCAGCCATCGGCAACGATGAGATCACTGTCCAGCAGCAGCAATTGCTGGTAGTCGCTGCGCACAAAAAACTGAAAAATCCGCTCCACGGCCCGGTCCGCACCGCCACTGTTCTCAGCGTGGCGGATCAGCTGAGACGCAGGGTGCAGGCAGGCGCGCAAAAAATGCGCATCAAACTCGTCGCTGGCATCGTCGAACACATGCACATTGGCCGGCAATACCGATTGGCTGGCATGCAGGCTCTCCAGCAGCCGCAGCAAGCAGGCGGCGCGATTGAAGGCCGGAATGGCAATCAGCGTCTCGCGATTGAATGTTTCAAAATCCTGGGGATAGTGCATCACACGCAAAACTTCTGGCAGCTACCTCAACGCGCAAATCCACCAGGCGCTTGGCGCAAGGCGGTAAAGAGAACGGCTGCTGGATGGCCTCCAGTGGTATTGGCATTGGGTCTCCTCCGGTTTGCTTTGCAGTCTAACTGAAGGTCATCCGCGCCAGTTCCGCACGCAGCCGGCTGATCTCCATTTGCTCGGCACGGACCACCTTGTTGTCAGCGCAGTGAGCTTGCCTTGGCGTTCGGCTTTGACCCAGTTGAACAGCGTCTGCTCGACCACGACCAGCGTCCTGGCCGCTGCTGCGATGCTCTGCCCGCCGTGCACCAATCGCACCGCCTCCTGCTTGAATTCCAGCGTGTAGCGCGCCGCGCTGTTTTTGTCATTTCCGTTTTCCTTGCCTACATTGAAACACTCAGCAAGGGGTACGTTTTTCGGGGGCACGATCATCACGGCATCTGGCCATGCACCAAGCCTGCGGCCACACCACCAAACAGATCGCCTTCGACCTGGGGTATGCCGGCGAACACCTGCGCCAGCGCCGCCCGCAAAGGCCGCAGCGCGGAGGATCCACCGGTCAGGTAGATCGCATCGATCTGCGCCTGCTGCAGCCCTGCCAACTGCACACAGTGCAGCGCGCAATCGGCCACCTGCGCCAGCAAGGCCTGCAGGCACTGCTGCAGGCTGGCGGGCGCCACCTCGGGGCTGAGCGCGGCCTCCAGCCATTCCACATCGAGGCGCTGCGCGCTGTGCAGGTTGGATACGGCGATCTTGGCCTCTTCCACCGCGTTGGCCAGACGATGGCCCCAGCGTTCGTGCAGCATGCGCATCAGCCGGTCATGCAAGGCCGTATCGCGGTAGTTGCTGCGCAGGGCCTGCGCATCTCGCAAGCGCGGCGCGGTGTAGAGCCACTGGATCAGGTGCCAGGTGGACAGATCGTGAAACACCCCGCTGGGCACTTCGCGGCCCGAAGGGCCCACATGGCCCAGCCCCAGCAAGGGCATGGCCACATGCAGGCTCAGGCGCCGGTCAAAATCGGTGCCACCGATATGCACGCCGGTTGTGGCCAGAATGTCGTCTGCGCGGCCTGGGCGGCGCATGCGCTGCGGCCCCAGGCGCACCACGGTGAAATCCGAGGTACCGCCGCCAATGTCCACCACCAACACCACCGCTTCGCGCGTGATGCGCTGCTCGTAATCGAGTGCGGCGGCGATCGGTTCGAGCTGAAAACGCACATCGGCAAAGCCCGCCGCGCGCGCAGCCTGCTCCAGCGCATTCTGCGCCTGGGTATCGCGTGCCGCGTCGCCATCGACAAAATGCACGGGCCGGCCCATCACCACCGTGGCGGGCAGCGCGCCCAGCTGGCGCGTGGCCGTGGCGGCCAGTTGTTGCACGAACAGGGCCACGATGTCCTGGTAGGCCATCAACTGGCCGTGCACCACGGTTTTTTCCTGCATCAGCGCGCTGCCCAGCAGGCTTTTGAGCGAACGCATCAAGCGGCCTTCCGTGCCTTCCAGATAGCGCGCCACCGCATCGCGGCCAAAGTGGGTACGGTGCTCCTCGGTATTGAAGAACACGGCCGTGGGCATGGCCAGCGACGCGCCTTCGGCCTGCAGCAGCCGCGAAGGCCCGGCTACCGCCGCATCGGGCTTGAAGGCCATGGCCGAGTTGGAGGTGCCGAAATCAATGCCCAGTAAGGCGGTCGGGGAGACAGGAGACATAAACAGGAGAAAGTCGACGAGAAGGACACCTAGCACCCGAACCCTGCCCGAACACCCTGAAGGCCGCCAGGGCCCCATGGCAGGCCGCGCAAAGCAAAAAGCCCATCGCAATGGATGGGCTTTTGAAAGATGTTGGTGGCCTGGCGCGGAATCGAACCACGGACACGCGGATTTTCAATCCGCTGCTCTACCAACTGAGCTACCGGGCCAACGAATCGAATTATAGCCCGAAAAAAACGGGGTTCAGGGAAAACGCCAAAATTAGCCTCGCTTGTTCCGCGTCAGGTCCACGCCCAGCTGGCGCAGCTTGCGGTACAGGTGGGTGCGCTCCAACCCGGTCTTCTCGGCCACGCGCGTCATCGAGCCGCCTTCGCGGGCCAGGTGAAACTCGAAATAGGCCTTCTCGAAGCCGTCGCGCGCCTCGCGCAGCGGCCGGTCCAGATCGAAGCCCTGGTGGGCGTGGGGCACGGCATCGGCCGAGGCCGGCACCGCGGATGCGATGGCGCCATGGCTTGCGGAATTGCCCGCCCCCGGCGCCTCATCGCCGGCCACGGCCGCCGACGCGGCGCTGCCGTTCACATGCGCGGCCGACGCGGGCACGTTGCGCTGCAGGCCCTGCTCCACCGCCTTGAGCAGCTTCTGCATGGTGATGGGCTTTTCGAGGAACGAGAAGGCGCCGATGCGCGTGGCCTCCACTGCGGTGTCGATGGTGGCGTGGCCGCTCATCATGATGACCGGCATGGTGAGCGCGCCCGACATGGACCACTCCTTCAGCAGCGAAACACCGTCGGTGTCGGGCATCCAGATGTCCAGCAGCACGAGGTCGTACTGGCTTTCATTGCGCGCAGCCCGGGCCTGGGTGGCGTTTTCTGCCAAGTCCACGCTGTGCCCTTCGTCATTCAGGATCTCCGACAGAAGATCCCGAATGCCCAATTCGTCGTCGACAACCAGAATATTTGCCATATGCTCTTCGAGAAACCGGTACGCAGCCTTTGATCCACATCTATGCGGCAACAGCCGCCATCAATGATAGCGATACTTGGGCGCCCAGAATTTTTTCCCCCTCCGTTCGATTTGAAATTTCCACGCGTGCATGGTGTTCGTCGGCGATCTTCTTGACCACCGCGAGCCCCAGCCCCGTGCCCTTGGACTTGGTGGTCACATAGGGCTCGAAGGCCCGCTGCAGGATGTAGTCCGCAAAGCCGCTGCCATGGTCGGCAATGGTCAGGCGAACCCGCTCGCTGCCGCTGGCCCACCGGGTCGAGATCCGCACCGGCGGCATCAGCGCATCCAGTTTGTGGGCCTGCTGCGTGGCATCCTGCGCGTTCTGCAGCAGATTGTGGATCACCTGCCGCAGCTGCTGGGCATCGCCCATCACGCGCGGCACCGCCGGCTCCAGGTCGGCTTCGATGGGTACGGTTGCGTTTTCTACACCATACAGATGCAGCATGTCTGTAATCAAGTTATTCAGGTCCAGCGGCTGCAGGTCGGCGGCGGGCAGGCGCGCATAGTCGCGGAACTCGTTGACCAGGCGCTTCATCGCATCCACCTGGTCGACGATGGTGGATACGGATTTGTTGAGCACCGCGCGGCCGGGCTCGTCGAGCTTGGCTTCGAGCTTCATCTGCAGCCGCTCGGCGGACAGCTGTATCGGCGTGAGCGGGTTCTTGATTTCGTGGGCCAGGCGCCGCGCCACCTCGCCCCAGGCCTGGGCGCGCTGCGCGGAGACGATTTCGGAGATGTCGTCGAACACCAGCAGGCGGCGGTTGTCGGGCAGCATGGCGCCGCGCGCGATCAGGTTGATGCTGTCGTGGTTGTGCAGGTGGTGCGGATCGGCATGCAGGTCGAAGGCGCGCTGCCAGTGGTCGAGCCGGCGCTCGGACGATGCCTCGTGCAGCTGCGCGAACTGCTCCGAGACCTCGTGCGCGAACACTTCCAGCCCCTGAACATCTGGCAACAATTTGCCTTCGTAGGCCGCCATGGGCACGCGCAGTATCCGCGTGGCGCCGGGGTTGGAGGTGAGGATGGCGCCGCGCTCGTCGAGCACGATCACGCCGGCCGTGAGATTGTCAAGAATGGTTTGCAGGCTTTGCCGCCCCTCGTTCACCTGGCGCATGCTGCGCTCCACCGCCCGGCGCGCATCCAGCAGCTGCTGCGTCATCTCGGCGAACGAGCGCGTGAGGCCGCTGAGCTCGTCCTTGCTCAGCAGCGTGGGCTTGGGCCGCAGGTTGCCGGACGCGACTTCGCGCACCCCCTCGGCCAGCACCAGCAGCGGGCGCACCAGCTCGTTGCCGAGCAGCACCGCCAGCACGATGGCGCCGAACACCGCGAGGAACAGGCTCAGCGTCAGCGTGCCGATGTACATGCGGCGCAGGCTGGTGCGCGCCAGCGCGCGCTCCTGGTATTCGCGGTTGGCCTCCTGCACCTTGATGGCATTGGAGACCAGCGCGGGCGGCAGCGTCATCGTGGCCTGCAGAAAGCGTGCGTCGGGCACCAGCCCCAGGTCGTTGCTGGCGATCTGGGCGAGCGTCTTCACCCGCACCCGCGGATCGGTCTGGGCACTGGCGTTGGCGACGTCATCGAGGCCTTCGATCTGGAAGCTGCGCTGCTGCTGCACCGCCGCGCGCAGCAGCGTGGCCGGCGGCCGCTCGGGATTGAGCACGAAGCGCGACTGGCCGGTGCTGGCAATGGCCTGGCCGTTGGCGCCCCACAGCACCAGGTCGTCGGCGCCCAGCTGGTCCTTGATGCGCTCCAGCACCACGCCGGCGGCCGCGTCGGACACCTGGGCCAGCTGCGCGCTGGCGGTGCGGGTGCGGTCGGCCATGGCGTTGGCGGTGGTGTCGAGCGTGACGCGCGCCAGGCTCACGCCGGCGTCGAGCGCGCCCTCGACCTTGACGTCGAACCAGCTCTCGATGGAGCGCGAGACGAACTGGTACGACACGAAGTAGATCACCACCCCGGGCGCCACGCCGACCAGGGCGAAGGTGGCCGCGAGCTTGAGCAGCAGCTTGCTGCCGAAGCGCTTTTTGGAAAGCCGCCTGAGCAGGTAGCCCGCACCCCACAGCACCACCAGCAGCAGCAGCACCGCCACCGCCACGTTGACGCCGAGCAGCCAGCCGAAATTGCGCTCGTACAGCGCGCGGTTGTTGGTGGCGAAGGACAGCAAAAACAGCAGCAGCAACGCGAGCGCCGCAATGGCGGCCAGGCCCAGCATCACAGACCAGCGCACCCGCCGGGACGGATGGGCTGCGCGCAGCGACGAAGGCTTGCCGACCTTCATGGCGTCTCCTGCTCGGGCAGCGGCAGCTGCGTGCTCAGCTGCAGGTTCAGGCCGTTGCTGCCGAAGGGGCCGATCTGAAAGGGCCGGGGCAGCTGCGCCATGTCGAGCCGGAAGCTGAACTTCACCAGGTAGTCGCTGCCGCCGGCGATGTCCTGCGCATCGGCGATCTTCCAGTGGCGCACGCGCTTGATGACGGCCATGGCCTCGTCCAGGCTGTCAAAGCTCTGCCCCAGCGACATCGCCATGCCCGACTCGGCGAACGGCGAAGACGACAGGTGCAGGCGCCAGCGCCGCGTCAGCGGCTGAAAACTCAGCCGCAGGTAGCGCGCCACCTTGGCCACGCGCTTGTCGCGCCAGTACCAGCGCTCGGCGATCACCTCGGCCTCTTGCACGAAATACACCGCCACGCCCTTGCCCAGCGCATCCTCGAGCTGCTCCGGCAGCTCGAACTGCAGTGCGATATTGGTGAACGCCCCGTCGGCCTTGCGTTCGAGCTGCATCTCCACCTTGGGCGCCGCATGGCCCAGCCCGGCCCACAGCATGCAGGCGACGAACACCGCGGCCAGCCGATGCCATGCCAGGCCCTTCATTGGGGCTGCCCCCGCTCCAGCAGCGCGTAGTAGAAGCCGTCGTGGTCGCGTGCCAGCTCAGCCGCCTGGCCGCCGTCCCGCAGGCGCTGCGGCAGCAGGTGGCCCGGCGCGGGCAGGCGCCGGGCATCGGCATGCGCCGCCATGAAGCGCGCGATCTGCTCCTCGCCCTCCTGGCGGAACACCGAGCAGGTGCAGTACAGCAGGCGCCCGCCGGGCAGCACCAGCGGCCACAGCTGCGCCAGCAGGCGCTGCTGGATGCCGGCCAGCTGATCGATGTCCGCGGCGCGGCGCAGCCAGCGCACATCGGGCTGGCGCCGCACGATGCCGGATGCAGAACATGGCGCGTCGAGCAGCACCGCATCGAAGCCGGCAATGCCCTGGCGCGCCTGCAGCGCAGGCCACCAGGTGGGCACGTCGGCGGCATCGGCCACCAGCATCTCGGCCTGCACGCCCACGCGCGACAAGGTCTCCCGCATGCGCTCGGCACGGCGGGCGTCCACCTCGATGGCCACCACCTGCGCGACCTCGCTGCCGCCCGCCTGCTCCAGCAGGTGCGCGGTCTTGCCGCCCGGCGCCGCGCAGGCATCGAGCAACTGCCAGCGGCGCCCGGCAGGCCGGCGCAGGCCGTCCAGCAGCAGCGGCGCGGCCATCTGCGCGGCGCTGTCCTGCACCGATACCCAGCCCTCGCCAAAGCCGGGCAGCTGGTCCACCGGCACGGCCTGGCGCAGCAAGATGGCGGCAGGCCCCTCGCCCGCCACCGCATCCAGGCCGGCCCCGGCCAGCTGCGCCAGGTAGGCGTCGCGCGAGGTCTTGAGGCGGTTCACCCGCAGCGCCAGCGGCGCCTGGCCATGGTTGGCCTGCAGGATCTCCTGCCACTGCTGCGGATAGTCGTGCTGCAGGCGCTGCAGCCACCACTGGGGATGGTTCCAGCGGGCCACCGGATCAGCCTGCACGGCAGCCAGCAATTCGGCGCGCTCGCGCAGGAAGCGGCGCAGGCAGCCGTTGATGAATGCGGCCAGCGCGCGCGTGGCGGGGCGGCGCTTGGCCGCCTCGACGGTCTGGTTCACCAGGGTGAAGGCGTCGTAGCGCGGCGGCTCGGGCAGCAGCAGCGCCAGCGCGCTGCACAGCAGGGCATCGGCCAGGGCTGCCGGCTTGCGGGCGGCCAGCCGGCTGCGCAGCGCCTCAGCCGTGCCCAGCTGGCGCAGCACCTCGAACAGCAGGGCCTGCACACCGGGGCGCTGCGCCGCATCGACCCGCGCCAGCGCCGTGCGCACCGACTGGCCCTGCCGTACGGCGATCAAGGCATCGGCCACGGGCAGCAGCTGGCTCGCCAGCGTAGGCGCGGCGCCGGGTGGCGAGGCAGGGTGGCGGGATGGGCGGTTCATGTGGCGCTATTTTGCCCCAGCGGACGCTGCCGCAGCCGAACTGCCGCGGCAAGCACCGCCGCCATGGCGGGTGGCGGCAAAATACTACGCATTTTATAGCTAGTAGCGCTTACCCATAGCGCGATACAGGCCAGTTTGATTCAAAAAAATCCCGCCCCATCCGAAGCGGATGGGGCGGGATGGCGGATGGCCCGGTCAGCGGCGCAGGCTTGGCGCCTGGCCGCTGCCGCCTGCGGTGGATCAGTCCGCGGCCGGATCGGCGACGCTGTCGCCGGTGCTGGCCACGGCTTCGGCCTCAGCCAGCTCGGCGGCTTCGGCGTCGGCGATGGCGCGGCGCTCGGCCTCGTCCATCGCATCCTTGATCTTGCGGGCCTGGTGGTAGGCCAGGCCGGTACCGGCGGGGATCAGGCGGCCGACGATCACGTTTTCCTTCAGGCCGCGCAGCTCGTCGCGCTTGCCCATGATGGCAGCCTCGGTGAGCACCCGGGTGGTTTCCTGGAACGATGCCGCCGACAGGAAACTGTCGGTGGACAGCGATGCCTTGGTAATGCCCAGCAGCACGTTGGTGAAGGTCGGGGGGATCTTGTCCTCGCCACGCAGTGCGTCGGTGGTGTTCAGGATCTCCGAGCGCTCGACCTGCTCGCCGGCGATGTAGTGCGAATCGCCCGGGTTCTCGACCACGACGCGGCGCAGCATCTGGCGAACGATCACCTCGATGTGCTTGTCGTTGATCTTCACGCCTTGCAGGCGGTACACGTCCTGCACTTCGTCGACGATGTAGCGCGACAGCTCCTCGATGCCCAGCAGGCGCAGGATGTCCTGCGGATCGGCCGGGCCGTCGACGATCAGCTCGCCCTTGTTCACCACCTGGCCTTCGTGCACCAGGATGTTGCGCTCCTTCGAGACCAGCTCTTCCCAGACGCGGCCTTCCAGGTCGGTGATCTGCAGGCGCACCTTGCCCTTGGTTTCCTTGCCGTAGGAGATGGTGCCGGTCATCTCGGCCAGCGAACCCTTGTCCTTGGGCGTGCGGGCTTCGAACAGCTCGGCCACGCGCGGCAGACCGCCGGTAATGTCGCGGGTCTTCTGGCCTTCCATCGGTATACGGGCCAGCACTTCGCCGGGGCCCACTTCCTGGCCGTCGCGCACCTGCAGCAGGGCGCCGACCTGGAAGCCGATCGTCACCGCATGGTCGGTGCCGGGGATCTTGACTTCCTGGCCATTGGCATCGGCCAGCTTGACCTGCGGACGCACCACCTTGGCGGAGCCGCGGTGCTTGGGGTCGATCACCACCAGCGTGGACAGGCCGGTCACTTCGTCGACCTGCTTGGCCACGGTCAGGCCCTCTTCCACATTCTCGAACTTCACCTGGCCGGCGTATTCGGTAATGATGGGTCGGGTCAGCGGGTCCCAGTTCGCCAGGATGGCGCCGGCCTTGATCTGCTGGTCGGGCTTGACGGTCAGCGTCGCGCCGTAGGGCAGCTTGTGGCGCTCGCGCTCGCGGCCGTACTCGTCCTGGATGATGATTTCGCCGGAACGCGAGATCACCACCAGTTCGCCCTTGTTGTTGGTCACGTAGCGCATGGCGGCGTTGAAGCCGACCACACCGTTGGACTTGGCTTCCACGCTCGATGCCACGGCGGCGCGCGATGCCGCGCCACCGATGTGGAAGGTACGCATGGTCAGCTGCGTGCCGGGCTCGCCGATGGACTGGGCGGCGATCACACCCACGGCTTCGCCGAGGTTGATCAGGCCGCCGCGGCCCAGGTCGCGGCCGTAGCAGGTGGCGCACAGGCCGTAGCGGGTTTCGCAGGTCAGCGCGGTGCGCACCTTCACTTCGTCCACGCCGGCGGCTTCCAGGTCTTCGATCAGGTCTTCGTCGAACAGATCGCCGGCCTGTGCCAGCACGGCACGGGTTTCGGGGTGCAGCACCTCGTCGGCCGCGGTGCGGCCGAGGATACGGTCGCGCAGCGACTCGATCACTTCACCGCCCTCGACCACGGCGCGCATCAGCGTGCCGTTGTGCGTGCCGCAGTCCTGCTCGGTGATGACCAGATCCTGCGTCACGTCGACCAGGCGGCGGGTCAGGTAGCCCGAGTTCGCGGTCTTCAGCGCCGTGTCGGCCAGGCCCTTGCGGGCGCCGTGCGTGGAGATGAAGTACTGCAGCACGTTCAGGCCTTCGCGGAAGTTCGCGGTGATCGGCGTCTCGATGATCGAGCCATCAGGCTTGGCCATCAGGCCGCGCATGCCGGCGAGCTGGCGGATCTGGGCGGCAGAGCCGCGGGCGCCCGAGTCGGCCATCATGTAGATGGCGTTGAAGGACTCCTGCTCCACTTCCTTGCCATGGCGGTCGGTGGTCTTTTCCTTGGCCAGCTGCTGCATCATGACCTTGGAGACTTCGTCGCCGGCCTTGCCCCAGATGTCCACCACCTTGTTGTAGCGCTCGCCCGAGGTCACCAGGCCCGAGACGTACTGCTGCTCGATCTCCTTGACCTCGGCTTCCGCGCGGCCGATGATCTCGGCCTTTTGCGGCGGCACCAGCATGTCGCCGATGGCAATCGAGATGCCCGAGCGGGTCGCCAGGCCGAAGCCGTTTTGCAACAGCTTGTCGGCGAACACCACCGTCTCCTTCAAGCCGCACTTGCGGAAGGAGATGTTGATGAGCTTGGAGATCTCCTTCTTCTTCAACGTCTTGTTGATGTTGGCGAAGGGCAGGCCCTTGGGCAGGATCTCGGACAGCAGCGCACGGCCCACGGTGGTCTCGACCAGCTTGGTTTCGGGCTCGAATTCACCGCTGGTCTTGTTCTTGGACCATTCGGTCAGGCGCACGCTGATCTTGGAGGCCCGCTCGACCACGCCGGAATCCAGCGCGCGCTGCACCTCGCCGAGGTCGGCGAACACCATGCCCTCGCCCTTGCCGTTGATCTTCTCGCGGGTGGCCTGGTACAGGCCCAGCACCACGTCCTGCGAAGGCACGATCGACGGTTCGCCCGAAGCCGGGAACAGCACGTTGTTGGAGGCCAGCATCAGCGTGCGGGCTTCCATCTGCGCTTCCACCGACAGCGGCACGTGCACGGCCATCTGGTCGCCGTCGAAGTCGGCGTTGAAGGCCGCGCACACCAGCGGGTGCAGCTGCAGGGCCTTGCCTTCGATCAGGATGGGCTCGAAGGCCTGGATGCCCAGGCGGTGCAGCGTGGGCGCGCGGTTGAGCAGCACCGGATGCTCGCGGATCACCTCTTCGAGGATGTCCCACACCACCGGCGTGCCGGTCTCGACTTCCTTCTTCGCGGCCTTGATGGTGGTGGCGATGCCGCGCTGCTCCAGCTGCGCGAAGATGAAGGGCTTGAACAGCTCCAGCGCCATCAGCTTGGGCAGGCCGCACTGGTGCAGCTTGAGCGTCGGGCCCACGGTAATCACCGAACGGCCCGAGTAGTCGACGCGCTTGCCCAGCAGGTTCTGGCGGAAGCGGCCGCTCTTGCCCTTGATCATGTCGGCCAGCGACTTCAGCGCGCGCTTGTTGGCGCCGGTCATCGCCTTGCCGCGGCGGCCGTTGTCCAGCAGCGAGTCCACCGCTTCCTGCAGCATGCGCTTTTCGTTGCGCGCGATGATCTCCGGAGCCTTCAGCTCCAGCAGGCGGCGCAGGCGCGAGTTGCGGTTGATGACGCGGCGGTACAGGTCGTTCAGGTCGGAGGTCGCGAAGCGGCCGCCGTCCAGCGGCACCAGCGGGCGCAGGTCCGGAGGCAGCACCGGCAGCACCTGCAGCACCATCCACTCGGGCTTGATGCCCGACTTCTTGAAGGCTTCCAGCACCTTCAGGCGCTTGGCGTTCTTCTTGACCTTGACTTCGGAGCCGGTCAGGTCGTTGCGCAGGCGCTCGATCTCGGCCTCGATCTCGATGGATTCGAGCAGGTCCTTGATGCCTTCGGCGCCCATCTTGGCAACGAACTCGTCACCGTACTCTTCGAGGTTCTTGTCGTACTCGTCTTCCGACATGATGCTGAACTTCTTCAGCGGGGTCATGCCCGGATCGACCACCACATAGGCTTCGAAGTACAGCACGCGCTCGATGTCGCGCAGCGTCATGTCCAGCACCAGGCCCAGGCGCGAAGGCAGGGACTTCAGGAACCAGATGTGGGCACAGGGCGCAGCCAGGTCGATGTGGCCCATGCGCTCGCGGCGCACCTTGGTCTGGGTCACTTCGACGCCGCACTTCTCGCAGATCACGCCGCGGTGCTTGAGGCGCTTGTACTTGCCGCACAGGCACTCGTAGTCCTTGATGGGCCCGAAGATCTTGGCGCAGAACAGGCCATCGCGCTCGGGCTTGAAGGTGCGGTAGTTGATGGTCTCGGGCTTCTTCACCTCGCCGAAGGACCACGAACGGATCTTCTCGGGCGAAGCCAGGCCGATCTTGATGGCATCGAAATGCTCATCAGGAGTGAATTGCTTGAACAGGTCGAGTAGCGATTTCATGTGACTCTTTCCCTTTCAATATTTAAGAACGTTCCAGTTCGATGTCCAGGCCCAGCGAGCGGATTTCCTTGACCAGCACGTTGAACGATTCCGGCATGCCGGCCTCGATCGTGTGTTCGCCCTTGACGATGGACTCGTACACCTTGGTACGGCCCTGCACGTCGTCGGACTTCACCGTCAGCATTTCCTGCAGCAGGTAGGCGGCGCCATAGGCTTCCAGCGCCCACATTTCCATCTCGCCGAAACGCTGGCCGCCGAATTGGGCCTTGCCGCCCAGCGGCTGCTGCGTGACCAGCGAGTACGGGCCGGTGGAGCGCGCGTGCATCTTGTCGTCGACCAGGTGATGCAGCTTCAGGTAGTGCATGTAGCCGATGGTGGTCGGGCGCTCGAAGCGCTCGCCGGTGCGGCCGTCGTACAGGTAGGCCTGGGTGCGGCTCTCGGTCAGGCCCTTGCGCTCCTTCAGGTCATCGGGATATGCCAGCTTCAGCATGTCCTTGATTTCCTGCTCGGAGGCGCCGTCGAACACGGGCGATGCGAACGGCACGCCGCTGGTCAGCTCCTTGGCCATGACCATGACCTCGTCGTCGCTGACCTGCGAGAGGTCTTCCTTGCGGCCGCGCGAGTTGTAGACCTCTTCCAGGAAGGTACGCACCTCGGCGGCACGGGCCTGCTCCTGCAGCATGTTGCCGATGCGCTGGCCCAGGCCCTTGCCGGCCCAGCCCAGGTGGACTTCGAGCACCTGGCCGATGTTCATGCGCGAGGGCACGCCCAGCGGGTTCAGCACGATGTCGGCAGGGGTGCCGTCGGCCATGTAGGGCATGTCCTCGACCGGAACGATCTTGGAGACCACGCCCTTGTTGCCGTGGCGGCCGGCCATCTTGTCGCCGGGCTGCAGGCGGCGCTTGACGGCCAGGTAGACCTTGACCATCTTCAGCACGCCGGCGGGCAGCTCATCGCCCTGCGTGAGCTTCTTGCGCTTTTCCTCGAAGGCCAGGTCGAAGTTGTGGCGCTGCTGCTCGATCGAGTTCTTGATCGATTCGAGCTGGGCGGCGACTTCTTCCTCGGCCGGGCGGATGTCGAACCAGTGGAACTTCTCCACGCCGTCCAGGTAGGCCTTGTCGATCTTCGTGCCCTTGGCGAGCTTTTGCGGGCCGCCGTTGGCCACGCGGCCGGTCAGCAGCTTGGCGATACGGTCGAAGGCATCGGCCTCGACGATGCGCAGCTGGTCGTTCAGGTCCAGGCGGAAGCGCTTGAGTTCATCGTCGATGATCTGCTGGGCGCGCTTGTCGCGCTGGATGCCCTCGCGGGTGAAGACCTGCACGTCGATCACGGTGCCCGACGAGCCCTGGTCCACGCGCAGCGAGGTGTCCTTCACGTCGGAGGCCTTCTCGCCGAAAATCGCGCGCAGCAGCTTCTCTTCGGGCGTCAGCGTGGTCTCGCCCTTGGGCGTGACCTTGCCGACCAGCACGTCGCCGGGCTGCACTTCGGCACCCACGTAGATGATGCCGGATTCGTCCAGGCGGTTGAGCTGCTGCTCCGACAGGTTCGGGATGTCGCGGGTGATTTCCTCGGCGCCCAGCTTGGTGTCGCGCGCCATGACCACCAGCTCCTCGATGTGGATCGAGGTGTAGCGGTCTTCGGCCACCACACGCTCCGAGATCAGGATCGAGTCCTCGAAGTTGTAGCCGTTCCAGGTCATGAAGGCGATCAGCATGTTCTGGCCGATGGCGATCTCGCCCAGGTCGGTCGAGGCGCCGTCGGCCACCACGTCACCCTTGGCCAGCTTGTCGCCACGCTTGACGATCGGGCGCTGGTGGATGTTGGTGTTCTGGTTGGAACGCTGGTACTTGATGAGGTTGTAGATGTCCACGCCGACTTCGCCGGCCACGGCCTCGTCGTCGTTCACACGGATCACGATGCGGGTCGCGTCGACATAGTCGACGATGCCGCCGCGCCTGGCCGTCACCACAGTGCCCGAGTCCACCGCCGCCACGCGCTCGATGCCGGTGCCCACCATGGGCTTTTCCGGGCGCAGCACGGGCACGGCCTGGCGCGACATGTTGGCGCCCATCAGCGCGCGGTTCGCGTCATCGTGCTCCAGGAACGGGATCAGCGAGGCCGCCACCGACACGATCTGCGCCGGCGACACGTCCATGTACTGCACGCGCTCGGCCGACACCAAGGTGGATTCGCCGGCCTCGCGGGCCGACACCAGGTCGCCGGTCAGGCGGCCTTCGGCATCCAGCTCGGCGTTGGCCTGGGCGATGATGTACTTGCCTTCCTCGATGGCCGACAGGTAGTCGATCTCCATGGTGACCTTGCCGTCCACCACGCGGCGGTATGGGGTCTCGATGAAGCCGTACTCGTTCAGGCGCGCATACAGCGCCAGCGAGTTGATCAGGCCGATGTTCGGGCCTTCAGGCGTTTCGATCGGGCAGACGCGGCCGTAGTGGGTCACGTGCACGTCGCGCACTTCGAAGCCTGCGCGCTCGCGGGTCAGACCGCCCGGGCCCAGGGCCGAGACACGGCGCTTGTGCGTGATTTCGGCGAGCGGGTTGGTCTGGTCCATGAACTGCGACAGCTGCGAGGCGCCGAAGAACTCCTTCAGCGCAGCCGAGATCGGCTTGCTGTTGATCAGGTCGTGCGGCATCAACGGCTCTTGCTCGGCCTGGCCCAGACGCTCCTTCACGGCCTTCTCGATACGTGCCAGGCCGGTGCGGTACTGGTTCTCGGCCAGTTCGCCCACGCAGCGCACGCGGCGGTTGCCCAGGTGGTCGATGTCGTCGACTTCGCCCTTGCCGTTGCGCAGGTCCACCAGGATCTTCACGACTTCGAGGATGTCCTCGTTAGACAGCACCATCGGACCGGTCGCCTCGTTGCGGCCGATCTTGGCGTTGAACTTCATGCGGCCCACGCGCGACAGGTCATAGGTGTCGGCGCTGTAGAACAGGCGCTGGAACAGAGCCTGCACCGCGTCTTCCGTCGGCGGCTCGCCGGGGCGCATCATGCGGTAGATGGCCACGCGCGCGGCGAACTCATCCACCGTCTCGTCGGTGCGCAGCGTCTGCGAGATGTAGGCGCCGTTGTTCAGCTCGTTGGTGTAGATGCAGGGCAGCTCCTGGATGCCGGCGCTGCGCAGCTTCTTGAGCAGCGCCTCGGTCAGCTCCTCGTTGGCCTTGGCCACGATCTCGCCAGTGTCCGGATCGACGATGTTCTTGGCCACGACGCGGCCGAGCAGGAAGTCTTCCGGCACGCTGATGAACTTGGTGCCCGACTGCTCCAGCTCGCGGGTGTGGCGCGCGGTGATGCGCTTGTCCTTGGCCACCACGACCTTGCCGGCCTTGTCGGTGATGTCGAAGCGCGCCACTTCGCCCTTGAGGCGATCGCCAACGAACTCCAGCTGGGCGCCGCTGTCCATCAGGCGGAAGTTGTCGTTGTCGAAGAAGGTCGCGAGGATCGACTCCGGCGTCATGCCAATGGCCTTGAGCAGGATCGACACCGGCATCTTGCGGCGGCGGTCGACGCGGAAGTACAGCAGGTCCTTGGGATCGAACTCGAAGTCCAGCCACGAGCCGCGGTAGGGAATGATGCGTGCCGAGAACAGCAGTTTGCCCGAGCTGTGGGTCTTGCCCTTGTCGTGCTCGAAGAACACGCCGGGCGAGCGGTGCAGCTGCGAGACGATCACGCGCTCGGTGCCGTTGACGATGAAGGAGCCCTTGTCGGTCATCAGGGGCACTTCGCCCATGTAGACCTCTTGCTCCTTGACCTCCTTGACCACCTTGGACTGCGGTGTCGAGGACTCGCGGTCATAGATGATCAGCTGCACCTTGGCGCGCACGGCCGAGGAGAAGGTCAGGCCGCGGGTCTGGCATTCGCGCACGTCGAACGCTGGCTTGGCCAGGTTGTATTCGACGAACTTCATTTCCACGAAGCCGTTGTGGGAGACGATAGGGAAAGCGGCATTGAAAGCCGCCTGCAGGCCCTCGTCGCTGCGTTTCTTGGGGGGGGTATCTGCCTGCAAGAATGCCGTATAGGCGTCTTTTTGCATTTGCAGCAGGTAAGGCACTGTCAGCACGCTGTCGCGGCTGCCGAAACTTTTGCGGATGCGCTTGCGTTCGGTGTAAGAATAGGCCATGAAATCTCCGGGCAAAGACATGGAATCGGGTCTGCGACGACTTCCCCTGCTCGCACGGGCCTGCCACCGCAGCGATCAGCGGATTGCGCGTCTGGCAGTACACTCGGTACCGCCTCGGGCGTCGCTTCGCTCTCTCGCTGCAATGGCAAACCCGTATCCAGGGTCTGCAGCTTGGCGGTTGGCCACTACCAACCATGGCTGACGGCGATGCGTTGCACATCGCCCGAACCAAGGTGTTTTCTAGTGTCGGGTGGTTAGAAAACACTAAAAAAGAGCCGCGGGCTGCAACAGCCAGGCCATTTTTTGGTGCTCTCTCGCCAGCGCTTTCCATAAGCGCCAAAGGCTGGAGCGCCCATCGAGCACTCCAGCCTAGGCGACGAGACTCAATTACTTGAGTTCAGCCTTTGCACCGGCTTCGGTCAGCTTCTTGACGGCAGCTTCGGCGTCAGCCTTGGCAATGCCTTCCTTCACGTTCTTCGGAGCGCCGTCGACCAGGTCCTTGGCTTCCTTCAGGCCCAGGCCGGTGATTTCGCGCACGGCCTTGATGACGGCAACCTTGTTGGCACCGGCTTCAGCCAGCACCACGTTGAACTCGGTCTTTTCTTCTGCGGCAGCAGCGGCACCGCCGCCGGCAGCGGCAGGAGCGGCCATGGCGGCAGCGCTCACGCCAAACTTCTCTTCAATGGCCTTCACCAGGTCATTGAGTTCCAGGACCGTCATGCTGTCCAGAGCGGTCAAAAATGCGTCTTTATCGAATGCCATTTTTCAAATCCTAACAATGTGTTGGTTGACAGCGGCTCGCCTTAGGCGGCAGCTGCCTCTGCCCCGCCACCCTTTTGCTCGGCCAGAGCGGCCAGCACGCGAGCGGTACGAGAGATGGGGGATTGCATCAAGCCCAGCAATTGCGCCAGCAGCACTTCCTTCGACGGAATGCTTGCCAACTGCTTCACGCCGTTCACATCCAGGGCCTTGCCTTCGTATGCACCACCGCGAATGACCAGCTTGTCGTTGGTCTTTGCGAAGTCAGCCACCACCTTGGCGGCGGCAATTGCATCTTCCGAGAAGCCGTAGATCAGCGGGCCGGTCATCTGGTCTGCCACCACTTCGAATGCGCTGCCAGCAACAGCACGGCGAGCCAGCGTGTTCTTCAACACGGACAGGTTCACGCCTTGCTTGCGGGCTTCCACGCGCAGCTTCGTCATGTCGGCGACCGTGATGCCGCGGTACTCCGCAAACACCAGCGTTTGAGCTTTAGCGGCGAGGCTGGTCACTTCATTGATGACCGCTTCTTTCTCACTGCGATTCAGACTCAAGGTCTACTCCTTCAAATGCGTACGCGGCCACAGCCTTGTACGCGCTCTTGGTTTGCAGCGACCAACTGTTAGGGAAACCAAATTTCCATCTGCAGCGGGATCGCCATCTACGTTGGCCAATCTTTAAGCACCCTGCCCGAGGACGGGCGCGCCAACGGTCTTGGATGGCCCGCCCCGTCGCCGGGGCGGCCCACCACATGCGCCGGATTGCTCCGGCGGCATGATTTCTTCGCGATTACGCCGCGATGGTCTGGGTGTCCACGCGAACGCCCAGGCCCATGGTCGACGAAACCGCCACCTTGCGCAGGTACAGGCCCTTGCTCGAAGCGGGCTTGGCCTTGTTCAGTGCGTCCACCAGCGCTGCCAGGTTGCCCTGCAGCTTGTCGTTCTCGAACGAGCGGCGGCCGATCGTGCTGTGGATGATGCCGGCCTTGTCGACGCGGAACTGCACCTGACCAGCCTTGGCGTTCTTCACGGCGGTAGCCACGTCGGGCGTGACGGTGCCGACCTTGGGGTTCGGCATCAGGCCGCGCGGGCCCAGGATCTGGCCCAGCGTACCCACGACGCGCATCGCATCGGGAGCGGCGATCACCACGTCAAAGGGCATGTCGCCAGCCTTGACCTGTGCAGCCAGATCGTCCATGCCGACCACGTCGGCGCCAGCAGCCTTGGCTTCCTCAGCCTTGGCGCCCTGCGCGAACACGGCCACACGGGTGGTCTTGCCGGTGCCATGGGGCAGCACCACGGCGCCGCGAACCACCTGGTCCGACTTCTTGGCATCCACGCCCAGTTGGATCGCCACGTCGATGGATTCATCGAACTTGGCGGTCGCGGCTTCCTTCACCAGGGCCACGGCGTCGGCGAATGCGTACAGCTTGGTGGAGTCCACCTTGCCCTGCAGGGCCTTTTGCTTCTTGGTCAGCTTAGCCATTTACAGACCCTCCACCGTCACGCCCATCGAGCGGGCCGAGCCAGCCAGCGTACGCACAGCGGCGTCCACGTCAGCGGCGTTCATGTCCTTCAGCTTGGTCTTGGCGATCTCTTCCAGCTGAGCGCGGGTGATCTTGCCCACCTTGTTGGCCAGGGCGTTCGAAGAGCCCTTGTCCAGCTTGATGGCCTTCTTGATCAGCACCGTTGCGGGCGGCGTCTTGATCACGAAGGTGAAGCTCTTGTCCGCGAAAGCGGTGATCACCACCGGCAGCGGCAGGCCGGGTTCCACACCTTGGGTCTGCGCATTGAATGCCTTGCAGAACTCCATGATGTTCAGACCGCGCTGGCCCAGTGCGGGACCGATCGGCGGCGAGGGATTGGCCTTACCAGCTGGCACCTGCAGCTTGATGAAGCCGACAATTTTCTTTGCCATAAAAGCTCCTGACGGGTAGTAGCGCCCGCTGCAACACATGCAGCCAGGCTCCCCGGGGTAAAGACTCTATTGATGCGCCGAGTCCATAAGCGCTTGAGAGATCAGGCTTTTTCGAGCTTTAGGTTTTCTCGACCTGATCAAATTCGAGCTCAACCGGAGTTGAGCGGCCGAATATCATAACAGAAACTCGAAGCCTGTTCTTCTCGTAGTTGACTTCTTCGACGGTTCCGTTGAAATCGGTGAACGGGCCTTCCTTGACGCGGATCAGCTCGCCCACCACGAATTCCACCTTGTGGCGCGGCTTTTCCGAGCCTTCCTGCATCTGGCTGACGATCTTCTGGACTTCCGCCTCGGAGATCGGCACCGGACGGTTCTTGGCGCCGCCGACGAAGCCGGTCACCTTGCTGGTGTGCTTGACCAGGTGCCAAGAGTCGTCGTCCATGACCATCTCGACGAACACATAGCCAGGGAAGAGACGCCGCTCGGCGGTCTTCTTCTGACCATTGCGCACCTCGACCACCTCTTCCGTGGGCACAAGGATGCGACCGAACTTGTGCTGCATGTCCGAGCGGTTGATACGCTCCAGGATATTGCGCTCGACCGCCTTCTCCATGCCGGAATAGGCATGGACGATGTACCAGCGCAAATCGGGGTTTGCGGAGCCTGCGGGCAATTCAGAATTCGAATCCATCGCCGTATCGGTGCTAGGCATCACTTCCTCCAACCCAGAATCAAATCGTACAACACCCATTCCAGCGTCTTGTCGGTCAGCCACAGGAATAGCGACATGATCACGACAAAGGCAAAGACATAGGCCGTCATCTGCAAGGTTTCCTTGCGGGTGGGCCACACCACCTTCTTGACCTCGCGCGTGGCGTCCTTCGCGAAACCGACGAAGCGCTTGCCTGGCTCGGAAACCAGGAATGTGGCAGCAGCCAGCACCAGGCCGACCAGCAAGACCGCCCACTGCACGACTGCGCCCTGCTTGCCCAGCAGATAGAAGCCGGCAATGGCAGCAATCACCAGCAAGACAACAGCGGACAGCTTTGCCTTGTCCGCACCGGAATTCACGGTTTCAACCTGCGTAACAGCCATAACAATGAGCCTGCAAAATGGGCGTCACCAAGACGCCGAAGCCCGCACACATTGGGCGGGCTCGTTATCCACTTCTAGTAAGTGGCAGGGGCAGTAGGAATCGAACCTACAACCTTCGGTTTTGGAGACCGACGCTCTGCCAATTGAGCTATACCCCTACAAGAATGATCAATTATGCAATGATCTTGGCAACGACGCCGGCGCCCACGGTGCGGCCGCCTTCGCGGATAG